>CP053031.1:1480000-1803621 GCA_021496505.1 Thermoleophilia bacterium SCSIO 60948 | reverse complement strand
CCGGCGACCAACCCCGCGGTCGTCAAGAAGACGATCGACACCGGCGGGCGAAACCTGCGCGACGGACTCGTCAAGTTCGTCGGCGACATGTCGTCGAAGCCGCGGATCCCGGAGATGGTCGACACGTCGGCGTTCGAGGTCGGCGAGAACATCGCGCTGACCGAGGGCGCGGTCGTCCATCGCGACGAGCGCTTCGAGCTGATCCAGTACAAGCCGCAGACCGAGAAGGTCTACAGGCGGCCGATCGTGGTCGTGCCGCCGCAGATCAACAAGTACTACATCATCGATCTGGCGCCCGAGCGCAGCCTCGTCGAGCATCTCGTCGCCAACGGCCACCAGGTCTTCGTGATGTCGTGGAAGAACCCCGGCGCCGACCAGGCCGACTGGCGGCTGACCGACTACATCGCCTCGACGCACGATGCGATCGACATCGCGCTCGACATCACGCGGGCCGACAAGGCGATCGGTTTTGGGATCTGCGCCGGCGGGATCACGCTGTCGGTCGCAGCGGCGCACATGGCGGCGAGGGGCGAGGACAAGCTCGCGGCGCTGACGCTCGGCGTGACGATCCTCGACAACGAGCACGCCGGAACGCTGAGCTCGTTCGCCGATCGCCGGCTCGCGAACCTGGCGATCGCCGACTCGGCCAAGCGCGGTTATCTCGACGGGCGCTCGCTGGCCGGCACGTTCGCGTGGCTCCGGCCCAGCGATCTGGTCTGGAACTACTGGGTCAACAACTACCTGCTCGGCAAGCAACCGCCGGCCTTCGACATCCTCTACTGGAACTCCGACTCGACCAACATGCCGGCCGGGCTGCACAAGGACTTCATCGACATCTCGGTCGAGAACGCCCTCGTCACCCCCGGTGCGCTGGAGATCGACGGGACGCCGATCGACCTGTCGAAGGTCGAGGTCGACTCCTACGTCGTGGCGGGCATCGCAGACCACATCGTGCCGTGGCAGAACGCCTACGGGACGACGCGGCTGCTGGGTTCCGAGCCGCGGTTCATCCTCTCGACGAGCGGCCACATCGCGGCGCTCGTCAACCCGACAGACAACGAGAAGGCGAGCTTCCAGACGACGAACGGGTCCGGCAATCCCGAGACCGCGGAGGAGTTCCTCGAGCAGGCGAGCAAGCACAAGGGCTCGTGGTGGGCCGATTGGGTCGAGTGGCTCGCCGAGCGCTCGGGCGAGCAGCGAAACAAGCCGCGCAAGCTCGGTAACGCCAAGCACGAGGCGATCTGCGACGCACCGGGGACTTACGTCCTCGAGGAGGCCTAGTCTCCCGAGGCGTGGCCGGCACGACGTTCGATCCGGTAAGCCCGCCCGGCGAGCCGACACCCGAGCCGCCCGAGAAGGGGTGGTGGGGTCATCACTTCAAGGAGCTGCGCTGGCAGCTCGAGTGGGCACGGCTGACCGTCGACCCCGTCTACCGCGGCGAGCGCGTCCGCGACGGCGACGGCGCCGGCGTGATCCTCATCCCGGGGTTCCTGGCCGGCGACGGCTCGCTGGCGGTGATGCGCGGTTGGCTCGGCCGGATCGGCTACGTCGCCGAGCCGGCCGGGATCCTGTCGAACATCGACTGCTCCGAGCGCGCCACGGTCAAGCTCGAAGCGCGGCTCGAGCACCTGGCCGAGAAGACGGGCCGCAAGGTAGCGCTGATCGGCCACAGTCGCGGCGGTCACTTCGTCAAGGCGCTCTCGCATCGCCGACCGGAGCTCGTCTCGAGCGCGATCTCGATCGGAGCCGGGCTCGATACGCCGTTCGACATCTCGATCCCGACGCTGAAGATGGTCGAGGCCGTCAGCGCGGTCCACGCGCGGACGAGCGACCGGATCGCCAAGCGCGGCTGCTTCTCGGCCGAGTGCGACTGCCCGTTCACCTATGACTACAGCGCCGAGTTCCCGGACGACGTCCCTCTGACTTCGATCTACTCGAAGGGCGACGGGGTTGTCCGCTGGCGGGCGGCTGTCGTGCCCTACGCGCGCTGCGTCGAGGTCGGTGGAAGCCACGTCGGGCTCGTCTTCAACCGCAAGGTCTACGCCGAGGTCGCCGACACACTGGCGCGGGAGACCCGAGCACGGCGCTGAACGTCCTCGCCCAGCCGCTAGCGTCGAAGGTCGATGCGGGGAACGGCGCGTCACGGGAGAGCGGGTTCGGCGTGATTCACGCCTTCAAGCAGATCGACGTCTTCGGCTCGGAGCGGCTCGGCGGCAATCCGGTGGCGGTGATCCTCGACGCCGACGAGCTCGACGGCGAGGAGATGCAGCGCCTCGCGCGCTGGACGAACCTCTCCGAGACGACCTTCGTCACGGCACCGAGCGATCCGTCGCGCGCCGACTACGCGGTCCGGATCTTCACGCCGTCGGTCGAGCTGCCGTTCGCCGGGCACCCGACCCTCGGGACCTGTCACGCCTGGCTCGAGCACAACGGACACTGCCGCGAGCGCAAGCTCCTGCGCCAGGAGTGTGCTGCGGGGATCGTCGACATCCGCCGCGGTCGCGACGGGTTGGCCTTCGCGGCGCCGCCGATGGATCGCTACGGCCCGCTGGACGACGAGACGCTCGCGTTCGCCGCCGACAGCCTCGGCGTCGAGCGCGCGGCCGTCGTCGACGCGCACTGGGTCGACAACGGGCCCGGTTGCCTGGCACTGCTGCTCGACTCGGCCGAGCGGGTGCTGGCGATCGACTCGCCGTCGTTCTGCGATCTCGACATCGGCGTCGCCGGGCTCTACGAGGGCGGTGCCACGCCGGCGGTGGAGGTCAGGGCGTTCTTCCCGGTCGCGGGCTCGATGCGCGAGGACCCCGTCACCGGCAGCCTCAACGCATCGCTCGGTCGCTGGCTACTCGACTCGGGCCGCGTCGCGGGCTCCTACGTCGCCTCACAGGGGACCGCCCTCGGGCGCTCTGGCCGGGTCCGGATCGATCCGGAGGGCGAGCGGATCTGGGTCGGCGGAGCGACCCGGACCTACGTCGACGGGTCGATCGACCTCTGAGGCGCCGCGCTCGGACGCGAGTCCCCCTGGTCTGCCGGGGGTAGCCGCCCGCTCATGGACGAGAAGTCTTCGACCTCCGCGAGCATGAGCGCCCAAAACGCCGCGCTGGGACTCGGCCTGTCCGGCGGCATGCGCTCGATGATGCCCGCGGCAGTGTTGGCGCTCCGCGCACCGGGCACCCCGGCGGCGATCCGGGCGGGGCTCGTGATCGCCGCCCTCGGTGAGGTCGTGGCCGACAAGACGCCGTTCGTCCCGAGCCGGACGGATCCCGGCCCCTTGTTCGGGCGCGTGATGTCTGGGGCGGGGTGCGGATGGGTCGCGGGCGGCCCGCGGGGCTCGCTGGTCGGCGGGGCGGGGGCGGCCGTCTCGGCGGTCGCGGCGGGGGGTCTGCGCTCGGCGCTGTCACGGCGCCTCGGGGCATCGGACTTCGCCCTCGCGCTCGTGGAGGATGCGGTTGCCGGCGGGCTCGCGCTCGGCGCCGCGGCGCAGGTTGAGCGCTGAGCCCGGCGCGAGGCGATCTGGCCGTAACGGCGCCGCCCGGCCTGTCACCCTCCGGGAATGATCGCCGAGCGCCTGCGCCGCATTCGTCCCGTTCATCTCGTCGCCTTCGCGGCCCTGCTGCTCGCGGTCGGAGGGACTGCCTACGCGGGCGCCAAGATCGGCTCGAAGGACGTGCGCAATGAGTCGCTGCGGGGCGTCGACGTCAAGAACGGCTCGCTCGGGGGCGGTGAGCTGTCTCGCAACGCGGTCGGCGCGCGAGAGCTCGACGGCTCTGACGACACCACCGTCGGGGCGCTCATCCTCGTCACCCAGGGCGAAGTGATCGACGTCGTGAACCCGGACGGGATCACAGCGGCCGAGCGGACGTCGGAGGGGAACTACGCGCTGACGCTCACCGAGGGCTACGTCGGATGCAACTTCGCGACGACGTTCACAGGCGACGGAGACGGCACCGCGCCGGCGACGGCGGCGATCAGCGGTGCCGAGGACGATCAGATCACGGTCACGATCTCGAACGCCTCCGGCATCGCGACGGACATCGAAGACATCGACGGGCTCTTCGGGTTCCAGATCGTCGGCGCCTGCGTCTGACCCGGCGGCTCAGGTCCTGCGCGCGGCTTTCGAGCGCGGCGGCAGCGGCACGAAGCCGCTGGTCCGCTCGACGTAGTCGGCGTAGCCCTCGCGCTTGGACAGGTGGCGCTCGAGCATCTCCTTGCCGGTGACGCGGACGAGCAGGTAGGCCATCAGCGCGGGGGAGACGGCCGCCCACCAGCCGCCCGCGTCGAGCCCGATCAGGAACATCCCGCACCAGACCACGACGTCGCCGAAGTAGTTCGGGTGGCGCGTGTAGCGCCACAGGCCGCGGTCCATGACGCGGCCGCGATTCGCGGAGTCGCGGCCGAAGCGGGCGAGCTGGGCGTCACCGATCGCCTCGAAGCCGAAGCCCACCACCCAGACGACCGCGCCGGCGACGCTCAGCGCTCCGAGAGAGCCGGTTCCGGCCGCCGCCGCGAACAGCGGGAGCGAGACGATCCAGGCGACCGCGCCCTGGAGCAGGAAGATCCGGGGCAGCGACCACAGGGTGAAGCCGTCGCCGACCCGCTCGCGGATCTCCCGGTAGCGCCGGTCCTCCTCGCCCTCGCGACGCTTGCGAGCGCCGATGTGGACGGCGAGGCGCAGACCCCACACACTGGTCAGCACCGCGGCGAGGAGCCCCCGCGAGTCCTCGCCGCCGCCGACGGCGTACGCGATCCAGGCCGTGAGCACGAAGGCCAGGCCCCAGACGACGTCGGCGATCGACGCGTCGCGGAGCGCCAGCGAGAGGGCCCATGTCGCGACCCACAGGACCAAGAGGCCGCCCGCGGCGAGCGCCATCGTGGTGCCGAGCGAGGCCATGGTCCGAGCCGATCATCGCAGTCACCGCCCGCCGCTCCGCTTCGGACCGAACGCGGGCCGGCCGAGAACCGGGCGCCCCGGCATCAACTTCTCGACCCACCTCGGCCGCCGGCCGCCGGCCGCGGCCCGACGGTCGCCGCGTGCCCGCCGGCGCGGAGGGGCCGCCCTGGACGAACGTTGGAGCTCGGCGGCGGGGAAGCCCTTTGTCAAGCCCACTGGCCGGGAGGGCGGGCGCATGGGTCAAGCGATCTCCGGCCGGACCCGATGGGCACCCAATGGGGTCGGCGGGCAAAGTCATGGCGGAGATGCCGCTCGACGACGAGGACCACCTGCGTGTGCAGATGGTGCGCGCCGGGGTCTTCCTGAGTTTCCTGCTCGTCGCGGTGGTCGGGGCCTGGATCGCGGTGACGTGGGACGAGCCGAACCGCGTCGGACTGCTCGTCTTCGACGCTCTTGCTCTCGCCGCGACCTGTGTGGTCGCCTCGTTCTCGCCGGAGCGGATCGTCGCAAGCCCTCACCGCGAGCGGTTGTTCCTCGGCTGGAGCGTGCTGCTGATCATCTTCATCGGCGCCGCGGCGGCCCTCGACGGCGGGGTGCGCAGCCCGATCCTGCTGCTGCTCTTCTTGACGATGGTCTTCGCGGCGCTCTCCTATCCGCGAAACACGGTGGCGGTCGTCAGCGTGCTCTCGCTCGCGACGGTCATCGCCGCGGCCCAGGCGCCGAGCGCGCAGGGCTCGATCACCCTCGGCCCGACCTACGTCGCCGCGCTGACGCTGACGATCGCGCTCGTCGGCGTCATGTGTGTCTGGCAGGCACGGATCCTGCAGGACCAGCGCAACCGGCTCGTCGCGCTGAGCCGCCTCGATCCCTTGACCGGGTGCGTGAACCGGCGCGGCTTCGCGCTGCTCGTCGAGGCCGGTCTCGAGCGGGTGCGCGAGCGCGACGAGACGCTCAGCATCGTCCTGCTCGACTTCGACGCCTTCAAGACCGTCAACGACACTCTCGGCCACGCAGCCGGCGACGACCTCTTGCGATGGGCGGCGGCCGAGCTTCGCGCCGGCGTGCGTGAGGGAGACGCGGTCGCCCGGCTCGGCGGCGACGAGTTCGCGTTGCTCCTGCCGGGACGCGACGGCGCCGCCGCAGACGCGGCCGCGGCCCGGATCCGCGAGACGCTCGCGCCTCGCATCGGGATCTCGACCGGCACCGCCTGCGCGGACTCGGAGACGACGCCGGATGAGTTCCTGCGCGCCGCCGACGTCGTCCTCTACGCGGCGAAGGAGCGGCTGCGGCCAAGGGCGGCGCCCGCGCCGGCCGGCGCCTGAACGTCGCCGAGGGGGGTCAGACGATCCCGCGCTCGGCGGCCCACAGAGTCGCCTGCGTGCGCCCGATGACTCCGATCGCCGCATAGACGTTGGTGAGATGCGCCTTGACGGTCTTCTCCGAGATCCCGAGCCGCATCGCGATCTGCTTGTTCTGCAGGCCGGAGGCCACGAGCTTGAGGATCTCGCGCTCGCGCTCGGTCAGCTTGTCGGCTCCGGCCGGGGCGCTGCGTGCCCGCAGAACGGCGTTCGCGGCCTTCGGGGCCAGCGGCGACTCGCCTCGTGCCGCGGCCGCGACTCCCCGGAAGAGCTCGTCCGGCTCGGCGTCCTTGAGCAGGTAGCCGACCGCGCCGGCGTCGATCGCCTCGAGGATCCGCGCCTGGTCGGAGAACGAGGTCAGGACGACGATCCGGGCCTCGGGGTCGGAGGCCGTGATGCGTCGCGTCGCCTCGATTCCGTCCATCCGCGGCATCTGCAGGTCCATCAGCACGACGTCCGGCGCGTACTCGGCTGCCAGATCGACCGCCGCGGCGCCGTCGGCGGCCGTCGCGACGACCTCGATCCCCTCAGCGCCCGCGAACAGCTCCTCGAGCCCCGCACGGACGACGGCGTGGTCCTCGGCGATCAGGACGCGCGTCATCGCACCGGGACCCTCATCGACAGCTGCGTTCCGCGCCCCGGGACCGAATCGACGCGTAGCTCGCCACCGGCGTCCCGGGCCAGATCGGAGAGCATGCGCAGACCGAAGTGGCCGTTCGCCGGGGTCGCGCTGTCGAATCCGTCGCCGTCATCGGTCACCTCGAGCTGGGCCTCGCCATCGTGGCCGATGACCCGGATGGTCGCGTGGGCCGCATCCGAGTGCTTGACGATGTTGCGCGCGGCCTCCTGCGCCGAGCGGTAGAAGAGGGTCTCGATCTCCGCCGGGAGCTCGAGGTCGGGGTCGACGACCAGCTCGGTCTCGACCGAGCGCGTGCGAAGCGTCGCCGCGAGATCGGCCATCGCCGCCTCGAGGCCGGCCCGGTGCAGGTCGGGCGGGTAGATGTCGACCAGCAGCGTCCGCAGCTCGCGCAGGCTCTGCCGGGTCTGGCGCGCGGCGCGGTCCATCGCCGAGCACTCGGGGTCGCCGCCGTTGCGCGCCCTGTCGGCCGCCGCGGACAGCCCGTAGGAGACTCCCGCCAGGTCCTGGACGACACCGTCGTGGAGGTCCTGGGCGATCCGGCGGCGCTCGGTGTTCGAAGCGTCGAGAGCCCGCGCCAGCAGCGCCTCGCGCTCGTCGCGTCCGCGGCGCAGGCGGCGAGCGAGCGAGAAGGCGAGCGGCACCTGCAACGCCGCGAGCAGCAGCAGGCCGCCGATCAGCAGCGGTGCGAGGTTGAGCCAGATCCTGTTGCCCGATTCGGAGATCTCATCCGACGTGAAGTAGGTCTCGAAGAGCAGCGGTGATCCGTCGGGCGCCGAGATCGAGCGATAGACCTCGACCAGCTCGCCCTCGCCGCGGTCGAAGCGGTTCTCCGGCTCGTCGAGGTCGGTCGGCTCGGCTTTGACCTCGTTCGTCCCGAGGATCTCGAGCTCCTCGTCGTCGAGCTCGAAGCGCTCGCCGGTCAGCCGCGGCTCGTCGGAATAGACGATCCGCCCGCTCTCGTCCCAGATCTTCACGCGGACGATCGACTCGTCCTCGAGGACGCGCTCGTCGACCACGCGATCGAGACTGCGCTCGGCTCCCTGCCGGCCCTCGATCACGCCCTGGACCAGATGCGGCTCGACGATCCCGATACCGACGAGGCTCGAGAGCTGGCGCGCGTCGCGGGTCGCCTCCTCGATCGCCGCGCTTCGCAGCAACGCCGCGGCGGCGAGTCCGACGAGCAGCACCGCGACGAGCGCGGCGGCCATGAACTGCGACACGGGCGACCGCAGCGGGTTGATCCGCCGAAGCCAAGCACCCAGGGCTCTCACGACGCTCATGCTAGGTGGCCTCCATCGCGCGACGCCCGCAGCGACGTGAGGACCTCATCGAGCGCCGGGCGTGCCGCCGGATCGGGCTCCAAGCAGGCGTCGATGATCGCCGCCGGCGCGGGCGGGAGCGAGGTCGTCTCGCTGAGCAATGGCGCCCGCTCCGCCAGCTGCCCGACCTCGTCTCCGTCGCGCTCGCCGAACGGCAGCGCGCCTGTGGCGGCCTCGTGGAGGACGATGCCCAGCCCCCAGACGTCGGCGGCGGGCCCGAGCTCGCCGCCCCGCGCCTGCTCAGGCGACATGTAGTCGAGGCTTCCGAGGCCGCGGCGGGCCGGACCCGGGCGTCGCGCGATCGAGAGGTCGAAGACACGTGCGATCCCCGCTTCGACGATCACGTTCGAGGGCTTGAGGTCGAGGTGGAGGTAGCCGTGACGGTGCAGATAGCGGACGGCAGAGCCGATCTGCGATCCGAGTAGCGCGAGATCCTCGGCGCCGATCCCGTCCGGCTCGTCGTCGAGCAGCGCCGAGAGCGTCCGTCCCGGCAGCGTCTCCATGACGACGATGAGCCGCGGCGCGTCGAGCGTCTCGTAGGCACGCGCCAGATGCGGGTGGGCGAGGGTGGCGAGCAGACGCCCCTCGGTCCGAAGCCGGGCGGCCGTCGCGTCGTCGCGGGCGCGCTCGGGAGTCGGCGTCTTCGCGATGACCGGGCACCAGCGCCCGTGGTCGAACGCTGCGTAGACGTCGAGCGCCTCACCCCGCGAGAGGTGCTCCGTGACCTCGAGGCCCGGGGCGAGCAGCCGGCCGGGTTCGAGCGGGCCGCGAACGGGCGCCGTCTCGAGCGCCGCCGGGCTCACGCCGCCACCGGCTCGCGGGCCTCGCGCGGCGCGACCGTCCGATGCGTTCGCCAGAGCGCGGCATACGCACCGTCGCGGGTGAGCAGCTCCTCGTGGCGGCCGGTTTCGATGACCTTTCCGTGGCCAAGGACGACGATCGCGTCGGCGTCGGCGGTCGTCGCCAGGTCGTGCGAGATCACGATCGTCGTCCGGTCGGCCATCAGCCGCCGCAGCGGAGCGAGCACCCGCTCGCGCGCGGCGGCGTCGAGACTCGTCGTCGGCTCGTCGAGGATGAGGACGGGGGTGCTTCGCAGCATCGCCCGCGCGATCGCGAGCCTCTGGCGCTGCCCGCCGGAGAGCGTGCGGCCCCGTTGGCCGACGATCGTGTCGTAGCCGTCCGGCATCGCGACGATGAACGCGTGCGCGTCGGCGGCCCGGGCCGCGCTCTCGACCTCGGCGTCGCTCGCCGTCCGATCGCCGTAGGCGATGTTCTCGCGGATCGTCCCGTGGATCACGAGCGTCTCCTGGAGCAGCAGCGTGACCGTCCGGCGCAGGTCCTCCAGCGCGAGGCCGCGGAGGTCGTGACCGTCGAGCCGGACGCTTCCGGCCCGCGGGTCGTAGAAGCGCAACAGCAGCTTCGAGATCGTCGACTTGCCGGCCCCGCTCGCCCCGACGACGGCGAGCGTCTGGCCACGGCCGACCGAGAGCGACACGGCGTCGAGCGCGAGGCGCTCGGAGCCCGGATAGGCGAAGGAGACAGCGTCGAACTCGACGTCGCCGCGCACAGTGCCGAGGCTCGCCGGGTGCGAGGGCTCCCGGATCGACGGCTCGGCGTCGAGCAGCTCGATCACCCGCTCGGCGCCCGCCGAGGCCGAGTGCAGCGTGTTGACGAGCCGGCCGAGCCGGCGGATCGGCGCGTAGAGCTGCGCCAGGAGCGCCAGGAACGCCAGCAGCGCGCCGACCGTGAGCTCGCCGCGTGACAGCGCGAACGTGCCGAGGGCGATGATCGCGACGCCGCCGATCCCCTGGAGCAGCTCGACCAGCGGGGCGAATATCGCGCCGAGCCGCGTGCTCGCCATCTGCGCGTCGAACGCATCACGGTTGGCGCGGTCGAAGCGCTCGGCCTCGGCTCCCTCGCGTCCGTAGGCCTGGACGAGCGAGATGTTGGCGAGGCTCTCCTCGGCGATCGCGCCGACCGCTCCCGAATGGCGTCGAGCCTCGCGTGAGCTCTGCTTGATCTCACGCGAGAAGTGCCGGCCCGCCGCCCAGATGAACGGTGCGCAGGCCAGCGACGCGACGGCGAGCAGCGGGTCGATGAGAAACAGCGCGACCGTGAAGACGACGATCGACAGGATGTAGGAGAGCCCGTCGGCGAGCCCCGAGAGCATCAACCGCTCGATCGCGCCGATGTCGCCCGACAGGCGCGAGAGGATGTCGCCGAGACGACGGCGGTCGAAGAAGTCGAGCGACAGCGTTTCGAGATGGGCGAAGACGCGGCCGCGCAGGTCGAGCAGGAAGCGCTCGGCGACCCAGTCGCTCAGGTAGCCCTCGGCGAAGCTCGCCAGGCACCCGATCAGCGTGAGCCCGAGAAATGCGGCGGCGACCCAGGCGAGGGCGGAGAGGTCGGCGGGCACGAGGACCTCGTCGACGGCGACCTTGAACAGCCAGATCTCGGCGACGGCGAGCAGCGGCAGGCAGACGACGAGCAGCGTCGCGAGTGCGATCGCGCCCCGAAAACCACGGGTCATCGGCCAGAAGCGGCCGAAGACCGTGCGAAGCGGAAGCTCGGGCGCGGCGAGGACGACTCCGTCGCGAGCCGTATCGCTGTGGATCAGGCGGCGGACCCACTCGGCGAGCCGCGCGAGCCTTCGCGGGCGCGACGCGGCGACCCCGCCGTCTCCGGCGGGGTCGCGGTGCGCGTCCGACACGTCGCGGTGGTTCAACCGCGGGTCCGGGTGCGGGTGCGGCCGCGCGTCCGGGTCCGGGTGCGTCCGCGGGTCCTGGTCCGGGTGCGTCCGCCGCGTCCGCCGCGGCTCGCGGGCTTGAGTGCCTTGAACATCTCTGCCTCCTGGTCTGGTGGTCTCGTTGGCGACGCTGGTCTCGCGCCGTGGCGGCAGAGTGCGACAGGCCCGATCCGGCTTTCAATCGGACCTTGGTCCTAGGACGTCCGAGACTGAGTAGGCGCCACTCAGCCGATCGGGAGCTTGCGCGCCCTGCGTCCCATTCCTCGCCAGGGATCACCCTCGGATTCGAGCCGCGCCACGGCGTTTCGCGTCGTCCAGCGATCGGGCTTGAGCTTGGGGTCGGAGAGCTCGTCCCAGTGGATCGGCATCGCGACGGGCGCGCCGCGACGCGCGCGAACCCCGTAGGGCGCGACCGCGTGCTGGGCGTAGGCGATCCGGTTGACGTCGAGGTAGATCTTCGTTCCGCGGTCGTCGCGCTTCCACTCGAGCGTCACGCGCTCGGGCGAGTCGGCGACCATCGCCTCGGCGACCCGGCGCGCGTAGCCGTGGACCTCGGGGAACTCGCGGTCGCGGCGCAGTGGGCAGACGACGTGGATCCCACGCGATCCGGTGACCATGGCGAACGTCACGAGGCCTGCCGCCGATAGCCGCGCGCCGGCCTCGCGCGCGATCGCGCGGACGTCGGCGAAGCGGCCGCCGGGGGAAGGGTCGAGGTCGATCGTCAGCCGGTCGGGACGGCGCGGCTCATCGACGCGCGAGAGCCAGACATGTGGCGTGACGACGTTCTGCCCGGCGAGGTAGACGAGGGTCGCCGGCTCGCAGGCGACGGCCTGGGTGAGCGTCCCACCGCGCTTCTCGACCGTGACCCGTTCGATCCAGTCCGGGAAGTGCTTCGGCGCCTGCTTCATGTAGAAGCGCTGCTCGCCGTCGATCCCGTCGGGGAACGTCTCGAGCGCGAGCGGGCGGTCACGGACGTGCGGGAGCATCGCCTCGCCGACGCTCGCGTAGTACCTGGCGAGGTCGAGCTTCGTGACTTCGGGCTTGGTGAACAGCGGCTTCGAGGCGCTCGAGACACGGACCTCGCGCCGTCCTACCCTGAGCGTCTCCGACCCGTCGCTCATGACTCGCGCACGACCTTACGCGCCGGTTTGTCGTCGCGCAGCCCGAGGAAGCGCGGATGGCGCAGGCGCCCGTCAGCGGTCCATTCCGTGAAGCCGACCTCGCCGACGAGCTCGGGCCGGACCCAGTGGCGGCCGCCGAGCGGGCGGATCGCGTCGTGGTCGGCGAACGGAGGCTCGTCGGCCGCGAGCGCATCGAGCCTGTCGCCGATCTCCGCCAGCAGGGCAGCGTCGAACCCGGTCCCGACCTTGCCGGCGAAACGCAGCTCGCCCGTCGCGTCGAAGTAGCCCATCAGCAGCGCGCCGAAGCGCTCGCGCGAGCCCTTCGGGTCGGTCCATCCGCCGACGACGAGCTCCTGGCCGTGCTCGCACTTGAACTTGAGCCAGTCGCGCGAGCGGGTGGTCCGGTAGGGGCTTTCGGCCCGTTTGGCGATGACGCCCTCCCAGCCCTTGCGGCAGGCCTCGTCGAACATCGCCTCGCCGGCCTCGTTGCGATGCCGCGAGAGACGGATCGGCCCGTCGAATCGGAGCGCGCCACCTAGCAGGCGCTTGCGCTCGCGGAGCGGTCGCTCGCGGACGTCCGTGCCGTCGAGCCAGGTGATGTCGAAGACGTAGAGGAAGCGCTCGGCCGCCGGGTCGTGGAGCTTCGCGAAGCTGGTCTGAGCGCCGTCGAAGGCGACGACCTCGCCGTCGATCGCGAAGCGCCGGCACGGATCGGCCTCGAGCGCCGCGGCGATCTCCGGGTAGCGATCGTTCATCGGCAGGTCGTTTCGCGACAGCAGGCGGACCGGGCCGCCGTCGCGGATCGCCACGCAGCGGACTCCGTCGAGCTTGCGCTCGAAGATCCAGTCGGGGTCGGAGAAGCGCTCGTCGGTCAGCACCGCCTTCATCGCGCCGGCCTTCTGCGGGGCGGGGTCGTCGCCGGGATGGTCGAGTCGGTCGGCCACAGCCCAGTCTTACCCCGCTCGGAGCGCCGAGAGCCCTCGGGGGAGGTCGGGCTGGACAGGTTTGTCAGGATCGCTCGGGTGAGCAAAGAGGCAAAACCGGCGATCCTCGCCGTCGATGACGAGCCCGCGGTCCTCGCGGCGGTGGCGCGCGACCTGCGCCGCCGCTTCGGCGAGTCGTACCGCATCCTGCGGGCCGGTTCGGGTGAGCGGGCGCTCGAGCTGATCCGCGAGGTCCGCGCCCGAGGCGATCAGGTGGCGCTGCTGATCGCCGACCAGCGGATGCCACGGATGCCCGGGACCGATTTCCTGCTCGCGGCGCGCGAGCTCGTCCCGGACGCCAAGCGGATCCTGCTGACCGCCTACGCCGACACGGAGGCCGCGATCCAGGCGATCAACGAGGTCGGCCTCGACTACTACCTGTTGAAGCCCTGGGACCCGCCCGAGGAGCAGCTCTATCCGGTCGTCGAGGACCTGCTCACGACGTGGGACGCCGGAGCGGTGCTCGAGTCCGGCGGCTTGCGCGTGATCGGGCACCGTTTCTCCCCGAACTCGCACGACCTGCGTGACTTCCTGGCGCGCAACCGGGTGCCGGTGCGCTGGCTCGACGTCGAACGCGACGGCGAGGCGCGCGAGCTGCTCAAGCTGATGGCGATATCCGACGATCGCCTACCGGCCGCGGTGCTCGAAGACGGATCGGTGCTCGAGCGCCCATCGGTCTTCGAGCTCGCCGAGCGCCTCGGGGTCAAGGGCGAGCCCGCGGCCGACCACTACGACCTGATCATCGTCGGCGGTGGGCCGGCCGGACTCGCGGCGGCGGTCTACGGCGCCTCTGAGGGACTTCGCACAGTGATGGTCGAGCGCGAGGGCCCCGGTGGGCAGGCCGGACAGTCGAGCCGGATCGAGAACTACCTCGGCTTCCCGGCCGGGGTCAGCGGCTCGGACCTCGCCCGCCGCGCGACCGACCAGGCGCGCCGCCTCGGCGCCGAGCTCCTGAGCGTCCAGGACGCTGTCTCGATGCGGGCCGAGGGCGCGGGCCGATTCATCGACCTGACCGGCGGCGGCTCGCTGAGCGCGAACTGCATCCTCGTCGCGACCGGCGTCTCCTACCGCCGGCTCGAGTGCCCCGGTTTCGAGGAGCTGACGGGCGCGGGCGTCTACTACGGGGCGGCCACGACCGAGGCCCGGGCATGCGCGGAGCAGCACGTCGTCGTGATCGGGGGCGCGAACTCGGCCGGGCAGGCCGCCGTTCACTTCAGCCGCTTCGCCTCGCGGGTCACGCTGCTGGTCCGAGGTCCGGCGCTCGAGCGCTCGATGTCGAACTACCTGATCGAGCAGATCGCGGCGATCGACAACATCGAGGTCGAGACGGGCTCCGAGGCGATCCGCGCCGAGGGCGACGGCCACCTCGAGCGGATGACGATCCGCGGCCCCGGCGGCGAGCGCACCGAGGACGTCGACGCTTGCTTCGTATTCATCGGAGCCGCACCGCGCACGGACTGGCTCGCGGGCATCGTCGAGCGTGACGAGCGCGGTTTCATCCTCTCCGGCCCGGATGTCTCGACCTCGGCCTGGCCGCTCGACCGCGATCCGATGAAACTCGAGACGAGCGTGCCGGGCGTCTTCGTCGCCGGCGATGTCCGAGCACGGTCGATCAAGCGGGTCGCGAGCGCCGTCGGCGAGGGCTCGATGGCGGTATCACTGATCCACCAGTACCTGGCAGACGACTGATGAGCACGACGGCACCGACCATCGAGGACCTGCGCCCGGTCGACCTCTTCGACGACCTCTCCGACGAGGAGCTCGAACCGTGGGCCGCGGTCGCCGTGCCGCGTTTCGTGCCACGGGGCGAGCTGCTGGTCGAGCAGGGCGAGGAGGCCGAGGGCCTGCTGCTGATCCTCGAGGGAACCGCCTCGGTGGCGCTCCGCCACGGAGCGGCCTGGGACCCGCTCGGCCACCAGCACGGCCCGACCTGGTCGATGGCGATCCCGGTGATGATGGGGATCGACGCGACCGTGCGAATGCAGGCGGAGACCGACGTGCGCATGCTCGTGATCCCGGCCGAGGACTTCCGCCGCCTGGCACGCGCGACGCAGTCGGTGCACCAGCGCGTGATGCAGGTCTTCGGTCCGGTGACCGCGCGGCTCAACGCCGTCGAGCAGAACCGCGAGCACCTCGCCTCGCTCGGAACGATGGCCGCGGGGCTCGCTCACGAGCTGAACAACCCCGCCGCCGCCGCGCAGCGTTCCGCCCAGCAGCTCGCGGAGGCGCTCGAAACGATCTCCTCGGCGATGAGCGGATTCGTCGAGGCCGGGATCGAACGCGACGCCGCGGAGGGGCTTGTCGCGCTCCAGCGCGAGGCGACCGAGCGCGCCGCCGCCGCCGATGCCGAGGCGGACGATGACGAGCTGGCGATCGCCGACGCCGAGGACGAGATCTCCGACCGCCTCACGGATCTCGGTGTCGAGGAGCCATGGACGCTCGCCGAGCCGCTCGCCGCCGCCGGCCTCGACGCCGACTGGCTCGGTCGCGTCGAGGCGCTGGCCGGCGGGGCGACGGGGGTCGCCGTCGGCTGGGTGGCCGCGACGCTCACCGCCCGCGGGCTCGCGAGCGAGCTTCGCGACTCGACCGAGCGCATGTCCGACCTCGTCCGCGCGGTCAAGACCTACGCCTACATGGACCGTGGCGAGCTCGTCGAGGTCGACATCCACGAGGGGATCAAGACGACGCTCAAGGTCCTCGCGCACAAGTGGAAGCACCGCGAGATAGAGCTCGACAAGGACCTCGACCTGACGATCCCCAAGCTCACCGTGCACGGCTCCGAGCTCAACCAGGTTTGGACGAACCTGATCGACAACGCGCTCGACGCGATGGGCGACAGCGGCACTCTCGGCATCCGCACGCGGCTCGACGGTGAATGCGTCCTGGTCGAGATCACCGACGACGGTCCCGGGATCCCCGAGGAAGCGCAGTCCCACGTCTTCGACTCGTTCTTCACCACGAAGGACGTCGGCAGCGGAACCGGACTCGGCCTCGCCACCGCGCGGCGGATCGTCGTCGACCGTCATTCCGGGTCGCTGTGGTTCGAGTCCGAGCCGGGGCGGACCTCGTTCTTCGTCCGCCTGCCGCTGGCCCAGAACGGCGGCGCCGAGCCCGACTGACCTCAGCCGGCGTCGTGGAGCTCGGCGTCGAGCGTCGCGGCGTCGTAGGGGCCGACGTGGCGGCGCTCGCCGACGAAGAACGTCGGCGTCCCTCGGGCGCCGCTCTGCTCGGCGCTCGTCAGGTCGCGCCCGACGCGATCCGCGTGGCGCCCGGAACTCAGATCGCGTGCGAAGCGCTCGACGTCGAGGTCGAGGTCCGCTGCGTATCCGAGCAGGTCCTCGTATTCGAGCTCGGAGGAGTTCGCGAACAGCAGGTCGTGCATCTCCCAGAACTTCCCCTGGTCGGCGGCCGCCTCGGCCGCCTCGGCGGCGAGCTCGGCGTGGGGATGGATCTCGGGATTGGGGAGATGGCGAAAGACGTAGCGCAGCCGGCCGTCGTTCCGTTGCGCGAGCTCTCGGACCATGCCCGTCGCCTTGCCGCAGAACGGGCACTCGAAGTCCGCGTACTCGACGAGGGTCAGCGGCGCATCGACCGGTCCGCGCACGTGATCGACCCGCGGGTCGACGGGTTCGGAGAGCGCGCGCGGCAGCGAGGCGGTGCGCTGGCCGCGGTAGCGGGCCGCGAAGCCGAAGATGAGGCGGCCGAGCAGGGCGGACAGCAGCGCCGCGATCAGGATTCCGATCGTCGCCTGGTCGACGAGCGCCTCGTCGTCGAAAGCGAGGTCGGCGATCAGCAGCGAGACGGTGAAGCCGATGCCCGACAGGGCGGCGCCACCGACGACCTGCAGGCCGCTGACTCCGGTCGGCAGCTCGCCGACGCCGAGGCGCACGGACCCGAGCGCGGCAACCGAGATCCCGACCAGCTTGCCGACGACGAGGCCGGCGACGACGCCCCAGGTGAGCGGCGATCGCAGCGCCTCGCCGAGTACACCGCCTCCGAGATCGACGCCGGCGTTGGCGAGCGCGAACAGCGGCACGATCGCGTACGACGTAGCCGGGTGCAGCAGGACCTGGAAGCGGTCGTTGACCGACACGGCGCGCGCGAGCTCGAGTCGCGCGGCGCGACCGACCTCGGGCAGCGGCGACTGCCGGAAGGCACGGAAGCTGCGCCCGGCGCGCTCGACCTGCTCGCGCTCGGGAGGCGTCGCGTTGATCGCGATCCCCGCGAGCATCCCGAAGATCGACGGGTGCAGCCCCGACTCCACGCCTGCCACCCAGAGCACGGTGCCGAGCAGGACGTAGGCCGAGATCCGCCACGTGTTCGAGCGGCTGAGCGCCACGAAGCCGACGAGGCATCCGGCCGCCACCGCGATCGCGAACGGATCGACGCTCTCGGAGTAGAAGATCCCGATCGCGCTGACGGCGATCAGGTCGTCGACGATCGAGAGCGTGAGCAGGAAGACGCGCAGCTGAGTCGGGCAGGCGGGTCCGATCAACGCGAGCAGCCCGAGGACGAACGCCGTATCGGTGGCGATCACGACCCCCCAGCCGCCAGACAGCTCACCGGTCGGATTGAGCGCGAGAAAGATCGCCGCCGGGACGAGGATCCCCGCCGCGCCGGCGATCGCGGGCACGGCCACCCGGCTTCTGTCCGACAGCTCGCCGAGCGAGACCTCGCGACGCAGCTCGAGGCCGATGACGAAGAAGAACAAGATCATCAGGCCGTCGTCGACCCAGTGGCCGAGGTCCATCGCCAGCGACGCGTCGCCGAGGGTGATCGCGAGCTCGGTGTGCCAGAGCTCGTCGTAGCTCGCCGCCCACGGGCTGTTCGCCCAGATCAGCGCGATCAGGGTCGCGGCGAGGAGGAGCCCGGCTCCGCCCGACTCGGTGGACAGGAAGCGGCGAAGCGGCGCCGCGAGATCGCGTAGGGGGCCGGGCGAGGCGGGGGTCTGTTCCTCACTTCCCCCGCCGGCGCTCACGCCCTCAGGTTACGGTCACCGATCTCGCGGCCGCGACGATGCGCTCCACCGTCTCGTCGGGGTGGGAGACCATCGCGCAGTGACCGCTCGCGACCTCCGTCGTGTCGGCCTGCATCCGCTGTGCGAACGCCCGCTGAGCGTCGGGCGGGATCGCCTCGTCCTCCGTCGCCACGAGGAACCACGACGGCAGCGAACGCCACGCGGGCTCGCCCATCACGTCGGCGAGGGTCGACGTGTGGAGGGGCTGCTGGACCGCGTACATCACCCTGGCGCGCGCCGTCTCGATGTCGCCTGCGAAGTGGCCCACGAAGTCGGCTTCGGGCACGCGCGCGAACCCGAGGTCGTCGATCTCGAGGTGGGCGAGCGCGGGGCTCGGCGGCCCACCCTGCTCGAGGAGTCCACCGATCGATTCGCCCTCGTCGAGTCCGAACGCGGCGATGTAGACGAGGCCGACGACGTTCGGCGCGTCCGAACCGAGCGAGGTGATGACCTGACCCCCGTAGGAGTGGCCGGCGAGGATCGTCGGCCCGCTCTGGCGTCCGAGGACGTGGCGGACCCGCGCGGCGTCATCGGCGAGCGAGTTCTCCGGAAGCTGAACCGCGGTGACGTCGTAGCCGTCGGCCTGCAGGCGGGCGATGACATCGCTCCAGCAGGAGCCGTCGGCCCAGGCTCCGTGGACGAGGACGATCGAGGGTGAGCTGGTCACGGATTCTCCTTTCGCGGTGTCGGCGCCGAACATAGGCGCGAATTTCGCGATTGCAATCGCGGCGAGCGCCGGTACGGTCCGCCGGACGTGCGCTGGATCGTCGACGGAATGAACGTGATCGGCTGCCGGCCCGATGGCTGGTGGCGCGACCGCGACGCGGCGATGGCCCGACTCGTCGTCGATCTCGAGGAGTGGGCGGCGCGAAACGGCGCCGAGGTGACGGTCGTCTTCGAGCGCGCGCCACGCCCGCGGATCACATCCCCTTTGATCGAAGTCGCCAACGCGCCGAAGCCGAAGCGCGACGCGGCCGACGAGGAGATCCTGAGGCGGGTCCGCAGCGACTCGGACCCCGCCTCGATCCGGGTGGTGACCTCCGATCACATGCTTGAGAACCTCGCCTACGGAATGGGCGCGACGGTCGAGCCCTCGCGCTCGTTCCGTGATCGGCTCGGGACATGAGCGCGTCCGTCGAAGAGCTCCGCAGCAAGGGAAAGGCAGCGCGCCGCGAGACCCCGCGCTCGAGCCACGAGGGGTGGGCGCCGGCGCCGGGGCGTCCCGATCCGGTTGCGACCCTCGCGGCCGACGACGCCGGCCGCGTCCCGGAGCTCCTGCCGCTGCGCTACGAGCGCGTGAGCGCCTCGGCTTTCACGTTCTTCCGGGGTGCGGCGTCGATCATGGCCGGCGATCTGGCCGGCACCCCGGCGAGCGGGTTCTCCGCACAGCTCTGTGGCGACGCGCACCTGTCCAACTTCGGGACCTTCGCCGCCCCCGACCGCGAGCTCGTCTTCGACATCAACGACTTCGACGAGACGCTCCCAGGCCCCTGGGAGTGGGACGTCAAGCGGCTCGCGGCGAGCGTCGAGATCGCGGGGCGCGACCGCGAGTTCGACGACGATGAGCGCCGGCGCGCCGTCGTCGCCTCGGTCCGCGGCTACCGCGAGGCGATGCGCGAGTTCGCGGGGCTCGGCGAGCTCGAGCTCTGGTATCGGCGGACGCGGATCGAGGCGCTGCGCGAGCTGCTCGATCCCCACGTCGATCGCCGCGCGACGCGGTTGCTCGAGCGCACGGTCGCGAAGGCCGGCGCGAAGGGCCACGAGCGCGCGCTGGAGAAGCTGACATCCGGATCGAGCGGCGGCGCCGGCCCGCGACTGGCCAGTGATCCGCCGCTGATGACGCCGATCGAGGAGCTGATGGGATCGATCGGCGCCGCCGAGCTGCGGTCGCGACTCGAGGCACTGCTCGACACCTACCGGGCGACCCTGCCGGCCCACATCCGTCACCTGTTGAGCCGCTACTCCTACGCCCACGCGGCGCGCAAGGTCGTCGGGGTGGGGAGCGTCGGAACCCATGCCTGGGTCGCGCTGTTCACCGGGCGCGACGGCTCCGATCCGCTCTTTCTCCAGATCAAGGAGGCCGGGTCATCGGTCCTCGAGGCGAGTCTCGAGCCGAGCGCCTACGAGCACCATGGACGCCGGGTGGTCGAGGGTCAGCGGCTGATGCAGGCGGCCGGGGACATCATGCTCGGCTGGATGGACGGCGAGGGGATCGACGGGCAGCGGCGCAACTTCTACGTGCGACAGCTCTGGGACGGGAAGGGCTCGGCTCCGATCGAGCGCATGCGCCCGGCCGGACTCGAGGTCTATTCCAAGGTCTGCGGCGCGGTGCTCGCCCGCGCCCACGCCCGCTCCGGCGAGCGGATCGCGATCGCCGCCTACCTCGGCTCGAGCGAGCGCTTCGACAACGCCGTCGCCGATTTCGCCGCGAGCTACGCCGATCAGAACGAGCGCGACCACGCGGCGCTCGTCGCGGCGATCGGACCCGACGGACTGCCGCACCGGGGCGCGTCCGCCGGGTCCGGGCCGGTGCGGTCCTAGGCGGCGCGCGCGAGCGCGTCGCGCAGTGCCTGCTCCTGCTCGTCGGGCAGCGAGGTCTGGATCACCGTTCCGGTCTGCTCGATGTGGGGGATGATCTTGTCGGGCGTGATCTTCGAGATCAGGAGTACGAGCGCGGCCTTGCCCGGCGTGAGCTCCTCTCCCAGCCGCTTCATGAAGTCGTCATCGACCCCGTGGTCGGACATCGCGCCGCCCGCCGCGCCGGTTGCGGCCCCGAGCGCCATCCCGAACAGCGGAACGAAGAAGATCATGCCGATGAGGCCTCCCCAGAGCGCTCCGCTGACGGCGCCGATGCCGGTCAGCGAGGGCTGGTGGAGCTTGACCTTTCCGTCCTCGCGGCGCTCGACGATCGCCGCGTCCTCGAGCTCGATGTTGTGCTCCTTGACCTGCTGACCCAGACGCGAGGCGACGGCCTCGGCCGTCGGGACGTCGTCGTAGGCGATGGCTACGAGATCCGACATACGTTCTCCCTCCGTGGCGCTCGCGGCGCCGTTGAAACCGCAACTCGACCGAACCTAGACCCGAGTCCGGTCACGGACAAAGCTGCTTACGGAACCTTCACGTCGCGGGCTCCGGGTTGCGCGAGTGCATCACCCGCGCGAAGGCGCCTGCGGTGAGGAACATGAAGGCGCTGTAGATCGCCGCCGGGATGATCAGCGGTTCGGCGACGAGCGAGCCGACGGCGATCGCGAGCGTCGAGTTGTGGACGCCGAGCTCGATCGCGACCGCGGTCGACTGACGGGTGTCGAGCCGCGCCAGGCGCGAGATCGAGTAGGAGATCGCCATGGCCGCGACGTTCAGCGCGAGCGTCGCGGCGGCGAGCTCGAGGATGTGGTCGCGGACGAGCGCGAACTCGCTGATCACCGCCCCGATGACGACCAGGACGAAGGCGACGAGCGCGACCTTTCGGGCGGTCGGCTGGTTTCGCTCGGTCCATCCCGGCGCCCTCGCGCGGATGAGCATCCCGATCGACAGCGGAACGACGGTGATCGCGAAGACCCGGATCGCGATGCCGAGCGTCTCGACCTCCGCCGAGACCGAGGCGCCGAAGTGCTCGACGGCGAAGGCGAGGTAGAGCGGCACGGTGACCGCCGCCGCGAGGCTCGAGAGCGCGGTCATCGAGACCGACAGCGCCGTGTCGCCACGAGCGAGGTGCGTCAGCATGTTCGCGAGCGTTCCGCCCGGCGAAGCACCGAGCAGGACGAGGCCGACCGCGAATACGGCCTCGAGCTCGAACGCCTCCGCGATCGCGAGCGCGAGGACGGGGGAGAGGATCAGCAGGTTGCCGAGCCCGATCGCGATCCCGCGCGGCTTCGTCGCGATCCGCTTGAAGTCGGCGGGGGTCAGCGAGAGCCCGAGGCTCGCCATGATCAGTGCCAGCGCTACGGGCAGGAGCTCGGTCATCTGCGGGGTCCTATAGGAATGCCGCCGTGCGTGACACG
The DNA here is from genome assembly GCA_021496505.1 of Thermoleophilia bacterium SCSIO 60948. Taxonomy (GTDB): domain Bacteria; phylum Actinomycetota; class Thermoleophilia; order Solirubrobacterales; family 70-9; genus JACDBR01. The sequence continues at coordinate 1,781,545 of CP053031.1, read as the reverse complement.
ATCGTGCGCATCCCGGCGGTACGCATCAGACGGCTCCCCGTCTCGCCGTGATCGCTGCGCTCTCGGTACTGATCCCGCTGAGTGCGGGCGGCGCGATCAGCCCGATGATGTTCACCGAGCAGATCGTCCTGCTCGGGACGCGCGGTCCGCGTGCCGCGTGGCAGTTCGCGCTCGGAGCGACGCTGGCGCTGCTCGTCATCGTGGTTCTGCTCGTCTTCGTCGGCAGCATCATCGAGCTGCCGAGCAAGCCGACGCTCAGCGCTTCGCTCGACATCGTCCTCGGCGGGGTGCTCGTCGTGCTCGGGGCGTCGATCGAGTACGTCGGCCGCCATCCGCTGCGGCGCCGGAAGCGGCCCGAGAAGGATCCCGAGAACGCGAGCGGCGTCGTCGAGGGCCACGCGGCGGCGTTCCCGTTCGGCGTCTTCTCGATGGTCACGAACTTCACGACGATCGCCGTCGTCACCGTCGCCGCGAAGCAGATCGCCGCGGCGAAGACCGACACGCCCGGCCGCATCTTCCTGGTCGCGTTCCTCGTCGCCGTCTGCTCGTTCCCGGCCTGGGCGCCGCCGTTGACGACGAAGCTCTCCCCGACGAGCGGTCAGCGACTGCTCGAGACCCTGCGTCGCCTGATAACCGACCACGGTCGGCAGGCGGTGGCGGTGCTCGTCGTCCTGGCCGGGCTCTACCTGCTCGCCAAGGGCATCTTCAACGTCTCGATCGACCTCTCGCTCTGAGGTCGTTCGCTCATCCTCCGGGCTCGCGCAGGTAGTCCTCGTCGCCGACGTGCTCACCCCAGGCGACCGGCATCCCGTCCTCGCCCGTCTCCTGGATCGCGATGTGGACCATGAAGCGGTCCGGGGCGGCGCCATGCCAGTGGTTCTCGCCGGGCTCGAAGTAGACGCTGTCGCCGGGTCGGATCTCCTGCGGCGCCTCGCCTTCGCGCCCGACCCTGCCCACGCCTTCGAGGACGTGGATGACCTGGCCGAGTGGGTGCGTGTGCCAGGCGGTGCGCGCGCCGGGAGCGAAGTGGACGTTCAGGGCCTGGACCCGCGACGGAGGCGGGTTCACTGCGATCGCGTCGATCCAGACGTCGCCGGCGAAGTACTCGCTCGGACCGCGAGCCGTCTCGCGCGTGCTTCGGGTGATCTGCATGGGGGCTCCTCGCCGGTCGTGTCGTCGTCCGACCCACCTACCCCGAGCCTGTGGGGATGACCGTGCGGGTCCGGCCGCCGCGACGGCCGGACCCACACGCTCGCGCGATCGATCAGTTCAGGTCGAAGCGGTCGTTCGTCATGACCTTGTCCCAGGCGGCGACGAAGTCGGCGATGAAGCGCTCCTCGCCGTCGTCGGCCGCGTAGACCTCGGCCAGCGCCCGCAGCTGCGAGTGCGAGCCGAAGACGAGGTCGACCGAGGTCGCGGTGCGAACGACCTCGCCCGAGCCATCTCGACGGCCCTCGTAGACGCCGTCCTCCGACTCCGATGGGGACCACTCGACGTCCATGTCGAGGAGCCCCGTGAAGAAGTCGTTCGTGAGCGTCTCCGGGCGGTCGGTGAACACGCCGTGCTTCGTGTCGCCGTGGTTCAGGCCGAGGACCCGTGTGCCGCCGAGCAGCGCCGTCATCTCCGGCGCCGTCAGGTCGAGCATCACGGCGCGGTCGAGCATCAGCGTCTCGCCGGGCAGGAAATGCCGCGGGTGGACGTAGTTGCGAAACGCGTCGGCGCGTGGCTCGAGCCAGCCGAAGGACTCGACGTCCGTGTCCTCCTGCGAGGCGTCGGTGCGACCCGGCGCGAACGGCACGGTGACGTCGTGGCCGGCGCCCTTCGCCGCCTTCTCGACCGCCGCGGCGCCGCCGATCACGATCGTGTCGGCGAGCGAGACCCGCTTGCCGTTCGACTGCGCCTCGTTCCATTCGCGCTGCACGCCCTCGATCACGGGCAGCGTCTTGGCGAGCACCTCCGGCTCGTTGACCGCCCAGTCCTTCTGAGGCTCGAGCCGCAGCCGGGCGCCGTTCGCGCCACCGCGCATGTCGGTGTGGCGGTAGGAGGCCGCGGCCGCCCAGGCGGTCTTGGCGAGCTCGGACACCGACAGCCCGGTGTCGAGCAGCTTCGTCTTCAGGTCAGCGACGTCCGAGTCGTCGACGAGCTCGTGGTCGACGGCCGGGACCGGGTCCTGCCAGAGCTGCTCCTCAGGGACCCACGGGCCCTGGAAGCGGGCGATCGGGCCCATGTCGCGGTGCAGCAGCTTGTACCAGGCCTTCGCGAACGCATCTGCGAGCTCGTCGAAGTTCTCGTAGAAGCGCCGCGCGATCGGCTCGTAGATCGGATCTGCCTTCAGCGCCAGGTCCGACGTCAGCATCATCGGCGCGTGGCGGCGCTCCGGATCGTGGGCGTCCGGCACGGTGTCGGCCAGGGCGCCGTCCTTCGGCGTCCACTGCTTCGCGCCGGCCGGGCTCTCGGTCAGCTCCCACTCGTACTCGAACAGGTTCTCGAGGTAGGAGTTGTCCCACTTCGCCGGCTCCTGTGTCCAGGCGCCCTCGAGGCCCGAGGTGATCGTCACGGACCCGTTGCCTTCGCCCACGCTGTTCTTCCAGCCGAGGCCCTGGGCCTCGATCGGAGCGCCCTCGGGCTCCGGGCCGACGTTGTCGGGGCTGACCGCGCCGTGGACCTTGCCGAACGTGTGGCCGCCGACGATCAGCGCGACGGTCTCCTCGTCGTTCATCGCCATGCGCCCGAAGGTGTCGCGGATGTCCTTCGCCGAGGCAGCGGGGTCCGGGTTGCCGTTGGGACCCTCGGGGTTGACGTAGATCAGGCCCATCTGGACGGCGCCGAGCTCCTCGCGGAGCTCGCGGTCGTCGCTGTAGCGCTCGTCGCCGAGCCAGGTGTCCTCAGGGCCCCAGAAGACCTCCTCGGGCTCCCAGATGTCGGGGCGGCCGAACGCGAAGCCGAAGGTCTTGAAGCCCATCGACTCGAGCGCGACGTTGCCGGTGAAGACGAGCAGGTCGGCCCACGAGAGCGCCTGGCCGTACTTCTGCTTGATCGGCCACAGAAGGCGCCGGGCCTTGTCGAGGTTGGCGTTGTCGGGCCACGAGTTGAGCGGTGCGAATCGCTGCGCTCCCTGCCCGCCCCCGCCGCGGCCGTCCTGGACGCGGTAGGTGCCGGCGGCATGCCAGCTCATGCGGATGAACAGGCCTCCGTAATGGCCGTAGTCGGCCGGCCACCAGGCCTGCGAGGCGGTCATCAGCTCGGTCAGGTCGCGGCGCAGCGCCTCGACGTCGAGCTTCTTGAACTCCTCGGTGTAGTCGAAGTCCTCGCCGAGCGGATGGGAGAGCGAGGAGTGCTGATGGAGCACGGACAGGTCCAGCTGGTTCGGCCACCAGTCCCGGTTGGTGTGCGGGCGGCCGTTCTTCTCGGCGCTCGGTGCCGTGATCGCCGGGTTCTCGCTCTCGCTGTTGCTGCGCGTGTCCGTGTCTGTCATGTCTCTCCCTGTGGGTCCTTGGTGCGTTCGTTGTCGTCTTGGTTCAGGCGACGCCCGCGGCCGTCGCGCACTCGGGGCACGTGCCCCAGTAGATGACCTCGGCCTCGTCGATCACGTAGCCGTGGTGCTCGGCGGTGGTCAGGCACGGAGCCTCACCGACCGCGCAGTCGACGTCGGCGACCGCGCCGCAGGCGCGACAGACCGCGTGATGGTGGTTGTCGCCGACCCGCAGCTCGTAGCGGGCGACCGAGCGCGATGGCTGGATCCGCCGCAGGAGCCCGGCTTCGGTCAGCGCCTTGAGGACGTCATAGACCGCCTGCGTCGAGACACCGTCGAGCTCGTCGCGGACGGCTTCGACGATCGAGCCGGTGTCCGCGTGAGGCCGGTCTTGCAATGCGCCGAGGACGGCCAGGCGCGGGCGGGTCACCCGGAGGTCGGCCTCGCGCAGGAGGCGCTCTGGATCCACGGCCGTCGGCACAGAGGTCTAGTCCTATCAGGTATCTGGAATGGATCCAGATTCGACACCGCATCGAGACTGACCGGCGGAGATGCGAATCGCCTACGTGGGCCATGCGACCGTGGAGATGACCGGACCGGGCTACCGCTTGCTGACCGATCCGGTCCTGCGGCCGCGGTTGCTGCACCTCCGGCGCCTGGTCCCCGAGCCTGCGATCGAGGCGCTGCGCGAGCCGGACTGCGTCCTCATCTCGCACGCCCACTTCGACCATCTCGACCTCCGCTCGCTCGCACTGGTCGAGCCGAAGCGGGTGATCGCGCCGCGAGGCTGTGGCGCCACGCTTCGTCGCCGTGGAATCGCACAGGTCACGGAGGTCGAGCCCGGCGAGCAGGTGCGGATCGGCGAGGCGCTCGTGACCGCGACCCTTCTCGACCACGACGGTCGTCGCCATCCGCTCCATCGCGCCCGTGCGACCCTCGGCTACCTGGTCGAGTCCGACGTCTCCGCCTTCTTCGCCGGCGACACGGGGCCGTCGGCCGATCTCGGGCCGGCGCTGAGGCGCTCGGATGCCGTCCTGCTACCGGTCTGGGGGTGGGGGGCCCGGCTCGGCCCGGATCACCTCGGCCCCGAGCAGGCGGCGCGAATCGCCGCCGAGCTGCGGCCCCGCGTCGCGATCCCGATCCACTGGGGGACTCTCGCCTCGCCGCGGGTGCCCTGGCGCGCGGACCCTGGGGAGCCGGCGCGGCGGTTCGCGAGCGCGCTGGCCGCAATCGCTCCCGGCGTCGAGGCTCGGGTCCTCGAACCGGGGGCCCACACGGACGTCGATCCGACATCACCACGACGCGGCCCTTGACCGCGAGGGCTCGTCGCGGGACGTTTGTCGGCGTGATCGCGGACGGCCGGACCGGTCGGGTCCGAAATCGGGCCGATCGGCGCCCGGCTGGAAGGGGGAGAGCAGCGAGATGAATGCAGGGGGACCCGCGAGCGCCAGCGGCTGGGAGCCGACGAGGCCGCGGTTCGATCCGGTTCGGTTGGCCATCGCCTGGCTGATCTCGGCGGCCTCGGTCTACGCCGCCGCCGGGCTCGTCGAGGGCTTCTCGATCCTGAGGCCCGCGTCGGCCCTGCTCGTCGCGGCGGCGGTGGCGGTCGTGAATGCGGTCGTCCCGCCGCTCATCGCCTCGCTTCGGCTTCCCTTCACCCTGTTCACGGGATTCGTGCTCGTGCTCGCCGCCGACAGCGCGGCGCTGCTCCTGGCGGGCGACGCGTTTCCCGAACGGATCACGGTCGACTCCTACGGCGACGCCTTCCTCGCCTCGCTGGTGACGGCCGCGGTCGCGATCGTCTTCCAGGCGCTCGCGGGCACCAACGACGACGACATCTACAGCCTGAGGGTGGTCAGGCGGATCGCGCGCCGGCAGGGCGGGGGAGAGCGCAGCGACGTCCCGGGGATCGTCTTCCTCGAGATCGACGGTCTCGGGATCCCGGTCCTCCGTGCGGCGATGCGGGACGGGAGCCTCCCCAACCTCGCGCGCTGGATGGCCGAGGACGGCTACCGGCTGACCGAGTGGGAGACCGATCTGTCCTCGCAGACGGGCGCGAGCCAGGCCGGAATCCTGCTCGGCTCGAACGACGGCATCCCGGCGTTTCGCTGGGTCGACAAGCAGAGCGGACGCGTCACGGCCTGTTCGGCGCCGGAGGACTGCGCGGCGATCGAGGCGAGGCTCGCCACCGGCGACGGGCTGCTCGTCGACGGCGGAGCGAGCCGGGGGAACCTGCTCTCCGGCGAGGCGGACCACGTCATCCTCACGGTGAGCAGGATCGAGGCCGAGAAGCGGGCGAACCCCGGCTACCGCGCGTTTCTCGCCAACGGCTTCAACGTCACGAGGGCACTGGCCCTCTTCCTCTGGGAGGTCGTGATCGAGTGGACCGCGGCGGCGCGGGCCAAGCGCCGCGACATCCGCCCGCGCGGTCACCGTGGCGGGACCTATCCGTTCATCCGCGGGGCCATGTGTGTGGTGATCCGCGACCTCGTCGTCTTCAGCGTGCTCTCGGACATGATGTACGGACGACCGGCCGTCTACGCGACCTTCGCCGCCTACGACGAGGTCGCCCACCACTCCGGGCTCCAGCGCGCCGACACGATGGAGGCGCTGAGAAAGCTCGATGAGCAGTTCGGTCGCATCGCCCGCGCTCGACGCTACGCGCCCCGGCCGTACGAGATCGTCGTGCTCTCCGACCACGGCCAGACGCAGGGCGCAACGTTCAAGCAACGAAACGGCTACGGACTCGACGAGCTCGTCGAGCGAAATCTCTCGGGCGACGCTGTCGCCGCCTTCGCCGGCGGCGACGAGCAGCAGGCGATGGTCGGGCACGCGGTCGGCGAGGCGACCGGGCGTCGCTCGAAGAAGCCGAAGAACGACGTCTCCGATCGTCACGTCGTCGCGCTCGGCTCCGGCAACCTCGGTCTGATCTACCTGATGGAGGCCTCGCACCGGCTGACGCTCGAGGAGATCGACGGCAGGCACCCCGATCTGATCCCCGCGCTGCGCGACCACCCGCACGTCGGCTGGTTGCTCGTGCGCTCTTCCGAGCGGGGACCGCTGGTCCTCGGCCGCGACGGCTCGGAGCACCGTCTCGCCGACGGCACGATCGTCGGCGAGGATCCGCTGGCCCCCTTCTCCGCGAACGCACCGGCGCACATGCTGCGCACCGACGGGTTCGATCACGTCGCCGACATCATGATCGGAGGCTTCTACGACCCCGAACTCGACGAGAGCTGCGCCTTCGAGGAGCTGATCTCCTTCCACGGCGGACTCGGCGGCCCTCAGACCCGGCCGTTCATCCTGCATCCGGGCCACCTGTCGGTGGGCGACGAGCCGCTCGTCGGGGCCGCCAGCGTGCATCGTGTCCTCAAGCGCTGGCGAGCCGACGCAGAGGAGGGGCGCGCCGAGACCGTCCGAGGCGAAGCCCGTGCGCAATCGGGTCCTCGGGGAGGGCAGCGCGCCGAGTCGGGTCGGGCCTAGGCAGCCCCCGATGGCGAGCGCAGGGGCGCGGAAGCTGAACGAGGTCCTATCGGGCGGAGCGAAAGCCGTGGAGATGGACCTGCCCGCACAACGCGCCGCGGGTGAGCACCAGGAGGACATGACGAGCGAGCCCGCCGGAGTTCGCTTCGAGGCGGTTCCCGACCTCGATGGGCTCATCGCGACACCCGAGACGACGAGCCCTGCCGGCCTCGTCGTCTATCTCTACGGAGGCGGCTACGTCATCTCCTCTCCGGACTCGCGACGAAAGACGGCGGGCCACCTCGCCGCTGCGAGCGGCGCCAGCGTCCTCGTGCCGCGGTACCGACTTGCCCCAGAGCACCCATTCCCCGCAGCTCTCGACGACTCGCTGACCGCGCTCCGCTGGGCGGCCGAAAGCGAGCACGCGCCCGGCGGCGTCGTCCTCGCGGGGGATTCCAGTGGCGGCGGTCTCGCGCTCGCCGCCGCGCTGAGGCTGCGCGATCTCGGCCTCCCCGGGGCCGCGGGGATCCTGGCGTTCTCGCCGTGGGCCGACCTGGCGTGCGGCTCGGCGTCACTCGACGACAACGCCGATCTCTCGGTGACGAAGGCCTCGCTCCTTCGTATGGCAGGGCAGTACCTGGGGGCGCACGATCCGCGGGATCCCTACGCCTCACCCGTGACGGCGGACTTCGCCGGCATCCCACCGATCCTCGTCTTCGCCGGCGGCGCGGAGGGGCTGCTCGATGACTCGCTCCGAGTGGGCCGCGAGGCCGCTCGCGCGGGCGCCGACGTCGAGCTTCGGATCGTCGCGGAGATGCAGCACATCTTCCCGGTCTACGCCGGCCTGATGCCGGAGGCGGACGCCGCGATCAGCCGTGCCGGCGCCTGGATCCGAGAACGGCTCGACTCAGCGTCGACCGGCGCCTAGGACCCGGCCCCGGGCGAGCCGCTCAGGTCCCCGGCTCGATCCGCGCATGCTTCTTTGCTCGGACGACCAAGACCGAGCAGCGGGCACGGTGGGCGACCCGCTCGCTGACGCTGCCGAACGAGCGCAGACCGCTCATTCCACGGCTGCCGATCACGATCAAGGACGCCTCGCACGCCCGCGCGGCGGCGCAGATCCCGACGTGCGGGGAGCCCGCCGCCGCTCGCGGGACGGGCTCGGGGCCCCCGGCGGCGATCATCGCCGCCGACTCGGCGGCGAGCTCGCGGCTGTGCTTGAACGCGTCGCCGACGTGTAGCGCCACGAGCGAGCCGCCCGATGCGCCCGCGATTCGCCCGGCGACCCGTGCGGCGGCCATCGAGTCCGCGGACCCGTCGCCGGCGTGGACGATCGTCCCCGGGAACTCGTGGGCGCCGGCCCGGGCGACGAGCACGCAGCACGGCGCATGATGGACGATCGCGGTCGCGACGCTGCCGAGGAGCATGCCCCCGAGGCGCGAGGCGCCGTGCGCCCCGACGGCGAGGAGGTCGGCGTCGAGCTCCGCGGCCGCACCGAGCAGCCCGGCGACGTCGCTGCCGCGGACGAGCATGGGCTCGAGCCTGGGTTCCGCCGCGCACGCCTCGTCGAGCGTCGCCTCGGCGGTCCTGCGAAGGTCCCCGACCACCTTGGCCGCATGGATGCCGGCGTGGATCGCTTCCGCCGGGTCCCACACCGTCACCGCGCTCAGCCGAGCTTCGGGATCGGCGAGGGCCGCGGCCTGGCGAATCGCCACCAGGCTCTGCGGCGAGGCGTCGACGGCGCACAGGACCTCGCGGAACCGGATCGGCTCGGCGTCGTGTCGAGCTGACCACGCCACGGAGCGACGCTATTCGCCGCCGCCGAGAGCCGCCTCCGTGTTCTCCACCGAGGTCTGGGCCGTGGAAGATCGAAGTCCCTGGCGCAGGACGAATCGGATGCCGGAGGAGAGACTCGAACTCCCGACACGCGGATTATGATTCCGCTGCTCTAACCAGCTGAGCTACTCCGGCGGGAGAGCCGGATCGTAGCGTCGGCGTCGTCGGTCTAGGGCTTGAGTTCGGCGATCATGCGAAGCGCCTTGGGGCCGACGCCGTGGAGCTCGCGCAGACGCTCGTCGTCGGCCGCCCAGACATCGCCGAGGGTCCGATAACCGGCGGCCGCGAGGCCGCGGACGGCCGGCGCCGGCAGTCGGAGCTCGGGGGCGTCGAGCGGGGTCGCGGGTTCGGTCACGTCCCGGACCCTACGGCCGCGGACCCCCTCCCGGGGAACCGGCTAAAGCGATTCTCAACTCCGTTACTCTCGCCGCGTGGGGCACTGGGAGGTGACGCGGCGGCCACGAGGCCGTGCTCGCTTGATCGCGCTCGTCTGTGCGCTCGGACTCGCGACGCCCGCCTCGGCGCTGGCGCACTCCGACGACATGACCTACGGCGAGCTCGCCGCGACGGTCCTCGACGCCGGCGGAGCCGACGTGCCGCCCGAGCTGCTGATGAGCGACTCGGCCGATGCGACGACCGGCGAGCCGCCGACTCCCGGGTCCGCCGAGCCGATGGCCTGGTACGACCGCGAACCGATCGCGCCGCGGATTGGATCCTCCGATGACGATCGCTACACCGCGGCGGGCGGCTGTTTCGCGCTCCAGTCGACCGACGGCGATGCAGTGGCCCGCAGCGCCGACGCCGAATACGCCGGCGACGCGCGGATGGCCGACGGCGAGGTGTTCCGCTTCCAGCCGACCGAGCTCGGCAGCTACATCCTGCTCGGCAGCGAAGGCACCTTCCCGACGCGGACGGCCGACGACGTCGAGGCGATCGAGGGTCCGTCGAAGAACGCGGAGTGGACCCTGAACGGCGACGAGGCGAGCGGCTACACGCTGAGCTCACCCGACGGAGCGCTCAACGTCACACAGGGCGGTGCGCTGACGACCACCGGCGGCGCGGATCGCTTCGAGCTCAAGGCCGCCGGCGGCTGCGCTCCGTTCCCGGAGGCGGAGATCAACGCTTCGGGCAAGCCGTTCACCGCCAAACCCGTCTACGGGACCGCGCAGGGAACGATCGACCTGCACTCACACATCATGGCTTTCCAGGCATTCGGCAAGGGCCTCCACTGCGGGCGGGCGTGGAGCCCGCTCGGCGTCGAGGAGGCGCTCAAGGACTGCGACTCCCACGCCCCGAACGGTCTCGGCGCGGTCGAGGCGAACCTGCTCGTCTTCCAGGACCCGACGCGCCAGCACGACCCTGAGGGCTGGCCATCGTTCGAGGGCTGGCCGACCTACGAGTGGGTCTTCACCCACGAGCAGACCTACTACCGCTGGATCGAGCGCTCGTGGCGCGGCGGCCAGCGGTTGCTGACCTTCCTGGCCTTCGACAACTCGGCCGCCTGCCTGATCAACACGCGGAAGACCGAGAGCTGCAACGAGATGGACGCCGTCCGCCGCCAGCTCCAGTCGGTCAAGGAGCTCGAGGATTACATCGACGCGCAATGGGGCGGACCCGGCAAGGGCTTCTTCCGAATCGTCAAGAACCCCTACCAGGCCCGCCGCGTGATCAACCGCGGCAAGCTCGCCGTCGTCCTCGGGATCGAGATCTCCGAGCCGTTCGACTGCGGGATCCGAAACGGCGAACCGCAGCCCGGGTGCAACAAGGAGAGCGTCGCGGCCGGCCTCGACGAGGTCTGGGACCTCGGGGTTCGCCAGATGGAGATCGTCAACAAGTTCGACAACGCCTTCGGCGGCGTCGCGATGGACGGCGGCTTCCAGGGGCCGGTCATCAACGGCGCCAACAAGCTCACGACGGGCGAGTTCTGGGACGTCGAGACCTGCAAGGGCGAGGAGTCCGATCGCGAGCAGGTCACCGCCGCGCCCGGCGAGATACCGCCTGCCGCGGCCCAGCTCCTCGGCATGCTGCCGGGCGGGCCGCTCCAGCCGCCCGCCTATCCGCCGGCGCCTCACTGCAACAAGCAGGGGCTCACGGAGCTGGGCGAGTTCCTGGTCCGCCAGATGGCCGACCGAGGAATGATCTTCGACCCCGACCACCTCAGCGTGAAGTCGCGGCGCAAAGCCCTCGGGATCGTCAAGAAGCTGGGCTACTCGGGCATCGTCTCGAGCCACAGCTGGTCCGAGCCGACCTCGTATCGCCGGATCATGGAGATGGGCGGCGTTGTGACGCCGATGGCAGACCACGCCTACGACTTCGAGGACGAGTGGAAGAGCCAGCGAAAGCTCTACCGCGAAGGCGAGGGGTCGAAGCGCTACGGGTTCGGGTTCGGCTTCGGCGACGACATGAACGGGTTCGGCGGCCCGCGCAACCCGACCGCCGGCACCGAGGCCGAGATCTCCTATCCGTTCCGCTCGCCGATCGACCGCGGCGTGATGCTCGACCGCCAGGTCAGCGGCACGAAGTCCTTCGACCTGAACACCGACGGCATCGCCCACTTCGGCCAGTGGCCGGACTGGTACGAGGGCGTGCGCCTGAGTGCCGGCGACCGCGTCATCCGCGACCTCAAGGGCGGGGCTGAGTCCTACCTCGCGATGTGGGAGCGCGCGGTCGGTGTGCCCGGTCCGGGCAAGAAGCCGAAGCGGGGCCGGATCGGCTCGAACGGCTCACGCACGATCAAGCTCCGCGCGAAGCCGAACGCCGTCCTCAACGCCACCGGTCAGCCCGAGGTCCGCACCCAGGGCTGGCGCTGGCGGGTCAAGGGCTCGGGCGGCATCCTCGGCGCGGCGTTCAAGAACGCGAACGTCCAGATGGTCGCGAGCACGGCCCGCGGCTACTCGGCCGGCGGCGTTCGGCCCGGCGACCGCGCCGGGCGTGTCACCTCGCGCAGCGTCGCGCTCGGCAACGGCCTCTATCGCCGCCAGCTCGGCAACGGCAACCGCTTCGTCTACGGCGTCGCCGGAGGCAAGGTCCGCTTCGTCGGCGTCGCGACACGCAAGGCGAGCAACGGCGCCGCGGCGCTGTCGCGAGCCGCCAAGAAGGCGCTCGGCTAGCTCGGCGAGTCGCCCGCGCCGGCGCCGTCCAGGTACGCCCGGCCGCGTGGGCTCAGCCGGTAGCCCGGCTTCAGCGACTCGGTCAGGCCTAGTTCCTTCAGCTTGCGGACGTCGCGCTTGAACGACAGCTGCTCGCGACCGAGCGCGCCGGCGAGCTCGATCGACTCGGTCTCGGGGCGCTCCGCGATCAGCTCGAGTACGCGCCGGGTCCATGGACCGTGGGGCGAGACCGCGTCGAAGTGGGTGAGGCGAGCGTCGATCTCGGCACGATCCTCGGCCGAGATCTCGGCCAACTCGCGAAGCGCGACGCGCGGGTCCGCGCCGGCGTATCGGACCTCGACGCGAAACAGTGGCTTCGCGGCCTTCCGCGGCTGGCGAGCCAGCAGCGCCTCACGCGAGCGGACCCCCGCGCGCCTGGCGTCTTCCTCGGTCACGTCCGAGTCGGCGAGCTCGGTGACCTCGAGCACCTCGATCAGCCCGATGCGCGTCCGCAGCTTCGTGCCGGCCAGGACCCGCGGTCGATCCCAGCGGCGAAAGACGGCATCGATCCGCCCCTCGCGGATCGCGGCCAGGTCGGGCTGACTGATCAGCATCGAAGCCGAGACTACGCCCGGCACAGGCACCGCATGGCGTTCGTGCCCCCTGCTACGTTCGCCACCTCGTATGGACACAGAACGGTCGGGTACTGCCGAAGCTGGTAAGGGGGGACGGCGTCCGACGATCCGCGACGTCGCCGCCGCCGCGGGCGTCTCGACGGCGACCGTCTCTCACGCGCTGAACGCCAAGGGGCGCGTCGACCCGGCGACGCGAGCGCGGGTCTTCGAGGTGGCGAGCGAGCTCGGGTATCGGCCGTCTCGCATCGGGCGTGCGCTGCGCACGCAGCGCACCGGCTCGCTGGCGTTCCTCGTGGCCCCGTTCGAGAGTGCTCCGGCGCAGGCGCAGATGCTCGGGCTCGACGTCTTCATGCGACAGGCCTTCTCCGCCGCGCAGGCGGCGTTCGCCGCCGATCACGCGTTGCTGCTCGTGCCGCGGCTCGACGATCCGCGCGAGGTCGATCAGCTGGGGGTCGACGGGGCGATCATCTGCGACCCGTTCGCCGGCGACTTCCAGGTGGCGTCGTTCGAGTCCGCCGGGTTGCCCGTCGTGACCATCGAGCGACCACCGGACCGCCCGGACTATCCGTGGACGGTCGCGGCCGACAACGCTCGCAGCTTCACCGAGCTGCTTGATCACCTCGCCGCGCAGGGGGCGAGGTCGATCGCGCTTGTCAGCTTCGAAGCGGATATCGGATGGGACGTCGAGAACAGGACCGCCTACCGCGCGTGGTGCGAGCGCGGCGGCCGCGAGCCGAGGATCGGCCGCGCACGCCTCGATGCCCTCGTCGAGAGCGGCTACGAGGCGGCCTGCTCGCTCCTCGATGCCGCCGATCCGCCGGACGCCATCATCGCCAGCGCCCAGGGCTTCCCGTCGGGTGTGATGCGCGCCATCAACGAACGCGGACTACGGACTCCGAGCGATGTGATGGTCGCCTCCGCTGTCGACGGGCTCGAAGCCCAGTCGGCTGTTCCCGCGCTGACGGCGATCGACGTCCGGCCCGAGCTCCAGGGCCGGCTCGCGGCGGAGATGCTGATCGCTCGGGTCGGTGGCCAGCAGCCGCGGGGTCGCATCACGACCCCGCACGAGCTCCGGGTCAGGGCCTCGACGGCACGCGCGCGCTGACGCTAACCCATGCGACTCGCGGCGATCAGCCCGCGATGGTCGCAGCGCCCAACAGGTCGGAGAAGTCGAGCGTCTCGCGTTCGTGCTCGCACGGGTTGCCCGCCGTCAGCGCGATCGTGCCGGCCGTAGGGTCGATGATCGCCGACGCCAGCGTCAGCGATCGCTCCGGCTCCGGTACGCGCTCATCGGGATGGCAGCAGACGCCGAACGGGAAACCGGCGTGGTCGCCGAGCGCCTGAGCGAGGAAGTCGCGGCCGAGCGGTTCACCCTTCGCCGCGGCAAGCCGCGCGCGGAGTCGCTGAAGCCGGAACGGGCTGTCGGGCATCGCCAGCACCGAGACGTCGCGCCCGTCGAAGCGGGGGGAGACGAAGTGGTTCGTGTGGACCAAGACGCCGTCGGCGGGATCGATCGTGAACGCCCGCGAGAAGTCGCCGGGCGCGGCCTCGACGTCGATCGCGAGACCGTCGGCCGAGGTGAGGATGTAGTTGGCCGATGAGGAGCGGTGCGCGCGCAGCAGGGCCCGAAGACCGTCGGCCGGCGTCGAGGCGTCGTGAAGCGCACGCAGGAGGACGTGATACGGCACCCCGGGCCGGCCGAGATCATCCGAGCTGACGAGCGCGTTGGTCGTCACCGCGAGGCCCGATGCGTTGAGGCCGAACTTGGCGAGCAGGCCCGCCTCGACGACGGTCGCGTAGTTCGGCCGTTCGGGCTGGGAGACCTCGAGGATCACGAGCGTCTGGGCTGCGTGGGGCAGCCAGTCCCAGTTCTGCGCCGCGAGCGCGGTGCCGTCCGACGAGCGGGTTGGAACGATGCTGATCGCGCTGCACTCGGCGGGCAGCCGCATCCGCGCGTCGGCGTCGCGCGCGGTCGCGGCGAACATGATCTCGGTGCGGACGTTGAGCGCCAGGATGTCGCGGGTCTCGACACCCGCCCCTTCGGCGATCCCCTCGATCTCCTCGAGGTAGCGCGGCTCGTAGTCGCTGATCGGATCGGCGAACAGCGCCGCCTTGCTGCGCACCCGCTCCCAGTCCCAGCCCGCGAAGTGCGCGAACGCCCGCTCGTATCCGGCCAGTGAGAGCGCGATGAGCTCGCGCGCCGCAGAGCCATAGGTGCGCCCACGCTCGCGCGCCTCGCCCCCGAGCCTGATCCGCGGGAACATCTCAGCCGCTCTCCGCTGCGTTCCGACGGGTTCGCGACGGAGCGGTCAAAGCGCCAGATACATGACGTGGAGGCCGACGAGCCCGAGCTCGCGGTCGTCGAAGGCCTCGGGCACCGTCCCGACGATCACGAAGCCGAGCGAACGCCACAGCGCGACGGCGGCGGCGTTCGTCTCGACGACGGCGTTGAACTGGACCCCGCGGTAGCCCTCGCGCCGGGCCCACTCGATCATCTCCTCGCCGAGCGCCCGCCCGACGCCGCGCGAGCGCGCATCGGGGTCGACCATGAAGCTCGCGGTCGCGACGTGCGAGCCGCGACCCGGCCGGTTCGGCCCCATCTGCGCGGTGCCGAGGACGCGGTCGCCGTCGATCGCGACGACCGCCCGGCCGGGCGGCTGCTTCATCCAGAGCTTGCGCGCAGCATCCGGTCCGAGGCCCTCGGGATAGGCGTACGTGCGCCCGTCGGCCACGATCCGCTCGAATATCGGAAAGATCGCGTCCCAGTCGGCGCCGCTCGCCTCGCGGATCTCCATCGGGTATCAGCCGGCGTCGTCGGAGAGCAGTCCCCGGGTGGGGACCGGCGAGGACTGCATGATCGCCGAGGTCGTCTGACCGAGCGCCGCGAATCGGTCGATCACGGCCTCGAGGTGCTCGACGTCGCGGACGAAGGCCTTCATCACGTAGCAGTCGTCTCCGGTGACACGGTCACAGGAGACGATCTCGGGGGTCTCGCGGGCGGCGGCGGCGACCGTTTCGAGCTGGCCCGGCGCCGGGCGCGAGCGAATGACGACGCCGAGCGTGAGCCCGAGCGCCCGCGGGTCGACATCGGCGTGGTAGCCGCGGATCGCCCCGCTCTGCTCGAGCCGGGCGACGCGCTCACCGACCGCCGGGGAGGACAGGCCGACACGCCTGCCGAGCTCGGCGAGGCTGATCCGGGCGTCGCGCTCGAGTTCGCCAAGGATCCGCCTGTTGACGTCATCGAGCAACGATTCGAAGGCCGAACCGTTGGGGCTCGAAGCTAGGGAAGCCATAGCGTCCAAACTACCTGCGAATCGCTCTTTCAATCGCCTTCTCGGCGTCCATTTGAGAGCGATGAGCACAGCGAGCAACTCTCCCGGCCCGGCTGGAACGCTGCGATACGACGCGGCACGCTTCGTTCGCGAGGGCGTCCCCGCGCACCTCTACTTCATCGTCAGCGCGGTCTTTCACGCACTCGGCCCGGCCTTCGCGGTGCTGCTCTTCGCCCGCGTCGACGTCCTCGGGGTCGCCTGGCTGCGGATCGCCTCGGCCGCCGTCCTGTTCGCCGTCTGGCGCCGGCCGTGGCGACTACTTGGGCAGATCAACCGTGCCGGCCGGCGCCTGCTGGTCGCGCTCGGGATCTGCCTCGGCCTGATGAACACGTGCTTCTACCTGGCGATCGACCGGCTGCCGCTCGGCACGGTCGCGACGATCGAGTTCCTGCCGGTGATCGCGCTCGCGGCGATCGGCGCCCGCTCGCCGCGCAACTTCGCCGCTCTCGGACTCGCTGCGCCGGGGGTGTTCCTGATCACCGGTCTCGGCGCCGGCGGCGACGCGCTCGGCGTGGTCTTCGCGTTCGCCAACGCCGCGTTCTTCGCCCTCTACATCGTCTCCGCCCACCGCGCGTCGCGCGACCTTCCCGTGTCCGGAATCGACGGCCTCGCGCTCGCGATGCTCGTGGCGGCGGTCGTCGTCACACCGATCGGCGGATGGCAGGTCGCCTCCGTGATCCTCGAGCCGACGGCGCTGCTGGCCGGCGTCGGCGTCGGTCTGTCCTCCTCGGTCATTCCCTACGTCAGCGACCAGCTCGCGATGCGCAGGTTGTCTCGGGGGACCTACTCGCTGCTCATCTCGCTGCTGCCGGCGACCGCCACGGTCATCGGCCTGCTCGTGCTCGGACAGGTCCCGGACGTCGCCGAGATCGCGGGCGTCCTGCTCGTCGGGGTCGGGATCGCGATCCATCGCGACCCGGAGGAGAACCCCGAAGCGGACCCACCGCGGAGCGATCGTTCACGATGACCGCGTGGCGATCGTCCTCAACATGGGGCTGGCCCCGGGAGACGTCGCGCCGCCGAGCGACATCGCCCGGACATTCCATGCCCAGGCTGAGGGCGGTGCGCCGACGCCGCTCCGGGAGGCCGGGCGGCTCGCCGCGGAGCTCGGCTTCGACTCGCTCGCGGTGAAGGACGAGTCGAAGCGGATGGGCCTACCCGCCTTCAAGATCCTCGGCGCCTCGTGGGCGATCGAACGCGCGATCCGGCGTGCGCCGGGTGCCACGACGCTGCTCGCCGCGAGCGCCGGCAACCACGGCCGAGCGGTCGCCCGCGAGGCCGCGCGACGCGGCCTCGGATGCCGCGTGTACCTGCCCGCGAGGTCGGCGGCCGAGCGTCGTGAGGCGATCCGCGGCGAGGGCGCCGAGGTCGTGGTCGTAGACGGCGATTACGAGCAGGCGGTCGTGCTCGCGGCGACGGCCGCGGATGGGCGCGAGTCGATCGAGATCGCCGACGTGGGGGACTCGGATCCGGCACGCGACGTCATCGACGGCTACGCGACGCTGTTCGCCGAGCTCGGCGAGCAGCACGAGCCGCCGCTCGACGTCCTGCTGGTCCCGGTCGGCGTCGGTTCGCTCGGCGCCGCGGCGGCGCGCTTCGCCATCCCTCGCAACGCACACGTGATCGCGGTGGAGCCCGAGTCCGCGGCGTGTCTCGCGGCGTCGATCGAACGCGGAGCACCGGTGCGGATCGCAACCCCGGGGACGACGATGGCCGGGATGGACTGCGCCGAGGTCTCGGCCGGCGCGTGGCCCGATCTGCGGGCGGGAGTCAGCGCCGTGATCACCGTCGGCGAGTCCGAGCTGCCGTGGGCGGCCGCCGAGCTCAGGGCGATCGGGATCGAACCAGGGGAGTGCTCCGCGGCGGCGCTGGCTGCGGCGAGGAGTCTCGCCTCCGAGGAGGCGGCTCCGACGCGAATGGCGTTGTCGCTGCCTCGCGCGCTGCGCGCCGTCGCGATCGCCACCGAAGGGCCGACAAGCGGCCGGGTCGGCTGAACCGGCGTCCTCGGCCTCGTGCTGGTCTAGCTTCCGCGGTCGGCGGGGAGTCGATGGACGAGGGGCGAGGGATGCGGGATCGCTACAGGCGTTCGGGGCGGACGTGGTCGGCACGGTCGATCGCGGCGGCGGTCTTCGTCGCGGCGCTGTTCGGTGTCGGGGTCCAGGCGATCGCGGCGCCCGGCGACCCGGTCGACCCAGAACTCGAGTCGCGCAACTTCGCCAAGACCTCGGAGCGCGAGCAGTACGTGACGCTGACGCCCGAGTTCCAGGCGCGACTCGTCCAGGCCAACGCCGAGGCTGCGCAGAGCTTCACCGAGATCGCGACGAGCGATCCGGAGCGCGTGTTCGCCGGGAACGTCTGCGCCAACAACGGCAACGAGTGCGCCGGAGACGTCCGCTTCCACGACTGGGAGGACACGAAGGGCGCGATCAGCGAACCCGTCCTGTGGACGCAGCGAAACGGCTCGACGATCAACGGCCGTGTCTGGGCGACGAAGCGCGGCCCGTCGAAGCGGCCGCTCGCCGTCATCACCAACGGTTCGGTCCAGGCTCCGCAGCAGCTCTACTGGGGCCAGGCCGCGGCGCTCGCCCGCCACGGCTACGTCGTCGTGACGTGGGACCCTCAGGGTCAGGGCCGGTCGGACACGTTCGGCGACGGCGTCGACCGGCTCGACGGGGTCCCGTCGCAGGAGGGCCGCCCGTTCTACGACGGCACCGAGGACGCCCTCGACTTCGCACTCTCGACGCCGCGGGACGAGTACGTCCCGCGCAAGAGCTGCACCAGCGGGACATCGCACGCCGACAAGCAGGCACGCAGAGTCGAGGATGGGCTCAACGCCGGCTTCAACCCGCTCTGGCGACTCGTCGATCGCAAGCGGGTCGGTATCGCCGGGCACTCGCTCGGCGCCGCGGCCGTCTCATACGTCGGTCAGATCGATCGGCGCGTCGACGCGGTCGCGGCCTGGGACAACCTCCAGGCACCGGGAGGCGGACCGGCGGGTGGTGTCGGGGACCGGCCCGAGTGCGCCTCCGGCTCCTCGCCGCGACCGCGCAACCCTCAGATCACTCGACCGGCGCTCGGGATCACGAACGACTACTCGATCACGCCGGCTCCGAACACCGAGGTCCCGGATCCGCAACGCGAGAACGAGGGCTTCTCCGCCTACCGCAAGTCGGGCGTCGATTCGATGCAGCTCGCGATCCGCGGCGGCACCCATGAAGAGTCGGCGTTCATCCCCGGCAACACGACGGGCTACCTCGGGCTGGCGTCGCTGCGTGGCAACGACATGGTCGGCTGGTACACGACCGCCTGGTTCGACAAGTACGTCAAATGCGCCGGTCGTGGCGCCGAGTGCGCGCGAAGCGCCGACGACCGCCTGCTCACCGAGCGCTGGCGCCGCGACGCGCGAAGCCGTGGCGTCGACGCGAACTCGGACCGCAACGCGCTCTCGTTCTACCTGCGATCGCGCTACGCCCTGCGCACCGCCGCGGGCGAGCTCGTCCGCTGCGCGAACATGCGCAGGGGCTGCGAGTCGATGAGCCGCGACCGGCTGTTCCGGCGCGGCTACGACCTGGTCAGCGACGCCTACCGGGCCTTCGGCCGTGGCTCGGTCGGCGGCGAGGCCTGCGCCCTGCCGGGTGAGGGCTCGGGCGCGAACGACACACGGGTGACCCTGCCGCCGAGCGACGCCGGCGACTCGCTGCGGGGCAACGGGGGCGACGACGTCCTCCACGGCGGTCCCGGCGACGACTGCCTCGCGGGCGGACCGGGTGAGGACAAGCTGCGCTGCGGGCCGGGCGAGGACAGCTACGTCCCGGACCCGCAGGACAAGATCGGGCGCGACTGCGAGTCCCCGCTCGCCGGGGCCGAGGCGCGGCGCTTCCTGAGCGACTAGGCGTCGCGCCGGCGCAGCCCGAGGTCAGCGCCGCTTCGACATCCCCGGCTCGGCCACGACGAGCTCCAGCTCGAGGCCCAGGAAGCGCGCGAAGCGTTCGGCCTCGGCCCGTATGAGGGCGCGCTTCGCGCGTGAGAGCGCCGCGAACGGGGTGATCGTCACCTCGACCGCGTCGCGCGCCCTGACCCGCCGCCAGCCGGCGACGACCTCGCCGTCGAGAAGGACGGGGCGCTCGAAGTCGAATCCGAGCCGCAGATCGACCCGGGTCACAGCGCGAGGTTCGCGGTAGGCGATGTGGCTCTCGTCGAACGAGCCGAGGAGAAGAGCCCGTCGCAGGGCCTCGGCACCCGTCCCGATGTCGCCGATGGGAGTCCACCACGCCTCGGCGTCGGTCACCTCCGCACCCGGCAGCCGTTCGATCTCGTCGCCGAGCAGCTCGAACGATCGGCGGGCCTGCGTCAGCGTCAGGCCCGACCACCACGAGAGATCCCGTGCGCGGGCCGGCGCATGGCCTCGCAGGTAGCGCCGGCCGAGCTCCGCGAGCGCTGCGTCGTCGCTCGGACCGGAGGCACGGGTCTCCTCGCTGACCGGCAGGTAGGTGAACTGCTTGCCGCGCCGCGGCCCGCTGGCGATCAGACACTCGAGCTCGGCGTGGATCACCGCGTGGGTCAGCCGCTCGCCCTTCTCGCAGTCCTCGAGCCCCGCCGCCTCGATCGCGGTGCCCAGCTCGCGACGTGTGCGCGGCTCGCCGTCCGAGAGGGCGGCGGCGATCGCCTCGTCGGCTCGCCTCAGGTCGTCGTCGGAGTGCCCGACGCGGTTGTAGCTCGCGCGGTTGGCGACGTGGACCCGCGGTCCGGTCAGTCGCTGGACCCAGCCGATGTCGGCGGGGAGGACGAGGTGCCAGGTCGGGCGCATGATGTGGGTGCGCAGCAGTGCCCCCGAGGCGATGAGCGCTTCGACCTCCTCCTCGCTCGGGTCGCCCGAGCGCTGCGACAGCGACCACTTCGATTCCTCGTACTCCTGTGCCTGGACCGCGAGCAGCAGATCGACTGCCGCGAGCGGCGAGTCGAGCGGCGCCGAGCTGAGCCGCTGACGCGCGAGCCGGGATTGGACGAGATCGAGCGTCCTCACGGCCGGGAATCTGTCAGAGCGCCCTCTGGCGCCGCCGCCGGCTCATCCGATCGTCCTGCATGCCGTCGACCGGTTGAAGGACGCGTCCGCGCAGCGTTGAAGGGGCGGGCATGAACCCGCCGACGATCGTCGCCGAGCCGCCGGTATCGAGCATCGGAGTGCGCGACCCCGATCGCGTCGCCGACCACCTGGAGAGCTGGAGCGCGGCCCCGAAGCCGCCCTCGGACGCCGCGGTCGCGCGCAAGGCGCAGATCGTCCGCGCGGCGATCGAGACGATCTCGCAGCTCGGTCTCGGCCGGGCCTCCTACAAGCGGATCGCCGAGCGTGCCGGGATCCCGAGCACCGGCCTGATCACCTACCACTTCGACTCGCGCGAGGACCTGATCGACCACGTCGTCGGCGCCGTCTACGACGAGATGGCCGAATACATGTCCGACCGGGTGACCGGTCAGGCGACGGCGACAGGCGCGCTCGAGGCCTACATCCGCGGCATCGCCGGCTTCATGCGCGAACGCCCGGTCGCGACGCGGGCGCTGTTGGCGGTCTACCTCGGCGGCGCTCTCGACCGCGACAACGCGTCGGGGGCACCGGCGGGCCCGCTCGAGCACATGCTTCGCGCCGGTCAGCGAGCGGGCGAGTTCCGACAGTTCGACGCGCGCGTCATGGCGACCGCCATCCAGCGCTCGCTCGACGGGCTGCCCTTTCTGGCCGCCGCGGAGCCGGAGCTCGACACGGAGGCCTACGCCGAGGAGCTGGTCGAGATGTTCGTTCGCGCGACGCGCGCCTGAGCCACCTCGGCCGGGCGCTTTCGATCAGCGCAGGCAGAACCCGCGGGCGGTGAGCACGAGAGCCGGGCTCGCGGCCGCCTCGCCGCGGTACTCGAGCTGACGTCCGATCGACGCCACGCCCTCGAGGAGCGAATTCGCGATCGAGCCCGCGTCCGGGGGCCTGTTCGGTTTGTGCCACGCCGCCCCGGCGGCGGTCAGTCGCGTGTTGCTCGGACAGGTGAGCCGATCGCGTACGGCACCGAACTCGCTCGGGGGCATCGTTTCGGCCACGACCTTCATCCTGGCGAGCCGCTTGTCCGGAAGGCAGCGCGCGGTCACCGACAGGTCGAGCGGTGAGGCGCCCTGATTGCGGACACTCGCCGACCATCCCCGCCCGTTCTTGAGCGGAGCCGAGGCCGAAAGCAGGGCATCGTCAGCGAGCTCCGGGATCGGTCCAGAGTCAGGACCGGCGGGGCTGACGAATGCCCCGCCCGTGTAGACGCTCGCGTTCCGCGGGCACCTCACCGTGACGGATCGAGTCTCGAGAAAGCGCGTCGTCCTGACCCGGACCGCCGTGCCCCTGACCTTGGCGGCGGGGACGCAGGTCAGATCGACATCGACCTGGACGGAGGAGCCGGTGCCGCCCTCTTCGAACGCGTGTGAGTACCACCCCTTGCCGTCGAGGGTCGGCGACGAGCTGGTCACCGCGTACTGGTCGACGTCGTCCTGATTGACGGGATATGCACCCCCCGTGACGACGCGCGTTCCCGAGGGGCAGGAGGAGTAGCCACCGCCGGTCGTGACGGCGCCACCGAGGAAGTACTGTCCGCCCGTCTGCGCGCCGGAGGCGACATCGACGGCGTCGAGCTGCGCGGCGGCGGCCGGCCCCGTGGTCGCCCCGATCGCGAGCAAGGCGCACAGGCCGGCGAGGGCGCCGCGTAGCGTCATCGGTCGCAAGGTAGCCGTGGCCGCTCAGCGGTCAAGCGATTACCTGATCCTCCCCGTCTGCGACCGCGGGATCAGCCGGCGTGGTGCGGCGAACCATGGCGCAACCGGTCTCGCAGCTCGGCGAAGCGCAGCGTCTCGTAGACGATCAGCGCCGCGAGCAGCGCGGCTGTGATCGCGAGGCTCACCAGAGCGGGGATCGCGTGGACGACGGGGATCAGCGCGAGGAAGGCGACGGCGGCGATCACCCGCTGGGCGCTGAGGCGGTGGACGTTCCGCCACCGGAAGGCGACGTGGGCCAGCAGGTAGATCGCGATGCCGCCGCAGAGCGCCACGGCGGGGATCAGCTTGAGCGGGTCGTCGGTGTGCTCGAGCGACTTCTTGAAGCCGAGTGCCATCAGGATGATCCCGGCGATCATCGGGAGATGGAGGAAGGAGAACGAGTCGCGGGCGATCGAGTTCTGCTCACGCCCCGGCTTGGCGCTCGCCAGGCGGCGCTCGGCGACGAGAGCGACGACGTCGAAGTAGAGCCACCACAGGGCTCCGGCGACCGCGACGCCGAGCACGCCGGCCGCGACCACCCCGGCGTCGACGCCGTAGGACGCACCGACGCCGATCGCCACGATCGACTCGCCGAGGGCGATGATCACGATCAGGCCGTGGCGCTCGGCGAAGTGGCCGGGAACGAGTCGCCAGCCCTCGACCCCCGATAGCGCCGGGCCGGCCATGTCGAGCGTCAGGGCCAGCGCCCAGAGCGCGCCCTGCAGCACTCCGTCGGTGAACGCGGCGCCGACGAGGAGACCCGTCCCGATGAGCGTCGAGATCCCGATGCCGTAGATGACCGAGCGGCGCATGTCGTCGTGTTCGCGACCGGCGATGTAGAGCAGCACGACCTGCGCCGCGCGGACGACGAAATAGGCGCCGGCGAAGAGGAGCCCGAGCTCGTCGAACGCCCGCGGGATACAGAGCGAGACGATCAGCAGCCCCGCCATCGCGGCGAGCAGCGCGACCCGTACCGCGCCCTCCTCGGGGTCGACGACACTCGTCAGCCACGAGTAGCCGACCCAGGCCCACCACATGACGCCGAGCACGAGCATGCCCTGGGCGAGTCCGTGCCAGGTGGGGTCGTCGGCCATCAGCGCCGTGCACTGCGTGAGCGCGAGGACGAAGACGAGGTCGAAGAAGAGCTCGAGCGGGCTGACGTTGCCGTCGGAGCGCATCACGGGGCCGAACCGGGAGCGCTGCGCGTCGCTGCTCATCGGCCGATCCTTCCACGCCGGGCGGCCGGTGGCGGTTCCCCGTCCCCGGCTCCGGGCACGTGGGACCCATGACAGATCAGGGCACCCAGGACCGGCCGGCTCTCGCGAGCGGAACCTTCTCGATCGGCGGCGAGCTCGAGGTCCATCGCCTCGGCTACGGCGCGATGCAGATAACGGGCGACGGGATCTGGGGCGAGCCGGCCGACCGCGACGAGGCGATTCGCGTGCTCCGGCGAGCGGTCGAGCTCGGGGTCGACTTCATCGACACAGCGGACTCCTACGGCCCGTTCGTCTCCGAGGATCTGATCCGCGAGGCGCTGCATCCCTACGACGGCGTCACGATCGCGACGAAGGGTGGTCTCACCCGGACCGGGCCCGGCGAATGGCATCCGGTCGGGCGCCCCGAGTACCTGCGCCAGTGCATCGAGATGAGCCTGCGCCGCCTCGGCCTCGACGCGATCCCGCTCTACCAGCTCCACCGCATCGACACGAACGTGCCGGCCGAGGAGCAGTTCGGCGTCCTCAAGGACGCCCAGGATGCCGGCAAGATCGAGCGCATCGGCCTCTCCGAGGTCTCCGTCGAGCAGATCCGAGAGGCGGGGGAGATGATCACGGTCGACACGGTCCAGAACCGCTTCAACCTGATCGACCGTGCCTCCGAGGACGTCCTCGAGCATTGCGAGGGCGAGGGCATCGGCTTCATCCCGTGGTTCCCGATCGCCACCGGCGAGCTGGCCGGCGACGGCGGGCCGCTGGACGAGATCTCGAAGGACCACGGCGCCTCGCCCTCGCAGCTCGCGCTCGCCTGGCTGCTGCGGCGCTCGCCGGTGATGCTGCCGATCCCCGGCACCTCCTCGGTCGAGCACCTCACCGACAACGTCGGGGCGGCGACGATCGAGCTGACGGACGAGGAGTTCGAGCGGATCGACGCGGCAGGGCGCGACGCCGACGGCTGACGTCGCGCGCCGGGCCGCCTAGCTGGTGACCGGCGTCGCCCGGTCCGCGGCGCCGGCGAGCAGTGCGCCACGAAGCGTGCGCGCGTGGCGCTCGGCGAACGCGTCCTCCGACCAGCCGCGCTCGACCATCAGGCGCTCGACCGCCTCCGGTCCAGACAGCGCATAGATGAGGTCGGCGGCTGACGCCTCGGTCCATTCGGGGCTCAGGGCGCCGAGGTCGGCCAGGCGAGCTGCCAGGCGCCGGCAGGACTCGAGGCGCCGTGCCTGCTCGGCCTCGAGGCGGTCCTGCGCGACCGGATCGCCGACCGAGACGAACGCGATCGCGCGGTCGACCGGCAGCATCCGGCGCCCGTGTATCGCGACGTGATTGGCCCACGCGTCGACCGCGGCATCGGCGGTCGGTGCCGCGAAGGCTGCTTCGAGGGACTCGTCGATCGACCTGTCCGCCCGCATCTCCCCGGCGAGAGCCGCGACGAGGTCGGCTCGCGAGGCGAAGTGGAGGTAGAGGGCGCGACGTGAGATCCCGCTGCGAGCGGCGACCTCCGCCATCGTCAGCGACTCGAACCCGTCCTCGTCGAGGATCTGTCTCACGGCCGCGAGGATCGCGCCTCGCGTCCGGCGGCTTCGGGCGTTGAGCGGTGCGTGGCGTGTGGTCAAGGCTCGTTCGGCTCCCTCCGAATATGCCCCCGAAGGGTTTATCTACCCTCCGCGTGCAGTTTAGGCGCCGACCCGGCGCCGCGCCGGGTCGGCGTCCCGGTCCGAGCCGTTCTCGTGCCGGTCGCGGTCGGATGCGGCGGGCTGGGGTGCGGTGGCCGGCAGCTCCTCGTCGACCTCGAGCGCGATGTTCGGCAGCAGCCGGTCGAGCCAGCGGGGGAGCCCCCATGCGCGGTCGCCGAGCAGTGCCATCACCGCCGGCGCGACGACCATCCGTACGATCAGGACGTCGATCAGGATCGCGACGGCGAGCCCGAACCCGATCATCTTCACGATGATGTCGTCGTCGGTGACGAAGCCGAGGAAGACGGCGGTCATGATCGCGCCCGCGGCGAGGATGATCCTGGCGACCCGCGCGAGGCCGCGGACGATGCTCTCCCGGGCGCCGTTGCCGTGGAGGTACTCCTCACGGATCCGCGACTGCAGGAAGACGTTGTAGTCCATCGACAGTCCGAAGAGCACGGCGAACATGAACAGCGGGATGAACGAGACGATCGGTACCGACTCGTCGGCTCCGAACAGCGAGAGCCCCCAGCCCCACTGGAAGACCGCGACGACGATGCCGTAGGCGGCGCCGATCGAGAGCAGGTTGAAGACGGCGGAGACGAGCGGGACCCAGAGCGAGCGGAAGACCGCCATCAGCAAGAGGATCGAGAGCCCGACCACGATCGCCACGAACACCGGCAGGCGGTCGGAGATCTTCGAGGAGAGGTCCTCGAACGTCGCTGTCTGGCCGCCGACGTAGGCCTCGACGCCGGTGCCCTCGGTGGCCGGCGGGATGACGTCGTCTCGCAGCTGCGAGACCAGGTCGGAGGTCCCGGCCGATTGCGGTGAGGTTGTCGGGGTGACGGAGATCACCGCTGCGTCGCCGTCGGGGTTCGGGGTGGGCGGTGAGGCCGCGGCGACCGTGTCGAGCTGCTCGATGCCCGCGCCGAGGGCGCCGAGCGCCTGCTCGTCGGCGGCAGGGTCGCCGCTCAGCGAGACGGCGACGACGAGGGGACCGTTCGTGCCCGGTCCGAAGCCCGCCGCGAGCTGGTCGTAGGCCACGCGCGATTCGCTGCCCGCCGGGTCGTTGCCGTCGTCGGGCTGGCCGAGGCGCAGGTCGGTGAACGGCAGCGCGAGCACGACCAGGACCGTGGTGCCGGCGAGGGTCGCGATCCACGGGTGGCCGGTCAGCCGCTCGCCCCAGCGGGCGAACCGGGCTGACGGCCGCAGGCTGCTCGGGTCCTTCGGGCGCAGTCGTTTGGCGAACGCGCCCATCAGGACGGGGAGCAGGGTGATCGCGCCGACGGCCACGCACGCGACCACCACGGCGCTCGCCAGCCCCATCCGCCCGACGAACGGGATGCCCGTGGCGAGCAGTCCCGCGATCGCGACCGCGACGATCGCGCCGGCGGCGACGACCGACGTCCCCGCCGTGCGGTTCGCGGCTGCCGCCGAGTCCGCCACGGGCTCACCGGCCGCCAGGTGCTCGCGGTAGCGCCCGACGATCAGCAACGCGTAGTCGATCCCGGCACCGAGGCCGAGCATCGTCGCGAGGGTCGGCGCGATCGAGGGAACGGTCGTGAGCGACGCGCCGATCGTCAGCAGGATCATCCCGACGGCCAGCGCGATGATCGCGCTGACGAGCGTCAGGACCATCGCCGCGACCGAGCGGAAGACGAGCGTCAGGACGATCACCGCGACGGCGATCCCGATCAGCTCGCCGACGGGCGCGGTCTGCTGCTGGGTCAGATCTACGAGCGGGCCGCGCGCGGAGACCTCGAGGCCCTCGCCCTCGGCCGACTCCGCCTGCGCCAGGATCGCCTCGGCGCGGTCGAGGTCGAGCTCGAACGCCTCGCCGGTCGTCTGGATCGCGGCGAACCCGATCGCGCCGTCGGGGGATATCTGCGAGGCCGACTCGGCCTGCCCGCCGCCGCCGCCGGCGCCCGACCCGGACCGGCCGCCGGCCGCCGGTGCTTCGGCGGCCTGTGCCTCGGCCTCCTCGGCCTGTTCAGGCGACAGCACCGGTCCGTAGGGCCCGGTGACAGCCGCGACGTCCGGGTCGGCGGCCACCTCGGCGAGGCTCGCCTGGATCCGCTCCTCGATCGCCGGGTCCTCGAGCCCGCCCTGCTCGGTCGAGAAGACGATCGTCGCGCCCTCGTTCGCCGCCTCCGGGAAGCGGTCCTGAAGCAGGTCGAGGGCGGCCTGGGAGTCCGTGTCAGGGACCGAGAACTCGTCGGCGAACTCGCCGCCGACGGTGCCCGCGAGCGTGCCGAGCGCGACGACGATCACGGCGACGATCGCGAGCGAGCGCTTCCAGCGGCCCGCCGCGGCGCGCGCGATCCGGTCGAGGAGGGAGGTCAAGGTGAAGGTCTCCGGGAGAGGTCGCTTGGTCGGTCGGCTGCTCGTCCGAGCAGGTCACCCATCTATAGCGCACTGGATGCAAAATTGCACTCAGGGCAAAGTTGCGCACGGTGAAGTGGAGAGCGTAGAGTTCCTGTCCCGATGACGGGTGCCGAGGGGCTGAGAGAGCGAAAGAAGCAGGCGACCCGCGAGCGGATCGTCCACGTCGGCATGGAGCTCTTCGCCGAACGCGGCTTCGACGGGACGACGGTCGCGGACATCGCGGCGGCGGCCGACATCTCGCCGAGGACGTTTTTCGCCTACTTCCCGAGCAAGGAGAGCCTCGTCTTCTGCGACGCGGACGAGAAGCTCGAGATCGTCCGCGGCTGGCTGCGCGACAGGCCCGCAGGGGCAAACGTCATCGACGCGATCCGTGACGGCGCGATGGCGATGCTGAGCGGGATGGACGAGGCCGAGCACGCCGCCGAGCGCGAGCGGAAGAACCTCGTGGCGGCGACCCCGTCGCTACAGGCGCACGCCGACCACGTCCGCTCCGGCTTCGCCGCCGTGATCGCCGAAGGCGTCGCCGATCAGTTCGGCGAGTCCCCGGACGACGTCCGCCCGCGACTCGTGGGCGCCACCACGCTGACCGCGATCAGCCTCGTCGACGACGCCTTCCACGCCGGGCTGGACTCGGACGATCCGGCGGCCGAGGCGACCGAGCTGATCACGACGGCGCTCGACTTCCTGCGCGGTGGCCTCGAGGCGCTCGAAGCCGCCGACAGCTCCGCCCGGCGCTA
Organism: Thermoleophilia bacterium SCSIO 60948; assembly: GCA_021496505.1. Taxonomy (GTDB): domain Bacteria; phylum Actinomycetota; class Thermoleophilia; order Solirubrobacterales; family 70-9; genus JACDBR01. The sequence continues at coordinate 1,752,930 of CP053031.1, read as the reverse complement.
GCGTCGCCGGCATGTCCGGCGATGACCTCCAGCGAGCCGTCGATGCGGTGATCCGCGAGTGCCTCGGCGTGCGCGAGGGCGAGAACGTCCTCGTCGTCGCCAACCAGCCGACGATCGGGCTCGGCGAGCGCATGCGCCTGAGCGCCGGTCAGGCGGGCGCCGACGCGGTTCTCGCGCTGATGCGAGAGCGCCCGTCGCACGGCGCCGAGCCGCCGCCGACCGTCGCCGCCGCGATGGCGAGCGCCGACGTCGTCCTGGCGCCGACCGTCCAGTCGCTCTCCCACACGGCGGCGCGACGCGAGGCGACCGAGCGCGGCGCTCGTATCGCGACGCTCCCGCACGTCACCGAGCCGATGCTCGCTCGCCTGATGAGCGCCGACATGGAGGGGCTGCGCCGGAACGGCGGCGCGATCGCCGAGATCCTGAGCGCCGGATCAGAGGCCCGGATCACCGCCGACAACGGCACCGATCTGACGCTCGGGCTCGAGGGCAGAAGCGGAATCCCCGACGCGGGCGGCCTCACGGCGCCGGGCGCGTTCGGGAACCTGCCGTGCGGCGAGGGGTTCATCGCGCCGCTCGAGGGAACCGCCTCGGGCCGTCTCGTCGCCGACGGCACGATCGGCAGCCTCGGCTGGCCGAGCGAGCCCGCCGTCTTCGAGATCGAGGCCGGGAGCGTCGTCGGAGCTACGGGGCCCGAGGGCGAGCGGCTGCTCGAGATGCTCCGTGGGGCGGGTGAGGGAGGTACCAACGTCGCCGAGCTGGGGATCGGCACGAACGAGCGCGCCGAGGTCAGCGGCAACCTGCTCGAGGACGAGAAGATCCTCGGCACCTGTCACGTCGCCTTCGGCGCCTCGGCCGCGATCGGCGGCACGGTTCAGGTTCCGATCCACGAGGACGTCGTCGTCATGCGACCCGTCGTGTCCGTCGACGGCCGCGAGATCCTCCGCGACGGCCGACTGCTCGTCTGAGCGTCGCCCAGCATGCTTGCCGTCCCGAACTTCTCCGAGGGAACCGACGAGCGCCTGATCGAGCGGGTCGCCGCCGCCTTCGGCCGCCCGAGCGAACCCGGTGAGCCGGCACCGCCGGGCACGCTGATCCTCGACCGGCACTCCGACGCCGTCCACGACCGCACCGTCCTGACCCTCCACGGCAACCCCGATGAGCTCGTCGACTCGCTGGCGAGCGGTGCCGCGACCTGCGCGCGCCTGATCGACGTCAACGAGCGCCGCGGCGCCCACCCGATGATCGGCGCTCTCGACGTCGCTCCGCTGATCTACCTCTCCGACGACGAGCGCGACGCGGCCCGTGACGCCGCGCGCGAGCTCGCGTCGAAGATCGCCGGCCTCGACATCCCGGTCTTCCTCTACGGCGAGCTCGCCTCGACCGAGGAGCGCCGCGAGCGCGCGTTCTTCCGGCGCGGGGGGCCTGCGGAGCTGACGCGCCGGATGCGCCGCCGCGAGCTGATCGCCGACCTCGGCCCACAGTGGCCGCACCCGCAGGCGGGGGCCGTGCTCGTCACCGCCCGGGCCCCGCTCGCGGCCTTCAACGTCCTGCTCGGCACCCGCGACGTCGAGATCGCTCGTCAGGTGGCGGCGAAGCTGCGCGAGAGCGGGGGAGGGCTGAGTGGGGTTCGCGCGATCGGCATCGATCTCGCCGGCCGTGCGCAGGTCTCGACGAACGTCGCCGACCCGGTCGCGGTACCGATCGCGGCGGTGGTCGACCGGATCGCCGAGCTCGCGGACCAGCTCGGGGTCGCGCCGGTGTCGGGCGAGGTCGTCGGAATGCTCCCCGAGTCCGCGCTCGCCGGATTCGACGAGCGCCTGCCGCTGCCCGGGTTCGATCCGGCCACGCGCGTGATCGAGCGCCGGCTGACCTCGCTGGGGCCCGGGCGGTCCTAGCCCGCCCCGGCCACCGCCCAGGCGAACACGAGGCCCAGGAGGGCGGCGGCGACGAGGATCGCGGACAGGCGAAGCCAGGCGGTCACGGCGTGCAGTAAAGAGCGGAATCGCCGACGGTCAACCGAGGACTTTTCGGGCCACCTACCGAGGTCTTTCGGGGCGATAGCCTGAGCATCTCGATGGCCCAGACGAAGAAGAAGCGCAAGCGCAAGCACAGGGGAACCCAGGGTGGATCGGTCGCTCGCGGCACCGGCGGTCGCCCGCGCAGTCGTGAACAGGCCCGCGCGCAGGCGCGCCAGAACGCCGAGGACCGGCGCCTGCGAGAGCCCACGTGGGGAAGCGCGGCCGTACGCGGTGGCGTCGGCGCGCTCGTCTTCTTCGTGTTGATGCTGTTGATCTTCCGCAATCCCCTCGGCCAGTCGGTCGCGCTCGCGGCGTTCATGTTCGTCGTCTACGTGCCTCTCGGTCTCGTCATCGACCGCTTCTTCTGGAAGCGGCGGATGGCCCAGATCCAGCGCCAGCGGCTCGCCGCCAAGCAGGAGCGGTCGAGCTCGAAAGGCCGGCGCTAGGCCGTGGAGGCGCGCGGGATCACCGTCGGCCCGGTCGCCGAGAACTGCTGGCTCGTGCGCCGCGACGGGGCCGAGTCCGGCGTCGTCATCGACCCTGGTGAGGAGGCCGATCGCCTGCTCGCGCAGATCGGGTCGATGGGGATGACGGTCGACGCGATCCTGCTCACGCACACCCACTTCGACCACGTCGGAGCCGTCGCCGCGATCGCGCGCGCGACGGGCGCCGAGGTCTGGTGCCCGCGGATCGAGCTGCCCGTACTCGCCGACATCAACGCCTACGTGCCGTACCCCGGGTTCGGCCCGTTCGAGAGCTACGAGGCCGAGCACGCGCTCGACGGCGGCGAGCGGCTCGAGCTCGGCGGCATGGAGATCGACGTCATCTTCACGCCCGGCCACAGCCCGGGCCACGTCTCGTTCTCGATCCCCGACGAGCGCGCGCTGTTCTCCGGCGATGTCCTGTTCCAGGGGTCGGTCGGCCGCGTCGACCTCCCCGGCGGCGACTGGCCGACGCTGTTCGCCAGCATCAAGGGACTCGTCGAGTCGCTTCCGGAGGAGACGAGCGTGCATCCCGGCCACATGGGTCAGACGACGCTCGGCGCCGAGCGGCGGACGAATCCCTTCCTGGCCGAGCTCGCGACTCCCTGACGGCCGGTGGCCGAGCGGCTCAAAGCACCGCGGGGGACGTTCGACATCCTCCCCGACTCCTCGCGCCGCAGGGCTCGGGTCGAGCGCATGGCGCGCGATCTCTTCGACCGCGCGGGTTTCGGGCGCATCGAGACGCCCGCCTTCGAGGAGACCGAGGTCTTCGCCCGCGGCGTCGGCGGCTCGACCGACATCGTTCGAAAGGAGATGTACTCGTTCGCCGACAAGGGCGGACGCGAGCTGACGCTGCGCCCGGAGGGCACGGCGGCGATCTGCCGAGCCTTCGTGGAGCACGGGATGTCGCGCCAGGCGCTGCCCGTGAAGCTCTGGTACCTCGGCCCCTTCTTTCGCCACGAGCGCCCGCAGGCAGGTCGTTACCGGCAGTTCTGGCAGATCGGCGCGGAGACGATCGGGTCGGACTCCCCGCTCGTCGACGCCGAGTCGATCGCACTGCTCCACGACCTGCTGAGCGGCCTCGGCGTGCCGGACGTACGCCTGCGGCTCGGCTCGCTGGGCTCGCCCGCGACCCGCGCGGAGTACCGCGCCGAGCTGATCGCACACCTCGAGGCACGCGAGTCGGAGCTGTCGAGCGACGTCCGCGAGCGCTACCGCGAGAACCCGCTGCGCGCCTTCGACGCCGACGATCCGGGCACGCGCGCCGTCATGGATTCAGCGCCACGACTGCTCGACCGTCTGTCCGACGAGGACGCCGAGCACTTCGCGGCCGTCCGCCGGTTGCTCGACGACATCGGGGTCGTCTACGAGATAGACCCGACCCTCGTCCGCGGGCTCGACTACTACACGCGCACGGTCTTCGAATTCACGTGTGACGCGCTCGGCGCCCAGTCGGGCGTCGGCGGGGGCGGGCGCTACGACGGGCTCGTCGCCGAGCTCGGTGGGAACGAGACGCCGGCGGTCGGATGGGCGGTCGGGGTCGAGCGGATCCTGCTCGCCCTGGGCGAGGAGGATCCGGCGAGCCAGCGGGACGTCTTCATCGCCAGCGCCGACGAGCAACGCGAGCGCGCCTTCGCACTCGCCACCGAGCTTCGCGCGGCGGGCTTCGCGGCCGACGTCGACCTCGCGGGCCGTGCGTTCAAGGGGCAGATGAAGCAGGCCGACCGGCTCGGCGCCCGCCACGTCGTGATCCTCGACGACGCGCCCGCGCGGATTCGCGACATGCGATCCGGGGAGGAGCGGCAGGTGGGGCTCGACCGGATCGCCGCCGAGCTCAGCCGTCCCGACCTCGACTCGGCCCCCGCACAGACACCCTCAGACGACGGAAGCAGATGACCGACACCCGCACGAGCCAGTTCCCCGCCCTGCGAGCCAACGCGTATCGCGACGCGTGGTGCGGCCAGGTGCTGGCCGACCGGATCGACTCCGAGGTCCGGGTCGCGGGCTGGGTCCATCGCCGCCGCGACCACGGCGGCCTCGTCTTCATCGACCTGCGTGACCGCACGGGGATCGTTCAGCTCGTCTTCGATCCCGACGAGGCGGGGGAGGCGTTCGCGCTCGGCCACGAGCTGCGCGCCGAGGACGTCCTGAGCGTCGCCGGGCCGGTCGTCCGCCGCTCGCCGGAGACGGTCAACCCGAAGGTCGCGACCGGCGAGGTCGAGGTGCGCGTCCTGACCGCTGAGCGCCTGGCCGACGCCGACTCGCCGCCGTTTCAGATCGAGGGCTTCTCGGGCGAGGTGGGAGAAGAGGCACGGCTTCGCTACCGCTACCTCGACCTGCGCCGCGAACGGATGCAGAACGCGATGTTCGTGCGCCACGGTGTGACGAGCGCGATCCGGGGCTTCCTCTCGGGCGAGGGATTCCTCGACGTCGAGACGCCGCTGCTGACCCGCTCGACACCGGAGGGCGCGCGCGACTTCGTCGTCCCGTCGAGCCGCGAGCCCGGGAGCTTCTACGCGCTGCCGCAGTCGCCGCAGCTCTTCAAGCAGCTGCTGATGGTCGCCGGCTTCGAGCGCTACTTCCAGATCGTCCGCTGCTTCCGCGACGAGGACACGCGCGCCGACCGCCAGCCCGACTTCACGCAGCTCGACGTCGAGCTCTCGTTCGTCGACGTCGAGGACGTCATCGATCTCAACGAGCGCCTGCTCGCCCACGTCTTCGCCGAGGTCGATGGACCCGAGCTCGAGCTGCCGCTGCCGCGGATCGCCTACGACGACGCGCTCGCGCGCTACGGCACCGACCGTCCCGACCTGCGCTTCGGGCTCGAGCTCGTCGACCTCTCGGACGCCCTGCGCGAGACGGAGTTCAAGGTCTTCCGCGGCACGATCGACTCCGGCGGCGTCGTCAAGGGGATCAACGCCGGCCGGCGCGACGTGCCGCGCTCTGTCCTCGACGGCTTCATCTCGCGCGCCCAGGAGCTCGGGGCCAAGGGTCTCGTCTGGGCGTTCCGAGAGGGCGACGGATGGCGGTCGCCGACGGCGAAGTTCCTCACCGACGAGGAGCTCGCGAGCCTCAACTCGACGCTTGGCGCCGAGGAGGGCGACCTACTCCTGATCGTCGCCGACAAGCCGGCGACCGCCAACGCGGTCCTCGGTCAGCTTCGCCTCGACCTCGCCGAGCGCTTCGAGCTGATCGAGCCCGGTGCCGAGAGGCTCTGCTGGGTCGTCGACTGGCCGCTCTTCGAGTGGAACGAGGACGGCGGTCGCTGGGACGCGGTCCACCATCCCTTCACGGCGCCAGACGGCGCACTCGACCCCTCCGACCCGGGCGCCTCGCGTGCGCTCGCCTACGACGTCGTCTGGAACGGGCAGGAGCTCGGCGGTGGCTCGATCCGAATCTCCGACCGCCAGACGCAGCTCGACGCGCTCGCGGTTCTCGGGATCGACGCCGAGGAGGCCCAATCACGGTTCGGATTCCTGCTCGACGCGTTGCGCTACGGCGCGCCTCCACACGGAGGAATCGCCTACGGCATCGACCGGATCGTCCAGCGGCTCACGGGCGCCGACTCGATCCGCGACGTGATCGCCTTCCCGAAGACCGCGTCGGGCGCCGACCCGCTGACGGGCGCGCCGGCGCCGCTCGATGCGGCTCAGCTCCGCGAGCTCGGTCTCTCCGCCCGCGTCGCGCGGGGCTGATCCGACGGCCTCTGAACGGCGCGATCGGGGCGCCGGTTTCGTGGCTTCGCTCAAGCCCTCGACGGGATGCGTCGAAGAGGGGGCTGGTTGCTAACGTCCTGTGAGGCTCGAGCTTGTTCGTCAGTCGCTCTAATTGCGAACCAACACCATTGGCTTGGGAGTCGCTTTCCTCGTCGTCCGATTCGGCCGCCGAGGTAGACACCCACCTGTTTAGGCAGGTTCTTAAGCCGGGCGACAACGGCAAGCTGGAGCCGACTTTCTCCGCCTCCCGACGATGAGGCAGAAGATCAACGAGAACCCGGTCTACCAGGCCGCGGTCATCGGCCTGCTGTTGGTCGCCTTCGCGGTCGTGTTCATGACCCAGGTCGCCGGTGGGGGCTCCGACGAGGAGGCCTCGAGCGATGCTTCCGCGCCGGCCGCTCCGGCTCCGGCCGACGCGACCGCGGCGACTCCGGTCGCACCCGAGACCGTCGTCCCCGACGCCGCTGCCGGCGGGGCCGCCGTCGCGCCCGCGCCGGCGCCGGGCGAGTTCGAGGCCGGGCCCGGGCTGCCGCGCGATGTCGTCAGGGCGCACGAGGACGGGAAGACCGTCGTGCTGCTGATCCGCCGCTCGAAGGGAATCGATGACCGCGAGATGGTCCGCGCCGTCAATCGCCTCGACGACCCCGGCGTCGCCGTCTTCACCAGCCGCGTCAGGTCCGTCGAGCGCTACTCGCGGATCACGATCGGCGTCGACGTGAACCGCGCGCCCGCCCTGATCGTGGTTCGCCCGAAGCGCTTCGACGTGAACGGTCAGCCGCAGGCGAACGTCACCTACGGCCTGCGCAGCCAGCAGGCGACCGAGCAGCAGGTCCGAGACGCGGTCTACGACGGCCGCGAGGACGTTCCCTACCACCCGGGCTGAGCCGTCCTCACGCCGCCTAACCTGAGGCTGCGTGGACGCTGAGGCTCTCGATCACTATCTCCGCGACCGCTCGCGTCGCGGCCCCGCGCACCCGGGGTCGCTGAGCGGTTCGAGCGGCGGCTCGATCTGCGGCGACGAGGTCCGGATCTCGCTCGGCGTCGACGACGCCGGCCGGGTCGCGGACCCGACCTTCGAAGCCGACGGATGCGCCGCACTACGAGCGGCGGCCGCCGCGACCTGCGAGCTGGTCGACGGGGCCGATCTGCTCGATGCCGCGAGGGTCTCGCCCGAGACGGTCGCCGGCGAGCTCGGAGGGCTCTCGGCTCAGGGCGAGCACGCGGCGGTCCTGGTGGCCGACGCGCTGCACCGCGCGCTCAGCGCATGGGCGAGCTCCGGACGCGCGCTCGCGCCCCTGCCGGCGAACGGGCGGCGCGTGGCGGTGGCGATGAGCGGCGGCGTCGATTCGAGCGCCGCGACGCTGCTCGAGGCTCGCGCGGGCGCAGAGGTCGTCGCGATCACCGTGAAGCTGTGGGCGGACGAGCGAAACGACGAGGCGCGGAGCTGCTGCTCGCCGCTCGCGGTCCGTGGCGCGAGGAGCGTCGCGCATTCGCTCGGGCTCCCACATCTGACGCTCGATCTCGAATCGATCTTTCGCGAGCGCGTCGTCGGCGACTTCATCGACGGGCACCGGCGCGGGCGGACGCCGAACCCGTGCGTGCTCTGCAACGGCTCGGTGCGGATCGACGCGATGCTGGCGCTCGGAGAGCGACTCGGGGCGGAGGCGCTCGCCACCGGGCACTACGCCCGGCTCGAACGGCGCGGGGAGGAGGCCCTCCTGGCGGCGCCGCGCGACGACTCGAAGGACCAGACCTACATGCTGTCGGGCATCTCGCCGCGGACGCTCGCGCGAATGCGCTTTCCGCTCGCCGACCTGAGAAAGCCCGAGGTGCGAGCGCTCGCCGCCGAGGCCGGACTCGCGGTCGCGAGCAAGGCCGAGTCCCAGGATCTCTGCTTCCTCGCCGGGGAGGGCAAGCGCGGCTTCCTGGCTCGCCACGGTGGTCTCGCCGACACCGATGGCGAGATCGTCGACCGCTCCGGCGAGCGCGTCGGCACGCACCACGGCCACCAGCACTTCACGGTCGGCCAGCGCCGCGGCATCGGCGTCGCCGCCGCCGAGCCGCTCTACGTGCTCGGCAAGGACGCCGAGCGAAACCGGGTCGTCGTCGGGGCACGCGAGGAGCTCGAGGCCAACCGGGTCCGGCTGTCGCGGGCGACGCTCCACCGCGCGGGCGCCGAGGTCGATCGCGTCCGGCTGCGCTACCGCTCGCGCCCGCTCGCGTGCAGCGTCGAGGGCGACGCCGCCGCCGGCCGCCACGATGAGCTCGCGCTCGCACTCGACGAGCCGGCGTTCGGCGTCGCTCCGGGCCAGACCGCCTGCCTGATGTCCGGCGAGCTGGTCGTCGGCAGCGCCACGATCGTGGCCTGAGCGTCCATAGACTCGGGCCGCGCCGTGATGACCGGAGCCGACATCCGCGAGACGTTCCTGCGCTTCTTCGAGGAGCGCGGCCACCTACGCATGCCCTCGGCCTCGCTCGTCCCGCCGCCCGACGACACCACCGTCCTGCTGACGACCGCCGGGATGCAGCAATTCAAGCCGTACTTCCGCGGCCAGGAGGTCCCGCCGTCAAAGCGGATGACGTCCTCGCAGCGCTGCTTCCGGGCGGTCGACATCGAGGAGGTCGGGACGACCCACCGCCACCTGACGACGTTCGAGATGCTCGGCAACTTCTCCGTCGGCGACTACTTCAAGCGCGAGGCGGCCGAGTTCGCCTGGGAGCTCTCGCAGACCGGGTTCGGCTTCGATCCCGAGCGGATCTGGGCGACGGTATTCGGCGGCGACGAGGAGCTCGGAATCGGCCCCGACGACGAGGCGATCGCGATCTGGCGCGACCTCGGCGTCCCCGACGAGCGGATCGTCCAGCTGCCGCGCTCGGAGAACTTCTGGCAGGCCGGTCCGACCGGGCCCTGCGGCCCGTGCTCGGAGCTCTACTTCGACCGCGGCCCGGAGTACGGCGGTCCCGAGGACCGCCCCGGCGACGACACCGAGCGCTACCTCGAGTACTGGAACCTCGTCTTCATGTCGATGGAGCTCCACTCCGACGGCACGCTCACCGACCTGCCGTCGAAGAACATCGACACGGGCCTCGGCATCGAGCGGATGGCGCTGATCCAGCAGGAGGTCGTCTCCGTCTTCGACACGGACCTGCTGCGCCCGCTCGTCGATCTCGCCGAGGAGCTCTCGGGCCTGCGCTTCGACCAGGACGCACGGACCGAGCGCGCGATGAAGATCATCGCCGACCACTCGCGCGGCATGGTCAACCTGATCGCCGACGGCGTCGTGCCCTCGAATGAGGATCGCGGCTACGTCCTGCGGCGGATCATGCGCCGCGCGATCCAGCAGGGGCGGACGATCGGGCTCGAGGCGCCGTACATGAACCGCTTCGCCGAGCGCGCGATCGAGCTGCTCGGGCCCGTCTATCCGCACCTCGAGGCCGACCGCGAGCTGATCGAGCGCTGGGTCGCCGCCGAGGAGGAGAGCTTCGGCCGCACGCTCGACCGCGGCACGCAACTGCTCGAGCGGATCGTCGCCGACGCGAAGTCCGCCGGGACCTCGTGGGTCGACGCCGAGGACGCCTTCCGCCTCCACGACACCTACGGCTTTCCCTACGACCTGACGAAGGAGCTGCTCGCCGAGCAGGGGTTGTCGGTCGACGACAGCGGCTTCGAGCGGCTGATGGACGAGCAGCGAGACCGGGCGCGCCGCGGCGGGGCCGAGGTCCCGCGCGACGACCACGAGTCCGTGCTCGCGTTCGCGGCCGCGGCCGACCCGACCGAGTTCGTCGGCTACTCCGAGCTCGGCACGGAGACGGCGGTCGCTGCGGCCGGCCGGATCGCCGGCGACGGCGACGACGGCGCGACCCTGATCAAGCTCGAGCAGAGCCCGTTCTATGCCGAGGGCGGCGGCCAGGTCGCCGACTCGGGGTTCGTTCGCTGGAACGGCCGCGAGGCCCGCGTCGCCGACGTCTACCGCGTCGGCGCTGACCAGGCGATCCGCCTCGACGGGCCGGGTCCCGAACCCGGCGAGCGCGTCGAGGCACGGGTCGATCACGAGGTCCGCCACGCGACGATGCGAAACCACACGGCGACGCATCTGCTCCACGCCGCCCTGCGCGAGCGACTCGGCGATCACGTGCGCCAGGCCGGCTCCTCGGTCCGACCGGACAAGCTGCGCTTCGACTTCACCCACGGCAAGCAGCTCTCGCCGGACGAGCTCCGCGACGTCGAGGACCGCGTCAACGAATGGATCAAGGCGAGCCGCCCGGTCCGCGCGATGGAGATGGCGCGACCCGAGGCTGAGGCGCTCGGCGCGATGGCTCTGTTCGGCGAGAAGTACGGCGACTGGGTGCGGATGGTCGAGATCGACGCGGTCTCGCGCGAGCTCTGCGGCGGCACCCACGTCGGTTCGAGCGCCGAGGTCGGCATCTTCAAGATCGTCTCGGAGGGCTCGAGCGCCGCGAACGTCCGGCGGATCGAGGCTGTCACCGGACCCGCCGCCATCGACCTCTTCCGCCGCCGCTCCGATGAGCTCGACGAGGCCGCCCGGCTGCTCGGCTCGCAGGACGCGGTCGCTGGCGCCCGCCGCACCGCTGAGCGACTCGCTGAGCTCGAGCGCGCCGTCGCCGAGGCCGGCCGGCGCTCGACCGGTGAGCTGGCCGACGAGCTCGTCGGCGCCGCCCGCGAGGTCGAGGGGATCGGCGTCGTGACCGCGAAGACGCCGCTCGGCGACCAGCGCGAGATGCTCGATCTCGCCGACCGGGTCCGCGACCGGATCGGCGACGCCGCGGTGGTCCTCGGCGGTTCGTCCGGAGAGGGCAAGGCCGCGCTCGTGGCGAGCTTCAGCCCGAAGGTCGTAGAGCGGGGCCTCAACGCGGGCGAGGTCATCCGAGCCTCGGCGGCGCTGATCGGCGGCGGCGGGGGTGGCCGGCCGAACGCGGCCCAGGCCGGCGGACGCGACCCCGGACGACTCGACGAGGCGCTCGCCACCGCCGCCGAGGCGATCCAGAGTGGTCTCGAAAACTGAACCATGTCCGCGCCGGGGATCCGGGGCTCCGCGTCCTATTGTGAGCGTTTGCTGATGAAGGTTCTCGCCGTCGATCACGGACGCGCCCGGTCGGGCTGCGCGATCTGCGACCCCTCGGAGACGGTCGTGCGCCCGCTCGAGGTCGTCGAGCCCTCCGACCCGAGGGCCATCGCCGCGATCGCCGCACGCGAGGGCGCCGAGGAGATCGTCGTCGGAATTCCCGTCTCGCTCGACGGCGCCGAGCGCGAGCAGGCGCGATCGGCCCGCGGCTTCCGCGACAACCTCGCCGGGCACTGCGACGTTCCGGTCAGGACCTACGACGAGCGCCTGACGACGCGGATGGCCGACGCGAGTCGCCGCGAGGGCGCGACGGCCGCCCCCGACTCGCTCGCGGCCTCGCACCTGCTCGAGTCCTATCTCGCCTCGCGCGCCTCCGATCGCTCGACCGAGCCCGTGGAGCGCTGAGCGCGTGACGGGGGACGGATTCGACGACGCGTTCGCCGACGACGAGGCTGCCGAGCTCGAGCGCGCCCGGCGCAGGGCACGGCGGGCGATGCTGCGCCGCGAGCGCACGGACGGAGCGCCGGAGGGAGCTCCCGCTGAGACCGACGATCGCTCCGCGCTTGCCCCGGCCGGACCCGATGTCGCAGCCGAGCCGGGGCCGGAGCGAGCGCCGATCGCGGGGACCGGCGAGGTCGCCGGGCAGCCCGCCGCGGAGCCCCACGGAGCCGGCGGCGGGGGCGTCCCGCCTCGGCGCCCGCGCTCGTCGCGGCGCGGAGCCGCCCCGGCGAGCGGTGGACAGCTCTGGGCGCGCCGCGCCCTCGGCATCGGAGCCCTGATCCTGGTGGCGTTGGTCGCCTACGTCGGTGTCACCGCGGTCGCCGACAGGCTCGATGGCGGCGCGAGCGATCAGCAGCTCGGCGAGACCGCCTCGGGCGCGGAGACGACCGGCAAGACGATCGACGTCGTCATCCCCGAGGGCCTCGATCGCTCGCAGATCGCCCCCGAGGTCAAGGCGGCCGGCGTCGAGGGCGACTACGAGAGCGCGAGCGAGTCCGTGTCGAAGAAGGTGTTCGACCCCGCCGACTACGGCGCTGAGAGCCCGAGCAGCCTCGAGGGCTTCCTGTTCCCGGCGACGTATGAAATCCCGCGCAAGAAGCCGACCGCCGACGAGCTGGTCGGCCAGCAGCTGACGGCGTTTCGCGACTACTTCGAGCAGGTCGACCTCAAGTACGCCGAGTCGAAGAACCTGACGCCCTACGACGTCGTGATCATCGCCTCGATGATCGAGCGCGAGGTCTCCGTGCCCTCGGAGCGAAAGCTCGTCGCGGCGGTCATCTACAACCGCCTGTCGCAGGGGATGCCGTTGCAGATCGATGCGACGACGCGCTTTGCGACCGGCAACTTCGACCAGCCGCTGACCGAATCCGAGCTCGCCAGCGATTCGCCCTACAACACGCGGATCAATCCCGGGCTGCCGCCGGGGCCGATCGGCAATCCCGGGCTCGCCTCTCTGAAGGCGGCCGCGAGCCCGGCGAAGGAGGACTTCCTCTTCTACGTCGTCGAGCCGGGGACGTGCAACCGGCACGTGTTCACCGCCTCGCAGGCCGAGTTCGACCAGGCCGCGGCCGAGTACCAGGCGGCGCTCGAGGAGCAGGGCGGCTCCCCGACGAGCTGCTGAGAGCCGGTGCGGGGGAGGGGCGTTGCCGAAGCTCGCAGTGATCGGCCACCCGATCTCCCACAGCCGCTCGCCGGCGATGCAGACCGCCGCGCTCGAGGCGCTCGGGCTCGCGCGGGAATGGAGCTACGGCGCGATCGACATCGCGCCGGAGGACTTGGACTCACGGGTTCGCGCGCTGGCCGCGGAGGGCTATGCGGGCGTCAACGTGACCGTTCCGCACAAGGAAGCCGCTCTCGCGCTGGCCGATTCCGCGACCGACGCGGCACGTGAGATCGGCGCCGCGAACACGCTCAGCTTCCAGGATGGGCGGATCGCGGCCGAGAACACCGACGCCCCGGGTCTTCTCGAGGCGATCGGCCGGGATCCCGCCGGATCCGAGGCGCTGATACTCGGTGCCGGCGGTTCCGCGCGCGCCTGCGCCTGGGCGCTCACCCGGGCCGGCGCGGTCGTCTCGATCCACAACCGGACCCGCGAGCGCGCCGAGCGACTCGCGAGCGAATTCGGCCTCGGCGCCGTCGAGCCCGGGCCATCCGGAACGCTCGACCTAGGGCGGTTCGACCTGGTCGTCAACACGACGAGCGTCGGGCTCTCGACGGCGAACGCGGGCGAAGTCGAGCCCGATGCCCTCGCCGCATCGCGCGCAACGGATCTAAAGGCGCTCGGGGTGGATGCCGATCAACTGGACGAAGGTCTGATGGTCGTCGACCTCGTCTACGGAAAGCACGCGACGGCCCTAATCGAAGCAGCGAGAGGCAAACACGCGGAAACGGTCGAAGGCATCGAGATCCTGGTCGCACAGGGCGCGGCATCGCTGCGGGTCTGGACCGGCGCAGATCCGCCGCGCGACGCGATGCGCTCCGCGGCGATCGCCGACGACTGATCTCGACGCCTCGCCGCTCCATGGTGATCGGATATGAGCGAGGAAGGACGAAGGGGGTTCGGGATCGCGGCGCCGCCGGGCGAGGCGCCGGCCGTTCCGTGGCCGAGCGCTCCGCCCGCGGGTTCCTCGTCACCGCCGTCTCCGGCGGCTCCGTCGCAGCCGCCGAGCGCACCCCAGACCCCGGCCGAGGCGATGGCCCCGGCCGCTCGGACGCCGATTCCTGACCCCTCGGGGCTGACCGAGCCGCTTCGCAGCGGAAGCCCGCAGAAGCCGATCGGCCAGATCCTCGTCGAGCTCGGCTACGTGACTCGCGAGCAGATGGAGGCCGCCGTCGCCGACGCGCAGGGGGGCAACGAGCGCCTCGGCGACCATCTCGTCCGCCGCGGGTTCATAACCGGCGACCAGCTCTCGCGCGCGGTCGCCGAGCGCTACGGACTGCGCCACGTCGATCTGACCGTCTACCACGTCGACATGGGCGCGGCGAACCTGCTCACCGCGACCGCCGCGCAGCGCTACCGCGCGATCCCGGTCGGCTATCTCGATCCGAAGCGGCTGCTCGTCGCGACTGCGGATCCCGGCAACGTCATCGCCCTCGACGACATCAAGATGATCACTGGGTTGGCCTGCGAGATCGCTGTCGCCGTCCCCGAGGACATCGAGAACCTCATCCGGCGGCTCAACACGCTCGAGACGGCCGTCACCGAGGCGATCGAGGAGGGCGACGACGGCGCGATCGAGCTCGACGACGTCGAGCTCCGCGAGTCGGCCGAGGACGCCCCCGTCATCCGGCTCGTCTACTCGATCCTGGGCCAGGCGGCGAGCGAGGGGGCCTCCGACGTCCACTTCGAGCCGGAGGCCGACGACATGCGCGTCCGGTTCCGGGTCGACGGGATCCTGATGGAGGCGGCTCGCGTTCCGAAGCGGATGGTCGCGGGCGTCGTCTCGCGGATCAAGATCATGTCCGAGCTCGACATCGCCGAGAAGCGGATCCCGCAGGACGGCCGCGTCTCGGTCGACATCGAGGGCCGTCAGGTCGACCTTCGCGTCACGACGCTCCCGACCCAGCGCGGGGAGGGGGCGACGATCCGCCTCCTCGACAAGGAGCAGTCCCTGCTCACGCTCGACGAGCTCGGGATGGACGGTTCGGCGCGAAGCACGTTCGGCGACGCGTTCAGACAGGCCTATGGCGCGGTCCTCGTGACCGGACCGACCGGCTCCGGCAAGTCGACGACCCTCTACGGCGCGCTCGGCGAGCTCAACGCGGTCGAGAAGAAGATCATCACGATCGAGGATCCGGTCGAGTACCGGATCGCCGGCATCAACCAGATGAACGTCAACCGCAAGGCCGGTCTCAGCTTCGCCGCCGGGCTGCGCTCGATGCTCCGCGCCGACCCCGACGTGATCATGGTCGGCGAGATCCGCGACGCCGAGACCGCGCGGATTGCGATCGAGGCGGCGCTGACCGGTCACATGGTGCTCTCGACGCTGCATACGAACGATGCCCCCGGCACGATCACGCGGCTGGCGAAGATGGGGATCGAGAGCTTCCTCACCGCCTCGGCCCTCGACTGCGTGGTCGCCCAGCGCCTGGCGCGAAAGCTCTGCGAGCACTGCAAGCGCGCGACGATGGTTCCCGGGAAGGCGATGAGCGAGGCGGGCTTCAACGTCCCGGGCGACATCCAGGCCTTCGAACCGGTCGGCTGCACGCGCTGCAACCGGACCGGTTTCCGCGGTCGCGTCGGGCTGTTCTCCGTCATGCAGATGAGCGAGCGGATCAAGGAGCGCACCGTCTCCGGCGCCTCGCATGGCGAGATCAGCCGGGTGGCGCGCGAGGAGGGGATGCTCTCGCTGCGAGACGACGGGATGCTGAAGGTCCGTGCCGGAGTCACCTCGATCGCCGAGGTCGCCCGCGTCGCGAGCTGATCTTTCGCGTGTTCTTCTCGCGCGTCGACGAGGACCCGGACGACGCGATCATCGAGATGCTGCTCAAGCTTTGACGCCGGGCCTCCGATGAGACCTGCGTGAGCCTCGACTTCGCGCAGGTACTGACGACGATGGTCGAACGCAAGGCGTCCGACTGCCACATCACCCCGGGCGCCCCGCCGGTGCTTCGCATCCGTGGCAGCGTCACGCCGCTCGAGGGCTACGAGCCGCTGACGCCGTCGGACACGCGCGAGGTCATCTACTCGATCCTCAACGACTCGCAGCGAAAGAAGCTCGAGAACGAGCTCCAGCTCGACTTCGCCTACGCGATCCCGGCTGTCGCCCGGTTCCGTGTCAACTGCTTCTTCCAGCGTGGCGCGCTCGCCGCCGCGCTGCGTCTGATCCCGTCGGAGATCGCGTCGCTCGAGCAGCTCGGCCTGCCGCCCGTGCTCAAGGAGTTCACGTCGAAGCCGCGCGGGTTCGTCCTGTTCACCGGCCCCACCGGCTCGGGCAAGTCGACCTCGCTGGCGTCGCTGATCGACGTGATCAACGAGGACCGCCACGACCACATCCTCACGATCGAGGACCCGATCGAGTTCCTGCACCGCCACAAGGGCTGCCTGGTCAACCAGCGCGAGGTCGGCGCCGACGCGCCGAGCTTCTCGGCCGCGCTCAAGGCCGCGCTGCGCGAGGACCCCGACGTGATCCTCGTCGGCGAGATGCGCGACCTCGAGACGATCTCGACGGCGCTGACCGCGGCGGAGACCGGCCACCTCGTCTTCGGAACGCTCCACACCCAGTCGGCCTCGCAGACGGTCGACCGCATCATCGACGTCTTCCCACCGCACCAGCAGCAGCAGGTGCGGATGCAGCTCTCGATCGCACTTCAGGGGATCGTCACGCAGCAGCTCCTGCCGACCGCCGACGGCTCGTCGCGGATCGCGGCCTGCGAGGTCCTGATCCCGACGCCCGCGGTCCGCAACCTGATCCGCGAGGGCAAGACGCACCAGATCTACTCCTCGATCCAGACCTCGGGCTCGATCGGGATGCAGACGATGGACTCGCACCTCGCCCAGCTCGTGCGGATGGGCAAGATCACGCGCCAGCTCGCCGAGCAGCGCGCCGCGGTCCCCGAGGAGCTCGGTCGCCTGCTCGGTGGCTCGAGTCCGATGTCGAACGGCGCCCGCCCGGCCAACGGCCAGGCTGCCCGATACGGGTCGATGGCCTAGTCCGAGCCGATGGCGAACTTCGCCTTCTCAGCAGTCGACGTCGCCGGCGTCCCCGCCAAGGGCGAGGTCGAGGCGAACTCCAAGGCCCAGGTGGCCGAGCAGCTGCGCCAGCGCGGGCTGATCGTCCTCGACGTCTCCGAAAAGCGCGAGGCGTTCAAGCTCGAGTCGCTCACGCAGCGCTTCAAGTCGGTCAAGCTGCGCGAGCTGTCGGTCTTCTCGCGCCAGTTCGCGACGCTGATCGCGTCGGGCATGCCGATGCTGCGCTCGCTCTACACGCTCGAGGAGCAGACGCAGGACGAGATGCTCAAGAAGGCGATCGTCGCGCTGCGACAGGACGTTGAGTCCGGTAGCTCGGTCGCCCAGGCGATGGAGTCCCAGCCGGGGGTCTTCGATCCGCTCTACCGCTCGATGGTCCGCGCCGGCGAGGGCGCCGGCCGACTCGAGGACTCGCTCGACCGCGTCGCCTTCCAGCTCGAGAAGCTCGATGCGCTGAAGCGCCAGGTCAAGTCGGCGATGATGTATCCGGCCGTCGTCTTCACGGTCGCGCTGCTCGTGATGTTCGCGGTCGTCGCCTTCGTCGTCCCCGTCTTCGTCGGGATCTTCGAGGAGATGGCGGCCGAGCAGGAGGGCATGGACGCGAGCCTGCCGCTGCCGACCCAGATCACCGTGACGGTCTCCGAGCTGGCGACGGGCAAGTGGTACGTCATCCTGCCACTGGTCCTGATCGGGACCTATCTCTTCATGCGCTGGAAGAAGACGGACCGAGGCCGCTCGACGTGGGATCGGTTCAAGCTCAAGCTGCCCGCGCACATCGGCGACATCGTCCAGAAGGTCGCCCTCGCCCGCTGGTCGCGGACGTTCTCTGGCACCGTGGCCTCGGGAGTCCCGATCCTCCAGGCGATCCAGATCTCCGGGCAGACGGCCGGCAACGCGGCGGTCGAGGAGGCGATGGACGACGTCTACGCGTCGGTCAAGCGCGGAGGCTCGATCTCCAAGCCGCTCGCCGACAACCCGATCTTCCCGGCGATGGTCGCGCACATGGTCTCGGTCGGTGAGGACTCCGGTCAGCTCGAGACGATGCTCGGCAAGGTCGCCGACTTTTACGACGCCGAGGTCGACGCGAAGGTCAAGGCGCTCACGTCGCTGCTCGAGCCCGTGATGATCGTCGTCGTCGGTTCGATCGTCGGTTTCATCGTGATCTCGATGTACCTGCCGATCTTCTCCCTCTACGAAAACATCCGCTAGCCGGGAAGCCCTTGAGGGCTTCCCGGTCGGTCGTCCGCCGGGGCGGAGCCTGCAAATCGGCGCCACTCGCGGTCATCGGTCGGTCGTGTGCGGTGCACACTTCCCTCCCTGCTTCCCGCGATTGGCTTGATTTTCGGCTCCGTTCGGTGAGGCGGAACTGTGGCGGGAGGGAAACTGAGAAGCGTTCTCAGGAGTTGCTAGCCTGCCGGCGGTGATTCTTTGGTCGTCGTTCCGTCGTCGTTTCGGATCCGTGGTGGTCGCCGTGGCTGTGGTGGCGGTGGCTGCCGGGTGTGGGGCTTCGGCTGAGGGGGATGGGGGAGAGTCGGGCACTCGGGTGGTCGCGTCGACGACCGTCGTCGGCGACCTGGCTCGGAACGTTGCCGGTGATCGGGCATCGGTCGAGACGATCCTGCCCGCGAACGCGGACCCGCACGACTACGAGCCGCAACCGAGCGATGCGGTCGCGCTCGGATCGGCGAACCTGATCCTGGGGTCGGGGGGCGAGGTCGACCTGTGGCTGGGCGAGCTGACCGAGAGCTCGGGGTCCGACGCGCCCGAGGTCGAGCTGATCGACTCCGTGTCGACGATCGAGGGCGGACACGAGCACGAGGAGGGGGAGGACGAGCGTTCGGGGGCAGACCACTCGGACTACGAGCACGCCGAGGACGAGGTCGACCCGCACTGGTGGCAGGACCCCCGGAACACCGTCGCCGCGGTGGAGGCGATCCGCGGTGCGCTGATCGAGGCGGACCCGGACGGACGCGCCGACTACGAGGCCAACGCCGATGCCTACATCGAGCGGATCGAGAAGCTGGACTCGGCCGTCGAGGCCTGCATGGACGAGGTCCCCGCGGCCGAGCGCAAGCTGGTCACGAGCCACGACGCGCTCGGCTACTTCGCCGATCGCTACGACATCGAAGTCGTCGGGTCGACGATCCCGGCGCTGACGACGCAGGCGCAGCCGTCGGCCGGCGAGACCGCCGAGCTCGTCGAACTGATCCGGACGGAGGACGTCAACGCGGTCTTTCCCGAGCTCGGCGTCAGCGCCAAGCTCGAGCAGGCGGTGGCCGAGGAATCAGGCGCCGAGGTCGGCGGCGAGCTCTACGCCGACACCCTCGGACCCGAAGGCTCCGACGGCGACTCCTATCTCGGGATGATCGCCTCGAACGCGCGGACGATCGTCGACGGGTTCAGCGCCGGCTCGGTCACCTGCGATCTTCCGGCCGAGAGGTAGGCCAACCGCGGCGGTGACCGCCGCCGCCGTACGGGCCCGCGAGCCATCCGCTGCGGCTCGCGGGCAGAGGTGGTGGGACTGCGCTCAGGCGCGATTCGCGTGCTCAGCGACGAGGTCGGCCGCGCCCTGCGGGACGGGGCCGTCCCCGTTCGAGACTCCGAGCCCTGCCGCGACTCGCGCTCCCAGGTTCTCGTCGACCGACGCCCAATAGGCGACGACGCGCTCCTTCATCGGACCCGAGACCTCGTCGGCCGACGCGTGCCCGACGATGTTGTCGACCAGGTGCTCGCGGTCGGTGTCGTCCATGACGTCGCGGACGAGGGTCCCGGCCTGGCTGAAGTCGTCGTCCTCGGGGTGCTTCGCGTTGGCGTAGCGGCCGACCTCGGACGAGGCGACCGACCAGGTGATGTCGGCGGCGCCATCGGGATCCGCCTTCGGGCCGCCCCGGGTGTTCGGCGCATAGACCGGCTTGTCGCCGGGGTTCGCGTACGCCATGTGCCCGTCGCGGTTGTAGGAGTTCACCTCGGATGTCGGCCGGTTGATCGGCAGCTGCTCGTAGTTGGCGCCGATCCGGTGCAGGTGCGTGTCGTGGTAGGAGAAGATGCGACCCATCAGCATCTTGTCGGGGCTGAGGCCGATCCCCGGCGGCAGGTTCGCGGGCGAGAACGCCGACTGCTCGGTCTCGGCGAAGAAGTTCTCCGGGTTCCGGTTGAGCGTCATCCGCCCGACCTCGATCAGCGGGTAGTCCGACTTCGGCCAGACCTTGGTCAGGTCGAACGGGTTGATCCGGTAGTTCTCGGCCTCGGCGAAGGGCATCGCCTGGATCGACATTGTCCAGCTCGGGTGGTTGCCCGAGTCGATCGCCTCGCGCAGGTCACGGCGATGGAAGTCGAAGTCCTCGGCCGCCTTCTCGGCCGCCTCCGCGTCGGTGAAGTTCTCGATCCCCTGATCGCTGCGGAGGTGGAACTTGACCCAGAACTTCTCGCCTCCGGCGTTTCGCATCGAGAACGTGTGGCTTCCGAACCCGTGCATGTGCCGATACGTCCGCGGCGTGCCGCGATCGGACATCAGGATCGTCACCTGATGTGCCGACTCGGGCGAAAGCGTCCAGAAGTCCCACTGCATCTCGTTCGAGCGCATGCCCGTGTCCGGCAGCCGCTTCTGTGAGTGGATGAAGTCCTGGAACTTCGAGGCGTCTCGGACGAAGAAGACCGGCGTGTTGTTGCCGACCAGGTCCCAGTTGCCGTCCTCCGTATAGAACTTCAGCGCGAAGCCGCGCGGGTCGCGCACCGTGTCGGGGAATCCCTGCTCGCCGGCGACGGTCGAGAAGCGAGCGAACATCTCGGTCTTCTTGCCGACCTCGGAGAAGACCTTGGCGCTCGAGTACTCGGTGATGTCGTTCGTCACCTCGAAGACGCCGTGAGCGCCCGCGCCCTTCGCGTGGACGACGCGCTCGGGCACCCGTTCACGGTTGAAGTGCTGCATCTTCTGCACGACGTAGTGGTCGTGCAGGACCGTCGGTCCCTGCTCGCCGACGGTCAGCGAGAACTCGTCGCTCGCCGCGGGGATGCCCGAGTCGGTGGTCGTCCGCGGGCGCTCGTTCTCAGCCATCTCGATTCCTCCCTCGCCGCAGTGGCGAGCCGCTGGTGATCTGTGCAGGGACCGGCCGGTTGCGGGCAACCGGTCCTCCTGATCGACTACCCACACCACGACGCGGAAACTCGCGGCCACCGTCGCGCGCCGCGATCAGCCATGCTGCCCGGATCGTGAGCACGCGCCGCCGCATAGCGACCCTCCTGATCGTGCTCGCGACGCTAAGTGGGATCGTCGCCCTGATCACCCTGTGGGCGGGAGTCCAGGTCTTCGACACGGACGAGTGGGCGGAGACGAGCGAGCGCGTGATCGAGTCCGAGGAGGTGCAGGCCGCGGTCGCCGACTACCTCGCCGACGAGCTCGATCGCCAGGGAGCGCTCGCCGCGGGCGGCGTCACGAGCGAACAGGCTCGCTCGCAGATCGAGGATCTGCTCGACACCGAGCAGGCGGTCACCGCCTGGACCGAGGCCAACCGCATCGCGCATTCCACCCTGATCGCGCTCGTCGACGAGCGCCAATCCACGGAGTCGATCGGCGACGGCGGCGTGCGCCTGGACCTCGCGGCGCTTCAGGCCCAGGCCACGGACGCGCTCGGCGTCCCGGACTTCGGGCTCGGCTCCGGCACTGTCAGCTTCCAGGTGATCCCGACCGACCGGGTCGACGAGATCCAGACGGCGGTCGACACTGCGCGCATCGTCCCGGTGATCCTGCTCGCGGTCACGCTCGGGCTCTACCTGCTGGCGGTTCTGATCGCCGGCGGCTCGCGCCGACGGATCGGCTTCCGGATCGGCGTATCGCTACTCGTGATCGCCCTCTTCGGCTTCATCGTCCGCTTCGCCGGCCCGATCGCCCTCGACGTAGCGATCGCGCCGCCGGCCGAGGCCGACGACGCGATCGATGCTGTCTGGCGGGCCGCCACCGCGCTGCTCGTCTGGTTATCGAGCCTCGCCGCGCTGGTCGGCGCGTTTCTGTGTATCTCGACGTTCGCCTGGGGGCGGGTCGGCGGCGTCGACGGCCTCAGGACGCTTCGGCGCGATCCGGGACCTCGATCTCCCGCTTGAGGATCTTCCCCGTCGGGCCCTTCGGGAGCTCGTCCATCAGGTAGACGTGGCGCGGGTACTTGTAGGCGGCGACCTGCTCCTTGACGTGGTCGCGGATCTCGTCCTCGGAGGCCGACTCGCCCTGCTTGATCACGACGGCGGCCGCGATCTCCTCACCGAGTGAGTCGTCGTGGACGCCGATGACCGCGGCTTCCTCGATCGCCGGGTGCTCGTAGAGCAGTTCCTCGATCTCGCGCGGATAGACGTTGTAGCCGCCGCGGATGATCAGGTCCTTCTTGCGGTCGACGATGAAGAAGTAGCCGTCCTCATCGACCATCCCCATGTCGCCGGAGTGGAACCAGCCGTCGTTCATGACCTCCTCGGTCGCGTCCTCGCGCTCCCAGTAGCCCTTCATGACGTTGTGGCCCTTGATGACGATCTCGCCGGTCTCGCCCTGCTCGACCTCGTTGCCGTCGTCGTCGACGCACTTCATCTCGACGCCGTCGATCGGCCTGCCGATCGAGCCGACCTTGCGCTCCTCGTCGGGGTGGGAGAAGGAGGCGACCGGCGATGTCTCAGAGAGGCCGTAGCCCTCGAGGATCTTGCAGCCGAACTTCTCGTCGAACGCGTTCATCACCTCGCCGGGCATCGCCGAGCCGCCCGAGATGCAGATCCGCAGCTTCGAGGTGTCGACGTCGTCGGCCTTCGAGGAGTGGAGCATCGCGTTGTACATCGTCGGCACGCCGCCGAAGATCGTGATCTCGTCGCGCTCGAGGATCTCGAGCGCCTTGTCGGGGTCGAAGCGCGGGATCAGCGACAGCATCGCTCCGCTCGCGACCGCGCCATTGAGCGAGCACGTCTGGCCGAAGGAGTGAAACAGCGGCAGCGCGCCGAGGACCCGATCCTCCTCGGTGATCCCGATCAGCTCGCGCGAGCCCTTGATCGCGTTCGTGGCGAGGTTGTCGTGGGTCAGCTCGGCGCCCTTCGGCGTGCCGGTCGTGCCGGAGGTGTAGAGGATCACCGCGGTGTCGTCGCCGTCGCGCTCGGCCCACTCGTCGATCGGGTCCGCGGCGCCGACGATCTTCTCGAACTCGCCGGGCTCGACCAGGATGCACTCCGCGCCGGCCTGCTCGCTGCCGTCCACGGCAGCCTCCTCGAAGCCGTGCCAGGCGAACAGGACCTTCGCGCCCGAGTCCTCGAGGTAGAACTTGACCTCCCGGCCCTTGAGCAGCGGATTCATCGGCACGACGACGCCTCCGCGGCGCAGGATCCCGTAATAGATCGCCGCGAAGTAGGGGACGTTGGGCAGCATGACCCCGACCCGGTCCCCGGCCTCGACCCCCTTCTCGGCGAGCAGTCCGGCGACGTTCGCCGTGGCACCGGCCAGCGTCTCGTAGTTGAGCTCGGTGTCGTCGAGCTTGATCGCGACGCGATCGCCGTGCTTCTCCGCCGACTCCTTGAGGTTCAGGGCCAGGTTCATCTCTCTCCTCTGTCGTGTCCCCGCGGTCTGACGACCGCACTCTTGCCCTACCCCGCACCACGACTTCAAAGCGGCGCGAGTGCTCCGTAGGCTGGGCGGCGATGGCATCGGAGATCGAGCGGCGCTGGGTCTTGGAGGCCGTCCCGGATCTTTCGCGAGCCGACGCTGGCGTCGACGTCCGCCAGGGGTATCTGACCGAGGCCGGGGGAGCGGCAGAGGTTCGCGTCCGCGACCTCGGCGGGACCTACTTCATGACCGTCAAGAGCAAGGCCGGACTGAGCCGGGTCGAGGAGGAGCTCGAGATCGACCGCGAGCGCTTCGAGAGCCTGTGGGCGCTGACGCAGGGGCGCAGGATCGAGAAGCGCCGCTACCGGATCGGGCGCGAGCCGGTGATCGAGGTCGATGTCTACGCCGGCGATCTCGACGGACTCGTCACGGCGGAGGCCGAGTTCGGATCCGAGGCCGAGGCCGCGTCCTTCGAGCCGCCGGACTGGCTCAGGCACGAGGTCACGGGCGAGCCCGGCTGGTCGAACGCATCGCTGGCCGTCGACGGGCTACCTTCCGCGACGGAGATGTCGGAGTCCGACCCGCGCCAGTACCGATTCCGCTCCGACGAGCCGCTCGATGCCGCCGCGCGCCGCGCCGCCGCCGGGCGGGCCGAGCACGCGCTCGAACAGCTGCGGGCGGCGCGCGGGTCGAACGGCGACGAAGCCAGGCGGGCGAAAGCCGTTCATGAGACGCGCAAGGACCTCAAGAAGGCGCGGTCGGTCCTGCGACTCGTCCGCGACGGGCTCGGGAAGGAGCGCTATCGCGAGCAGAACTCCCGGCTTCGCGACGCCGCGCGCCAGCTCGCGGGGGCTCGCGATGCCGAGGTCAAGATCGCGACCCTCGACCTGATCGTCGCCGAGGAGGACGCAGGTTCGCTGTCGCCGGACTCGGTCGCCCGGCTCCGAGAGAGTCTCGAGGCCGAGCGTGCGCGGCATTCCGGCGATGCCCACCTCGCCGAGCGGGTCGACGAGGCGCGCGAGGCGATCGAGCGCGGTCGGCTCGAGATCTCGGGCTGGGAGCTGCCCGAGGGCTGGAAGGCCGTCTCGAAGGGACTCGCGCGCAGCTACGGCCGCGGCCGCGCCCGCTACGCCGAGGTCCAGCACGACCCGTCGAACGACGAGGCCGTCCACGAGTGGCGAAAGCGCGTCAAGGACCTCTGGTACCACCTGCGCCTGCTCCGCGACGCATGGGAGGGGGTTCTCGCGGCGACCGTCGACGAGCTCGACGAGCTCTCGGACCTGCTCGGCGACCACCACGACCTCTCGGTGTTGATCGAGGAGATCGAGGCGCGAATGCCGGAGCCCGACGGTGACCGGACGAAGCTGATCGAGCTCGCCCGTCGACGCCAGGAGCGGCTCTTGACGGCGGCGTTCCCGATCGCCGATCGGGTCTACGCCGAGCGCACGCGTGACTTCGTGGCACGCCTGCGCTCCTACTGGGGCGCCTGGGGTGCAGAGGAGGAGCAGGAGCCCGACGGATGGGCGAGATAGGTTGCGCGCAATGCGGGTAGACCGGGTCATATGGCTATTGACCGCACCGCATCAATCACATGGAAGGGCGACCTCCAGTCCGGCGAGGGCACCCTCACCTCCGGCACAGGCGCCTTCGGCCCACTCGACCTCACCTTCGCGCGCCGCGCCGGCGAGCCCGAGGGGCATTCCAGCCCCGAGGAGCTGATCGCGGCCGCGCACGCCGGTTGTTACGCGATGGCGTTCTCGAACGCCCTTGCTCAGGCGGGCAACCCGGCCGACCAGCTCGACGTCGAGGCGACCTGCTCGTTCGACGCGAAGGAGATCAAGATCACGTCGGTCGCGCTCAAGGTACGCGGTGACGTACCGGGCCTCGACGACTCGGAGTTCCGTCGTCTCGCCGACGAGGCCGAGCAGTCCTGCCCGGTCTCGAACGCGCTGCGCGGAAACGTCGACATCACCGTCGACGCCTCGCTGAACGGCTGAGGGCGCCGGGCGGGCTCAGCTCGCCTCGAGCTCCGGACCGACGACGTCGCGCACGCTCTGACTGGGCGTCTCGGCGCCGTCGGGCCGGTCCTGCGAGTCCGGGGCGTCGCGCTTCGGTTCGCTCACCCTGATCGTCGCCAGCGGCTCGCCGCCCTCGAGCGGCTTGACGAGGTAGATGCCGGTCTCGCTCAGCCGTAGATCGAAGCGCGCCGGCGCCAGGGGGTCCGCGAAGTCCGTCTCCCCGGTGCGGGTCACCTCGACCTGCGTGCCTGCTGATGCGTAGACGAGCAACTCGAGCTGGTCACCCGCCTCGAGATCGATCCGCCGCGGCTCCTCGCCGGCGGATGGCCGGACCGTCTCACGGACGAACTGACCGTCCGACTCCGGCCTCGGCGCCGCGGCCTGGCGGTCCTCGGAGTCGGTCGTGGACGTCGACGTGGTCGTCTCGTCCTGGCCATCCGTCTGAGGCGTGACGGGGATCAGCGCGGCAACGATGCTGATCCCGCCGATGAAGGCAAGGATCGCGATCAGGACACGTCGGGCGGCCATCACTTCGCATCGTAGAGCGGTATGCGCTCGGTCCCCGGTGGCACTCACCCCAGGTGACCTGGGGGCTGGCCCCCAGGCTGGACGAATGTTCACCCCAGTCGCCTAAAGGGGTTGGGGTCAGGTCCCGATAGGCGAACCGGAAACAAAAGCCAGACGCCCAGGTGAGAAAGGCAAACCCGTCGTGAGACGGGGGCGCAAAACCAAGGGACTCCCGGGAAGCACTCGTGAGTCAGCCGGTTACCGACTGGGGTCACGGACCACCGAATGGCACACGGGGGCTCTGGCGTTCACAGATGATCCAAGGAGGATCAAATGCTCAACAAGCTCCGTGAGCGCGCCCAGGGTGAGTCCGGTTTCACCCTGATCGAGCTCCTGGTCGTGATGCTGATCATCGGTCTGCTCGCCGCGATCGCCATCCCGTCCTTCTTCAACCAGCGCGACAAGGCCAACGACGCCGACGCCAAGGAGCAGGTCCGCACGGCCCAGACGGCCATGGAGACCTATGCGACCGACAACAACGGTTCCTACACCGGAGCCACGAAGGCGAAGCTGGTCGCGATCGAGCCGTCGCTCAGCGATGCCGGCACGCGCTTCTCTGAGCCGACCGTGACGGATGCGGACACCTACGAGGTCACCGTCGAGGCGGAGACGACGGCGACGGACTTCAGCATCAAGAACGACGCGGGAACCCTGACCTACACCTGTACACCGGCCGGCGGCGGTTGCCCGACCGGGGGCGACTGGGGCTGAGCGGTACAAGAAATCCGCACTAGCTCAGAAGGGCGGGCCTCCGGGCCCGCCCTTCGTCGTTCTAGGTGCATGCCGTCCCGCTCTCAACCCGTCGGCAGCTTCCGCCGATAGCGGGGGAGAGCTGGACTCGAAATCGCCTTCGCCCTAACGACAACAGGAATGCTCTTGCCCGCCCTCATTCTCTTCCCCCTCGGCCTCGCCCTCGGCAGCTTCGTCACGGCGCTTGCACATCGGCTGCCCCGCGACGAGAACTGGGTTAGCGCGAGGTCCGAGTGTCCGGGCTGCTCGGCGCCGATCCGCGCGCACGACAACGTTCCGCTGCTCTCCTGGCTGCTCCTCGGAGGCCGCTGCCGCAATTGCGCCGAGCCGATCGCCGTTCGATATCCGCTTACGGAGCTCGGGCTCGCCCTGCTCTACGTCGGGACCTACCTCGCGCTCGGCGACGACGACCTTCTCGCGCTAGGGCTCGGTCTCGTGCTCTGCACGTTGCTCGTAGCGGTGACTCTCACCGACCTCGACCTACGGATCATCCCGAACAAGATCGTCCTCGCGGGCTCTGTGGTGGCGCTCGTCGGACTGGCGCTCGGGGCACCCGAGCTGCTGCCTGACCGGGTGCTCGCCGCTGCGATCGCCGGCGGCCTCCTGTTCGTGATCGCGATGGCCCATCCGCGCGGCATGGGAATGGGCGACGCGAAGCTCGTCGGGATGATGGGTCTCTACCTGGGCGCCTCCGTCGCGCCGGCGGTCCTGGTCGGTCTTCTCGCCGGCTCGCTCGCCGGAGCGGCGCTCTTCGCGCGCCACGGCCAGAGCGCCCGGAAGATGACCGTTCCCTTCGGTCCGTTCCTTGCCCTCGGCGGCATCGTCGGCCTCTGGTTCGGGCCCGAGATCGTCGACTGGTACGCGACCCGCTTCCTCTAGGTCCAGAGGGCTCAAGGAAACCGTCTGCGCAGCCGATTGATCGGTGGCGGCGGCCACGTCCCGTGAGCCCCGCGCCCCGAGAGACCCATGAAGATCAGCTCCCGAAAGCCCAGCTCGAAGTCGAAGGCCAAGACGGTCGTCGGCCTCGAGATCGACTCGAACAGCGTCGGCGCCGCCGAGCTGCGCGTCAACGGCAGCACGGATCTGATCCGTCGCGCGATCGAGCCGATCGAGAGTGGGCTGTTCTCTGACGGCGAGGTGATCGATCCGGCCGCGCTCGGCGAGCGTCTCAAGGAGGTCTGGGCGACCCACAAGCTTCCGCGCGAGGTCCGGCTCGGGCTCGCCAACCAGCGGATCGCCGTCCGGACACTGCGGGTGCCGCCACTGCCGGAGGACGAGCTAGAGGCCGCCGTGCGCTTCCAGGCCGCCGACCAGGTCCCGATGCCGCTCGAGCACTCCGTTCTCGACTGGCAGGTCACCGGCGCCGTGCCCGAAGAGCAGGGTGGAGGCCTCGAGGTCGTGGCCGTGGCCGCGCGCCGGGACATGATCACCGGAGTCGTCGCCGCTCTTCGCACCGCCGGGCTGCGGCCGGTCGGGATCGACCACTCGGCCTTCGCGATGATTCGTGCGCTCGCGAGCGAGACGGGACCGGCGACGACCGAGACCTCGGTGATCGATCCGGCGTTCGACCCTTCGACGCTGTCCTACGAGGAGCGAATCGAGCTCGAGCGCTCGGGAGCACTTCCAGGGCAGCCGGAGACCAACGGTGCTTCCTCGCCCGAGCGAACGGTTCTCTACTTCCACCTCGGCGACGTGACCAACCTCGCGGTCGCCACCGGTACGCGCTGCAGGTTCACGCGCGTCGCGCCGGCCAGCATCGAGGGCATCGCACAGCGCCTCGCCGAGGCACGCGAGCTGCGCCTCGATCATGCGCGCCAGTGGCTCGCCTACGTCGGGCTCGATCAGCCGATCGACGTCCTCGAAGGCGACCCGGAGAACGTGATGGCCGCGCGCGCGGCGCTCGACGAGGGCGCGACTCGCCTCGCCGAGGAGATCCGGATGTCGCTCGACTACTACGGTGCCCAGGACGGCGCGGTGATGGTCGACGAGGTCGTCGCCTGCGGTCCGGGTATTGCGATCGAGGGTCTGGTCACGCGCCTTGAGCGTGAGACTGGACTCGCGTTCCGAGCGGCGACGCCGGCGCCGATGCGCGACATCGATCCCTACGAGGCGGCGCGCCTGACCGTTCCCTTCGGACTCGGGCTCGAGGAGTAGGTCGTGCGTCCGGTCAATCTTCTTCCGCCCGAGGAGCGCCGCGGGACCTCCGGTCCCAGCCGCACGGGAATCGCGCCGTACATCATCGTCGGTGCGCTGGTCCTTGCTCTCGGCCTCGTCACGTTGCTCGTTACGACGAACAACGCCGTCGGTGAGCGCGAGGACGAGATCGCGAGCCTCGAGGCTCGAGAAGCCAACGCTCGGGCGCGCGCAGAGGCGCTTGCGCCATACGCCGAGTTCGCGGCCCTCAAGACCTCACGCGAAGCCACGATCTCCAGTCTCGCCCAGAGCCGTTTCGACTGGTCGCGGGTGATGAATGAGCTTGGACTGGTCACACCGAGTGACGTCTGGCTGACCGGTCTGACCGGATCCGCGAGCGGGGCTGCCGCCGTCGAGGGTGAGACCGCGAACCCGCTGCGGGCGTCGATCCCCGGCCCGGCGCTCGAGATGGCCGGCTGCGCGGCGAGTCAGCGGACCGTGGCCGCGTACATCAGCGATCTCGAGCTGATCGACGGTGTCACACGAGTCGCGGTGGACACCACATCCAAGCCTGGGTCGAGCGATACCGCGGAGTCCACGGGCTCCGGCGGTTCCGGCGGCTGCGCCGCTGATCCGACGGCGACGGCCTTCACCGCGGTCGTCGCGTTCGACGCCGCCCCGGTTCCGCCGACGGGGACGACCGACCCGACCGCAGCGGCGCCGGCCGAGCCCGCCCCGGCCGAGGGTGAGACCACCGAGGCCGCGCCCACCCAGGCCGAGCCCGTCAGCGGGGAGGCGGCACCGTGAAGAGCTCCGACAAGATGATCCTCCTCGGCCTTGCGATCGTCGCTGCGCTCGCAGGGGTCTGGTTCCTGGTGATCGCTCCGAAACGCGACGAGGTCGCGAAGCTCGACGACGAGATCGCCACGCTCGAGCAGAGCGTCTCCGAGCAGGAGGCGCTCGCTTCCCAGGCGGAGGCGGCCGAGGCCGACTTCGACGAGGCCTATAGCGCGATGGTCCGTCTCGGAAAAGCCGTTCCGGCCGATTCCGACACCGCCTCCCTGATCGACCAGGTCGAGGGCATCTCGTCGCGGGCACGCACCGACTTCCTCAGCCTGACGCTCACGACCGAGGGTGACGCATCGGCCACCGCCGCGGCTCCGGCACCGACGCCGACCGACGGCACCGTTCCGGCGACTGAGTCGTCGGTCGCGCTCCAGCCGCTCGGTGCCCAGGTGGGCCCGGCGGGACTGATGACGATGCCCTACGACCTGACCTTCGAGGGCGACTTCTTCGGGCTTTCGAAGTTCTTCGCCGGGCTCGACGGCCTCGTCCACGTTGACAACCAGGGCCAGCTCGTCACCCGCGGCTCGCAGGCGGCGCGAGGCCGGCTGCTCACGATCGATGGTTTCTCGCTCAGCCTCAACGAGGAGGGCGGAGCCTCGGACCTGCTCTCGGCCAACGTCTCGCTCACCTCCTACCTGACGCCGCCCGACCAGGGCGCGACGGCAGGGGCGACAGGCGCCGGCCCGGCTGTCGAGGTCCCGGGTGAGACGACGGCCCCGGCGACCACGGATGCGACCGCGACTCCCGCCCCGACCGCGGCGGTGACCCCGTGAAGATGCCGCGCATCGACAAGGGGCCCGAGCTCAAGCTGCCGAAGTTCTCGAAGCCGAAGCTCCGCCGCGGTGGGGGCGAGAAGGCTTCAAATGTCGCCCCGGCCGGTGGCGCACCCAAACCCCCGAAGCGCGGCGGCCCGCCGATCAGCGAGAGGGTGCCCGCGCCCGTCGCAGACCTCATTCGCGATCTGCGCGACCGCCGGCTCTTGATTCCGGCGATCGCTCTGATCGTGGCCCTCGCCGCGGTCCCGCTACTGCTGGCCAGGCCGGACGAGGACCCCGTTCTCCCGGCGGCCGTGCCGGTCGCTGCGGACGCGGACGCGGTTGCGCCCGCGGTCCTGGTCGACAGCACCGGGGTTCGCGATTACGAGAAGCGCCTCGCGAGCCTCAAGTCGCGGAACCCCTTCAGCGCTCCCGTGGCCGTCAATCTCGACGCGCCCACCGACGGCGCCGTCTCCGAGGACGTCCCAGTAACCGACGACGGATCGAGCGATCTCGGCACCGACACCCTCCCGGACGGTTCGTTCACGGACCCCGGGATCGTCGACCCGGGCACGCCGGTCGACCCCGGAGCGCCGGTCGCTCCGCCGGACACGGGTACCGACACCGATACCGACGACGGCGGGAGCAACAACGGGGGCGGCAACAACGGCGGGAACAGCGGCGGCAACGACAAGCCGGAGATCCGCTACATCACCGAGCAGATCAGCTATCAGGTCGGCGTGTCCGTGGGAGAGCAGGGCCAGCCCCTGACCCAGCGCAACGACCTCGACCTCTTCCAGGTGCTGCCGTCCGACAGCTCGCCCGCGGCGGCGTTCATCGGCACGGACGAAAGCGGCAAACGCGCCGCGTTCCTCGTCTCGTCCGACGTCACCCGGGTCAGCGGCGAGCAGTCCTGCTTCCCGAGCCCGGACGACTGCCAGTGGGCGTTCCTCGACCCGCAGTCGACGATGAACCTGACCTACCAGCCGGAGGATGAGCCGGTCGAGCGAGTCTTCGAGCTCCGCGTCGACCAGATCAAGAAGGTCAAGGAGCGGGTCAAGGGCTGAGCCGAGGGGCATTGTGAGACTTCCCGAGTCCTCAGAACCGACCGGCCCGCGGCGTCTCGACGGCGAAGCGGGCTTCGCCGTGCCGACGGTGCTCTTCATGCTGCTCGCGGCGCTCGCGATCGTGACGGTCGGCCTGATGTCGACGGTCAGGACCCAGGGCGGCGTCACGCGTGACACGGATACGAAGGGCGCGTTCGCGATCGCGGAGGCCGGGGTCAACGAAGCGCTGGTCCGCTACAACCGCGTTCCCGCGGGCTCGACCAGCTGCATCGTCGCGGGTCCGGGTGGCTCGGTCGTGACGGCGGCGACGATGAGCAGCCCGGCGGGCTGGTGCGCCCCCGTGACGGCCGAGGATCCTGTCGGCGGTGGCACCTACACCTACTCGGTGAAGCCCGGTGCGACCCAGATGGAGATCGTCTCCTCGGGCACGGTCGACGGCGTCACGCGACGGGTGCATGTCGTCAACAAGGTCACCTCCCAGGGAACGAAGCCGTTCGCCAGCGCGGGAGTCCTCTCCCAGGACGGAATCCACCTCAACTCGAACGCGACGATCGACGCGAACACGGCGACGAACGGCGCGATCACGATGGACTCCAACTCGCGTCTCTGCGGGAGCGCCTCGACGGGCCTCGGCAAGACGATCAGCATGAACTCGAACGCCGCTCATTACGGCGACGGCTGCACGGGCTCCGGGACCTGGACTCAGGCGCCGCTCAGCCTGCCGCCGGTCGACCAGGGCGACGTCGTCACGAACAACTCGAACTCCCGGCTATGTCAGTTCGCCTGGGAGGCGGGCTGCACGGTGACGAGTCAGAAGGACTCCTACACCGGCACCCAGAGCAACGTCCGCTGGGACTGGAAGCGCCGCTCGCTGACGCTGAACTCGAACGTCTCGCTGACGCTGAGCGGCACCAACTACAGCTTCTGCCAGATCCTGGTCTCGTCGAACTCGACGATCTACGTCGCCTCGGGCGTACGCCTCTACTTCGACAAGCCGGAGAACTGCAGCGGCCAGAGCAACCCGCTGACCCTCAACTCCAACAGCACCATCTCGCCGCTCGCCAGCCCGGCGAACGTCGCGATGCTCTTCGCCGGCTCGCCGACCACCACCAGCCGGATCACGCTGAACTCGAACACGAGCCTGCTCGAGGACTGCGCCGGCGGGATCATCGTCTACGCGCCGCAGACCGAGGTCCAGCTCAACTCCAACTCCGAGTACTGCGGCGCGATCGCGGCGAAGAAGATGACGGTCGACTCACGAAGCCGGATCTTCAACGACGACCTCTCGAGCGAGTGGACGATGGGCGGCGACGGGGTCCCGCACTACGAGCCCGTGTCGTTCACGGAGTGCAACACGACGCCTCCGGCATCGACCTCGGCTCCGAACTCCAACTGCTGATCCGATGCTCGGGCGGATGCGAGAAAGGGCCGCCGCGGAGGACGGCTTCACCCTGATTGAGCTGCTCGTCGGGATGGTGATCGCGCTGATCGTCGTCGGCGGGGCGGTCTCAGTGTTCGTCTCCGGTATCCAGAGCCAGCCGAAGACCTCGGAGAAGTCGAACGAGATCCAGCGGGCCAGGGTCTTCATGGAGCAGGTCTCGCGCGACGTCCGCGAGAGCTACGCGTTCGGCACCCGCAGCGCGTCCTCGCTCCAGGTGCGGACCTACGTGAACCAGTCGCCGTGCGGCGGCGCGCAGTCGTCGACCGTCCGCCAGTGCCTCGTCACCTACTCGTGCAACAGCTCGGGCACCTGCACCCGGTCGATCCGCAACGCCGACGGATCCGGGGTCGCGTACACGACGACCCTCGTAACCGGACTGTCATCGAATTCGGTCTTCGAGTACTCGCCGGTCTCGGGGACTCCGAGCTACGTCGGCCTGAAGGTCGTCTTCCCCGGCGAGCGTGGCGATGATGCGATCACGCTCAGCGACGGGGTCGCGCCGAGGAACCTTCCTGCGTCATGACGAGACTCGGGGACAATCTCGCCCGCACCGGGGCGATCGTCCGCCGTCGGGCCGCCGACGAGCGAGGCGTGACGATCGTCGAAGGCGTCGTCGCCGCTTTGATCCTCGTCGTGGGCGCCCTCGCGGTGCTCGGCATGGTCGATGCGTCATCTCGCGGCGCGTACCGCGCCGAGCAGAGCCAGGTGGTCTCGAACCGGCTCCAGCTCGAGATGGAGAAGATCCGCCAGGTCGCGGAGACGAACTTCAACAACGTCGGTTTGACGCAGCTCCCGGCGACATCGACCGACCCCACCAACCCCAACTACCGGGTCTCGGGCAGCAGGTTCGCCACCGAGGCCGACGGCAGCTCCCCGGCGACCCTCGTGACCGGGGGAACGATCCTCCCGGGTCCGACCAGCTTCACCAGCGGCGACGTGAGCGGCAAGATCTATCGCTACGTCACCTGGCGAAACGACCCCGGTTGCCCGGAATCGCTTTGTCCCGGAACCCAGGACCTCAAGCGCGTGACGATCGCGATCAAGCCCGACACGACGGCCTCGGGCGGCGAGCGCGCCTACCAGGAGCTCCAGTCCGATTTCGGCGATCCAGCGGCCGCGCCGGTCAAGAACGCGCTCCAGCCGACGCCGAACTCGGTGACCGCCGTGACCTACTCGCTGTCGGACACTCCCTGCTCGGCGACGACCCGGACCACTCTCTCGGACCACCAGACCCGCAACACTCTGGGCGCTTGCTCGGCGGGCGCGAAGACGGGCGCGACCCCCGGCGCGCCCGACCGCCTCTATAAGGGCAACGCGCCGGCGAGCAGGACCACCGAGTACGACTACGCCACCGACGTCGAGCCGGCGACGAATCCCTCGAACGATCGGGGACTCCAGCTGCGACCGCAGGCGGGCGACTGTGCCTACACGCCGACGGTCACGAACCCGCACCAGTACGTCCACCGCTGGCTGACCGCCCCGGTGTCCGGCAGCTCCGAGCTCGTAATCGACAGCGCCTCGCTCTCGTTGCAGTCGAAGACGTTGAACACCGCGACCCACCCCGGGTCGATCTGCGCCTTCCTGTTCACGCGGGAGATCGGCGTCCGCGGGAACGAGATCGACCAGGTTGTGGAAGACCCGTCGGGAAAGAGCTACTTCTCCTACAGCGCCGCGACCTGGCCGCGCAACGCTTGGACCGCGGTCACGGTGCCGATGGACTTCTCGAACATTCGCGTCGCGCCCGGCGACAGGCTCGGCGTCGCGCTCGCGGTCAAGGGCTCGGGCTCGAACAGCCAGTTGTTGCAGTTCATGTACGACATGACGAGCTACGACAGCCGCCTGACGATCAACACGACGACGCCATCAGTCGCGCCGGACTGATCAGCGGATCGAACCCCCGTCGAGTGGGCTAAAGCGGCGCCGCGGGCCGGCCGATGGGTCCACGTGAGCTCGAGCCAGAAGATCCACGCCCATCTGCGCGGAAACATCGTCGGATACATCGCTCTCTTCCTGATCCTGACCGGCGGCGTCGCCCAGGCGCTGCCGGGCAAGAACTCGGTCGACTCGGGCGACATCAAGAACGGCCAGGTGAAGTCCGCCGACATCGGCAAGGGTCAGGTTCGCTCGGCTCAGATCAGAGACGGACAGGTCGGTTCGATCGACATCCGTGACGGCGACGTCAAGAACGTCGATCTCGGCACGAGCTCCGTGACCGATTCGAAGATCGCGGACTTCGCGATCGGCTCGACCAAGCTGGCCAATGGGGCCGTGACCTCCACCAAGCTCGCCGACGGTTCCGTGACCGGGGCGGCGATCGACGAGGCCACCCTGGACTTCACCGCGCTCCAGGCGCGGATCGACACGAGCGGTTGCGCGGATGGACAGGCGATCGAGAGCGTCGGATCCGATGGCACGGCATCCTGCGTCGACACCGGCACGGGCGGGGCCAGCGGCCAGGCCGGGGGAGACCTGACCGGGACGTATCCGAACCCGCAGATCGCGGCCGGGGTCATCGGCGCCGGCGAGATCGACGAGAGCCAGCTCGACTACGGCGCGATCCAGGCCAGGATCGCCACCGCCTGCCCGACCGGACAGGCGATCGCGAGCGTCTCCCAGAACGGCTCGCCCAGCTGCATCGGCGTCGGTGAGGGTGGAGGCGGCGGCGCCCCCAGCGGTCCCGCGGGTGGAGCGCTCTCAGGCACCTATCCCAACCCCTCGCTCGTTGACCCGGCCCCGTGGCAGAACGTGACCGTGCAGACCGGCTGGGAGGCGTTCGGCGAGGACTTCGCCACTCCGCAGTGCTACCGAGACCTCGAGGGCGTCGTCCACCTGCGCGGAGCCGTACGCCGCGTGAGCGGTACGGGCGACTCCCCGCTGACGCTCCCGGCGGCGTGCCGCGCCGACTACCGCCAGGCCTTCCTGATTCCGCGTCTCGACGACGCGTCGACCACGGTCGAGGACTCGGCGTCCGCCTTCCTCGCCCCGAACAGCGGCGCGTTCATCATCGATTCCGCGCTGCCCGACTACGGCGAGGGAATCGCGATCGACGGGATCGACTTCCGGCCGACCGGCTGAGCGTCTTCGCAGAACGCTTGGAGCCAGGGGAGGTCGTTCGCGCGAAGGTCGCCGGACCCGCCCGCGGATAGCCTCTCGGCTCCGCATGTCCCAGTTTCGCTTCACCACGGCCGGCGAATCCCACGGCCCCGGACTGACCGCGATCGTCGAGGGTCTTCCGGCCGGTCTAGAGCTCGATCGCGAGCGCGTCGACGCCGACATGGCGCGGCGTCAGCTCGGCCACGGCCGCGGCGGGCGGATGAAGATCGAGACCGACTCGGTCGAGGTCCGCTCCGGCGTCCGCCACGGCCGCACGATCGGCGGGCCGGTCGCGCTGCTGGTCGCCAATCGCGACTACAAGAACTGGGAAGAGCGGATGAACCCGTGGCCGGTCGAGGCCGACGTCGCGGAGTCGCACCTGCCGCGGCCCGGGCACGCGGACCTGGTCGGCGCGCAGAAGTACGGCCACACTGACGTTCGCAACGTTCTCGAGCGCGCTAGCGCACGTGAGACCGCAGCACGCGTCGCGGCGGGCGCGATCGCGAAGGAGTTCCTCCGCGCTCTCGGGGTCGAGGTCCGCTCCCACGTCCTGCGGATCGCCTCCGTCGAGGCGCCCTCGCCGCACGATCTCGAGTTGGGTGACTTCGACGGCGTCGACGAGTCGCCCGTGCGCTGTCTCGACGCCGACGCCGGTGAGCGCATGGTCGAGGAGATCAACGTCCTGCGGAAGCGAAACGAGTCGCTCGGCGGGATCTTCGAGGTCCGCGGCTT
Source organism: Thermoleophilia bacterium SCSIO 60948 (assembly GCA_021496505.1). Classification (GTDB taxonomy): domain Bacteria; phylum Actinomycetota; class Thermoleophilia; order Solirubrobacterales; family 70-9; genus JACDBR01. Next base: position 1,715,974 of record CP053031.1, on the reverse strand, counting down.
CGGTCTCGTCCCGGGCCTCGGCTCCCACGTCTCCTGGGAGGACCGACTCGACGGCCGGCTCGCCCACGCCATCGTCTCGATCCAGGCGGTCAAGGGCGTCTCGGTCGGCGAGGCCTGGGAGGTCGCGGCCTCGCCAGGCTCCGAGTCCCACGACGAGATCTTCCACACCCCCGAGCGGGGCTTCTACCGCGAGACGAATCGCGCCGGTGGCGTCGAGGGCGGGATGTCGAACGGCGAGACGTTGATCGTCCGCGGCGCGCTCAAGCCGATCTCGACCCTCACCAAGCCGCTGCGCTCGGTCGACACGCAGACCAAGGAGCCCGCGAAGGCGATGCGCGAGCGCACCGACTCGACCGTCGTGCCCGCCGCCGGCGTCGTCGGCGAGGCGATGGTCGCGCTGGTCCTCGCGCGCTGCTACCGCGAGAAGTTCGGCGGCGATCACATCGACGACGCCCGCGCCGCTCTCGAGGCCTACCGCGAGCGGATCGAGTGGAGGCGCTGAGCGGCGATTCCCGGGGTCGGGCGGCGCGGCCGCTCGTCTTCATCGGGTTCATGGGCGCGGGCAAGACGTCCGCCGCCGCCACCGTCTCTGCCGCCCTGGGCCTCGAGGCCCGCGACACCGACCGCGAGATCGAGCGCGAGCTCGGCGAGTCGATCGCAGCCCACTTCGAGTCGGCCGGGGAGGCCTCGTTTCGCCGGATCGAAGAGGCGGTCACGCTCCGCCTGATCGACGACCCGGATATCCAGGTTCTCGCGCTCGGCGGCGGAGCGGTCGAGTCCGCCGTGATCCGCGACGCGCTCGCCAACCGCGCCTATGTCGTCTGGTGCGAGGTCGACGAGCCGACCGCGTGGCAGCGCTGCTCGCGGAGCAACCGACCGCTGGCCACGAGTCGCGACGAGTTCCGGCGTCGCTTCGAGGCTCGGACGCCGCTCTACGAGAGCCTGGCGGACGCGGTGCTCCCACAGCTGCCGGCGGCCGATCGGCGCGCGAGCGCCGCCTGGCTCGATCACGCACGGACGGTGCCGGGAGCGCGGCTCACCTGGGGCCGCTCGGCTTCGGGCTCCTACCCGGCCCTCTACTGCCGTGGCGCTCTCGACGCGCTCGGGCTCACCGGGTCCGGACGGGTCTTCGCGGTCGCCGACCGGGTCGTCGTCGACGCGTGGCCCGGGATCACGGGGGCCGCCGGCGAGACCGTCGAGGTCGAGGCCTCGGAGGAGCGAAAGACCCTCGCCGAAGCCGAGCGGGTCCTGCGTGCGCTCGCAGGCGTCGGGATGCGTCGCGATGATCGGGTCCTCGCGCTAGGTGGCGGAGTTGTCGGCGACCTCGCGGGATTCTGCGCCGCGACCTACCAGCGCGGCGTCCCCGTGGTCCAGGCCCCGACGACGGTCGTCGCGCAGGTCGACTCGGCGCTCGGCGGCAAGACCGGGGTCGACCTGCCCGAGGGCAAGAACTACGTCGGCGCCTACCACCTGCCGAGCGCAGTCCTGAGCGACCCTGGGGTCCTCGCGACGCTTCCACGGGAGGAGATCGCCGCCGGCTACGCCGAGGTGATCAAGACAGCGCTGATCGCCGGCGGGGAGCTCTGGCAGACGGTCCGTGGCATGGGCCCGCTGGGCTCGGGGGAGGCCGCGACCCAGCTCAACGACCTCACTTTCCTCTGCGCCCGGACCAAGCTCGGGGTCGTCGCCGAGGATGAGCGCGACGGTGGGCGCCGCCAGGTACTGAACCTCGGCCACACGGTCGGGCACGCGATCGAGGCGGTCACCTCCTACGGCCGCTACCGCCACGGCGAGGCGATCTCGCTCGGCCTGCTCGCCGCGCTACGCCTCTCCGGGGCCGAGGGTCTGCGCGCTGAGTGCGAGGCGCTTCTCTCCGCGCAGGGACTCCCTGTGCGGCTCGACCCGAGCATCGACCCCGAGTCGGTGGTCGACGCGACCGCACGTGACAAGAAGGCGCTCGCGGCCGGGGTCGGCTTCGTCCTGCTGGAGCGGCCGGGCGAACCGCGCATCGGGCAGACCGTCGATCGGACTAGCTTGCTCGGTGCGGTCCGGGAACTGCGAGAGGAGTAGAGCGTGCAAAACAGGGTCGGCGTCGTCCACGGGGTGAACCTCGGGATGCTCGGGCGCCGGGATCCGGAGCACTACGGCGACCTCACCCTCGATGGACTCGAGCGCGAGGTCGGCGGCTTCGCCCGCGACCTCGGACTCGAGGCGCGCTTCTTCCAGACCGACGACGAGGCCGAGATGATCGGACACCTGCACCGGTTGCCCGAGCTCGCCGATGCCGTACTGATCAACGCCGGCGCCTGGACCCACTACAGCTGGGCGCTCCGCGACGCGCTCGAGATCGCGGCCGTCCCCGCGGTCGAGGTCCACTTGTCGGACGTCATGTCGCGCGAGGAGTGGCGTCACCGCTCGGTGTTCGAGGGGCTCGTCCTCGAGGCCGTCTCCGGGCGCGGGGTGGAGGGCTACCGCGACGGGCTCGAGCGGCTCAGACAGGTGCTCGACGGATGAGCACCCGGCTCGATCGTCTGCGTGCGGCGCTCGCCGAGCGCGAGTTAGACGCACTGATCGTGGGGGATCTCGTCCGGCCGGGCGACTCCGGGCCCGACGCGGGAGCCAACGTCCGCTGGCTCACCGGGTTCGACGGCACGAGCTCGCTGATCCTGGCGGCAACCGACCGAGCGCTCTTCGTCACGGACTTCCGCTACACCGAGCGAGCCGAACGTGTCGTCCCGGGCGAGTTCGAGCGGGTCCTCGCCGAGAAGGGCCTGATCGACACGCTCGCGCCTCGATTGTCCGGTCGCGTCGGCTTCGACGAGGCGGCGACGAGCGTCCGCTCGCACCGCAAGCTCGCCGAGAGCGCGCCCGACGATGCCGAGCTCGTCCCCGTGTCGGGGGTGGTCGAAGCGCTACGGCGTACGAAGGACGAGGCCGAGCAGAAGGCCATGGCGGCGGCGGCCAAGCTCGCGGACGACCTGCTGGCATGGCTGATCGAGCAGGGCTTCGCGGGTCGCTCCGAGCTCGAGATCGCGGTCGCGCTCGAGGGCCGGATGCGCGAGCACGGCGCTGAGCCGTCGTTCCCGACCATCGTCGCCTCCGGCGAGAACTCAGCGCTGCCGCACCACTCGCCGTCGGAGCGGATCGTCGCCCCCGGCGACCTGCTGACGATCGACTGGGGCGTCGTCCTCGACGGCTACTGCTCCGACGGCACACGGACCTTCTCCGTGGGCGCGCCCTCCGAGGACCAGCGCGAGATCTATGAGCTCGTGCTGCGCGCTCAGGAGGCCGGGCTCGGCGCGGTCCGCGCCGGAGTCTCGGGCCGCGAGGTCGACGCGGTCTCGCGGCGCATCATCGAGGCCGGCGGTCACGGAGAGCACTTCGGCCACGGTCTCGGACACGGGGTCGGCCTCGAGATCCACGAGGCACCACGGCTCTCGACCCGTTCCGAAGACGAGCTGATCCCCGGCGACGTGGTGACGGTCGAGCCCGGCGTCTACGTCCCGGGCCGCTTCGGAGTGCGGATCGAGGACATCGTGATCGTCACCGACGACGGCTACCGCAACCTGTCCTCGCTCGGCAAGGAGCTGATCGAGGTCGAGTAGGGAACGCTCGGGCCGCCGGCACCGAGCGGCGGCGAGCCGTCCCTCGGTCGGCTTTGGTGGCGCCGAGACTCAGATTGGGCACGCCGTGCGCGCCACGTATGCGCCCGGTTGCCTCAGCGTGGGTGGGGTGGAGGAGCTCGGCGACGAAACCCCGGATAGTCGTGGCTTTCGTCACCCGGCTCCCTGGCGACGGGCGGCGGCGGTGGCTCGGCGCCAGCACGGGGTGTTGTCGTTGGCGCAGTTGCTCGAAGCGGGGCTGAGTCGGAGGGCGGTGGAGTACAGATGCTCCTCGGGCCAGCTCGTGCGTCTGCATCGAGGCGTCTACGCCGTCGGGCACCGCCCTCGCAGGCGCGAGACCACGCTGATGGCCGCCTCCCTCGCCGCAGCAGGAGCGCCGCTCAGCCATCGCACTGCAGCCGCGCATTGGGGAGTGCTGCGCCATCAGAGTGGAGTCGTCCACCTGACCTTCGCGAAGGACATTCGATCGCGACGCGGGATGGTCATCCATCGTCGCCCGATCGAACCCGACGAGATCACGACTCGCGACGGCATCCCCGTCACAGACCCGTCCCGCACGCTTCTCGACCTCGCAGGACTACTCAACCCGCAGCAGCTCTGGGTCGCGTTCGACAAAGCGGTCGGAGCTCAGCTCGACCTCACCCCGCTCTCCGAGCTCCTCGAGCGCTACCCCAAGCGCAAGGGCATCTCGACGCTGCGACACCTGGCGGCGACTCTGCGGCCGCGCCGGGACCGGATTCGCAGTTCCCTCGAGTCCCGCTTCACGCGCTGGCTCGCCGATCGCCGGCTACCACCGCCGGAGCGAAATCAACTGGTCGAGGTCGAAGGGACGCTGATCGAGGTCGACTGCCTCTGGCGTTCCGAGCGTCTCGTTGTCGAACTCGACGGCGCGCCTCATCTGACCCAGGCCGCGGTCGATGCCGACAAGGCGCGAGACCGCCGGGTCCGCGTCGCCGGGTACGAAACCTTTCGCGTCTCCGGCACGATGCTCGATCGCGAGCCCGCCGCGATCGAGGCCGACCTACGGCGCCTTCTGGCCCGCCCGCGGTCTAGCGCGTCAGCTCGATGTCGGGCGTCAGCGCCGCGGCGAAGGCGGCGATCAGCTCGATGACGGCCTCGACGTCGCCGAGGTCGACCATCTCGACCGGCGAGTGCATGTAGCGGAGTGGGATCGAGACGACGCCCGCGGGGATGCCGCCGCGCGCGATCGCGATCGCGTCCGCGTCGGTGTGCGTCCCGCGGCCCGAGGCCTCGAGTGTGTAGTCGATGCCCTCGCGCTCGGCGACCTCGATCAGCAGGTCGCTGACGATCGGCGAGAGCGTCGCGCCGCGCTGGATAACGGGGCCGGAGCCGAGCGGGTGGACGCCGGTCTCCTTCTCCTCGATCCCGGGGGCGTCGGAGGCGTGGGTGACGTCGACGGCGATCGCGAGGTCGGGGGCGAGCGAGAAGGCCGAGGTGCCGGCGCCGAACAGGCCGATCTCCTCCTGCGCAGCCGCGACGCCCGCCATCGCGCCGACCACGGTCCCGCGCTCCTTGACGCGGCGCGTCGCCTCGAGCGCGACGTAGGCGCCCAGCCGGTTGTCCATCGACTTGGAGACGAGGCGGTTGCCGTCGACCGGCACCGGGTCGGCGAGCACGACGACCGGGTCGCCGACTCGGATCAGCTCCTTCGCGCGGTCGCCGTCGGCGGCGCCGATGTCGATGTGCAGACCGCTCATTTCGACGACCTTCTTGCGCTGGTCGGGCTTGAGCAGGTGGATCGGCTTGCGGCCGCAGACACCGGGGACCGGGCCGTCCTTCGACTGGACCTCGACCCGCTGGCCGATCAGGATCTGCGGGTCCCAGCCGCCGATCGGCTCGAACCAGGCGAAGCCCTTGTCGTCGATGTGCGTGATGACGAGCCCGATCTCGTCGATGTGGCCGACGACCGCGAACAGCGGGCCCTCGCTCTCGCCGCCGATCAGCGCGACCGTCGAGCCCATCGTGTCGCGGCTCAGCTCGGCGAAATCGGCAGCCTCGCGCCAGACCTTCGCTGCCGGGCCCTCATAGCCCGAGGGGCCTGCGGCGCGTAGGAGGTCGGTGAGCAGCTTGGGAGCGTCCTGGTCGGCCATGCGGGCGGGCATTCTACGACTCGTCCACGTTCATGGGACGACCGATCGGACGACGCACGCTCCGCCGAGCGGACAATTGCTGAGCGGTCACGTTGACCGCGGATCTGGAACGACGCTGTGTCAGAATCACGCGACGTGGAGGAGGCGACCCAGACCGAGCGGACCGAGCGGCTCTACGGCGGCCGAACGGCCGGCGAGCGACGCTCGCTGCGCCACGACCAACTGGTCGAGGCCGGGCTTCGCGTCTTCGCCGCCGAGGGCTGGGCGGGGTCGACGGTCCTCGACGTCTGTCGAGCCGCGGGCCTCAGCCAGCGCTACTTCTACGAGGCCTTCGAGGATCGCGAGGCGCTCTTCGAAGCGGTTGTGCACGGAATCGAGGACGAGGTGCGGGCGACGATCGCCGCGAGCTTCGCCGGCGCGTCCGACCTCGGGCCACGGGCACGGGTCGCGACCGCGCTGGGCGCGATCGCGGACCTCTTCATCGCCGATCCCGACAAGGCTCGGGTGGCGATGGTCGAGTCGATGTCGACCGCGCGCTTTCGTCAGCGACGCGAGCGCTCGCTCGCGTCGTTCGCCTCGCTGGCCGCCGAGCAGCTGCGCGAGCTGGCCGACCCGAGCGTCGATCAGCGCGCGATCGAGACGGCGTCCTTCGTGCTCGTCGGCGGGGTCGCCGAGACGCTCGTCGCGAGCGTCACCGGTCGTCTCGGCAAGGGGCGCGACGAGCTCGTCGACCAGACGACACGCCTGTTCCTCGCCGCCGCCGGTATCCCGCCCGACGCCTCGGACCCCTCACCGAACCCGACTGACTGACCCCAAGGAGCAAGCCCCGATGAGCGCAACCGAGACGATGACCGACGACCCGCGGATGACCGACGAGCGCCGCGACTTCGTCGACGCGATCCGCGACTTCGCCCAGCGCGAGTGCGGGACGCGTGAGCAGCGCGACGCCCTCACCGGCGGTAGGCGCTCGATGCACTCGGCCGAGGCCTACCGCAAGCTCGCCGAGCTCGGTTGGCTCGGCGTCGCGATACCGGAGGAGTACGGCGGCGCCGGAGGCGGCATGTTCGACGCCTGCCTCCTGCTCGAGGAGCTCGGGCGCGGCCAGATCCCCGTCTACGGCTACACGACGACGCTGATCGTCGCCAAGGCCTATGAGAAGTTCGGCACCGAGGAGCAGAAGGCTGCGATGCTCGGCGGGATCGCATCGGGCAACGTCGAGTCGATCGCGATGTCCGAGCCCGGCGCGGGGTCCGACGTCGGTGCGCTCTCCTGCCGCGCCCGGCGCGATAACGGCGCCTACGTGATCGACGGTCAGAAGACCTGGATCTCGAGCGCCCATGACGCCGCCCACATCCTGCTCGTCTGCCGCACCTCCACCGAGGGCTCGAAGCACGACGGGATCTCGATGATCGAGGTCCCGGTCGAGACCGAGGGAGTGGAGATCAAGCCGATCGAGACGATGGGTGGCGAGGAGGTCAACGACGTCTGGTTCACCGACGCCACGGTGGACGCCGAGAACCTGCTCGGCCAGGAGGGCCACGGCTGGATGCAGTTGATGGCCGGCCTCAACGTCGAGCGGCTGATCATCGCCGCGCTCCAGCTGGGCACCGCCGAGCGCGCGTTCGACGACCTGCTCACCTACGTCAAGGAGCGCGAGCAGTTCGGTCGGCCGATCGGGAGCTTCCAGGTCCTCAAGCACCGCATCGCCGACCTGGCGACCGAGATCGAGGTCGCGCGCCTGCTCTGCTACGACGTCGCCGCGAAGGTCGACGCCGATCCCGACCGCCTGCTGCCGCGCGAGGCCTCGATGGCCAAGCTCAAGTGCACCGAGGTCGCCAAGCAGGTCGCACTCGAGGGCATGCAGATGATGGGCGGCTACGGCTACGCCTCCGAGTACGACATGGAGGGCTACGTCCGCCAGACGCTCGTCGGCACCATCTACGGCGGGACGAGCGAGATCCAGCGCGAGATCATCGCCAAGACCTACGGTCTCTAGACCCCTCGCGGTGCGCCTGTAGCCTGAACGGGGTGGAGGAGGAGACCCCACCCCCGGCGGCCGTCCCGGACGGCGCCGCGCCGAGCGATGCGGGAGCCGGCCCGTCGGGTGCCGCAGCCGCGCGCGCACCCGACGAGAACTGGAATACGAGCGTCGTCGGCAGCGCCGCGGTCGTCGCGAGCGCCGGAGTGGTCGGCAGCGCCGGCGTCGTCGCGAGCGCGGGCGTCATCGGCTCCTCCGGAGTCCTGGCCAGCGGGGCGGTGACCGGGAGCTCCGCCGTCTCGCTCTCGGCAGGCGTTCTCGCCAGCGTGGCGATCGCCGCCGGCATCGGCAACGTCCTCTGCCGCGCCTGCGTTGCCTGCATCGGCTGCGTGGACTGCGAAGGCTGTGTCGCGTGCATCGGCTGCGTCGGGCTCAAGGGCGAGGTCGGGAGGATCGGTGTGTCCGGCACCGGTTCGCGCGCCGGGCGCCTGCTGCGATCGCTCGGGCGCGGGTAGGCGCGACGCGATGCGTGTCTCGCTGTTCGCCACCTGCTTCAACGACACGCTGTTCCCTGAGTCCGCCGCGGCGACGGTCGAGCTGCTCGAGCGACTCGGCTGCGAGGTCGAGTTTCGCGAGGAGCAGACGTGCTGCGGTCAGATGCACATGAACTCCGGCTACCGGCAGGAGGCACGCGACCTGGCCCGCCGCTTCGCGGACGTCTTCTCCGACGCGGAGGTGATCGTGACCCCCTCGGGCTCGTGCGCGGCGATGGTCCGCGAGCAGTACCCGCGCATCGACGCCGCCGCCGGTGAGCTTGCTCCGCGGACCTATGAGCTGACCGAGTTCATCGTCGACCGGCTCGGGATCGAGGACGTCGGCGCGTACTTCCCGCACCGCGTGACGATGCACCCGACCTGCCATTCGCTGCGTCTGCTGCGGGTCGGCGACAAGCCCGAGCGCCTCCTGCGCTCGGTCCGGGGGATCGAGTTCGTCGAGCTTCCCGAGGCTCGCGAGTGCTGCGGGTTCGGCGGGACGTTCGCGGTCAAGAACGCCGACACCTCGACGGCGATGCTGACCGACAAGATGCGCGCGGTTCTCGACACCGGGGCCGAGGTCGTCACGGCGGCCGACAACTCGTGCCTGATGCACATCGGCGGCGCCCTCTCTCGCGCTCGGAGCGGCGTGCGGACGATGCACCTGGCCGAGATCCTGAACTCGACCGACCAGACCGGCGAGAACGAAGCCCACGCATGAGCTTCCCCGCCGCAGCCAGCCGAACGCTCGCCGACGCCCAGCTCCGCCGCAACCTCAAGAAGGCGACGACGACGATCCGCGACAAGCGCCAGCGCGTCGTCGACGAGCTCCCCGACTGGGCCGAACTCCGCGCCGCGGGTCGCTCGATCAAGGACCGCGCGCTCCTCGACCTGCCGGCGCAGCTCGAGCGCCTCGAGGCCGCGGTGAGCGCCGCCGGCGGCCATGTCCACTGGGCGCGCGACGCCGCCGAGGCCAACCGCGTCATCGGCGATCTGGTCGAAGCCACCGGCGAGAAGCGCGCGGTCAAGGTCAAGTCGATCGCCAGCGACGAGATCAAGCTGAACGAGGCGCTCGCCGAGCGCGGCATCGAGGCGCTCGAGACCGATCTCGCCGAGCTCATCATCCAGCTCGGAGACGACGTGCAGTCGCACATCCTCGTTCCCGCGATCCACCGCAACCGTGCCGAGATCCGCGAGCTGTTCCGGCGCGAGCTCGGGATCGACGAGCTGACCGACGAGCCGACGGAGCTGACCGAGGCGGCGCGCAAGCACCTGCGCGATCTGTTCCTCCACACGTCGGTGGGGATCTCGGGCGCCAACTTCGCGATCGCCGAAACGGGCTCGGTCTGCGTCGTCGAATCCGAGGGCAACGGCCGTATGTGCACGACCCTGCCGCGGACGTTGATCACGGTCATGGGGATCGAGAAGCTGCTGCCCGAGTGGCGCGACCTCGAGGTCTTCCTCCAGCTCCTGCCGCGCTCGTCGACCGGCGAGCGGATGAATCCGTACACGTCGATCTGGACCGGGGTGCGCGACGGTGACGGACCCGAGGAGTTTCACCTCGTCGTCATCGACGCGGGCCGCACCCGCACGCTCGCCGACCGCGTCGGGCGCCAGGCGCTCCGGTGCATCCGCTGCTCGGCCTGTCTCAACTCGTGCCCGGTCTATTCACGAGTCGGCGGCCACGCCTACGAGTCGGTCTATCCGGGGCCGATCGGAGCGATCCTCTCGCCGCAGCTCGCCGGGCTCGAGGACTCGCAGACGCTCCCCTGGGCATCGAGCCTCTGCGGTGCCTGTTACGAGGTCTGTCCGGTCGAGATCGACATCCCGACGGCGCTGATCCACCTGCGCGGCGAGGTCGTCGATCGGAAGCGCGACGAGGGCGGGGGAGAGCTCGCCGCGATGCGGGCCCTGGCGGCGGCGTTCTCGACCCGGCGCCGCTACGAGACCGCGCAGAGGCTGGGGCGGATCGCGGCCCGGCCGCTCGCCGGCCGCGGTGCGATCACTCGCCTGCCCGGCGCGCTCTCGGGGTGGACGCAGAGCCGCGACCTGCGCCCGCCGGCGAAGCAGACGTTCCGCGAGTGGTGGCGCGAGCGCGGGGGCGCCGGCTCGGAGCCCTCGCGAGGTTCGAACGGCTCGGCGCCGATCGCGGCTACGCACCATCGGGGCGCGGGCCCCGGCGCGATGCCGACGATCGAGAACGAGCCGCCGCCGCCGGGCCGAGGCGTCGGTCAGCCGGGCGAGCCCGAGGACGCGCGCGAGTGCGTCATGGGGCGGATCCGGACGGCGCTCGGATCGGAGCTCGGCGCCGACGTCCCGGTCGAGCGCGACATCCGTCGCCGCGAGGACCTCTCACGCGAGGAGGTCGTCGAGCTGTTCGCCGAGCGAGCCGCCGACTACAACGCGAACGTGCGTCGCGTGGGGAGCGACGACCTCCCGTCGGCGATCGCCGAGGCGCTCGAGACCCACGATGCGCGCCGGGTCGGGGTCCCGGCCGATCTGCCGCGCGAGTGGATCGGGTCGAGCCGGGTCGAAGCCGTCCCCGACGAGGACCTCACGTCCGCGGACCTCGACGAGCTCGCCGGCGCGGTGACGGGGAGCGCGGGAGCGATCGCCGAGACGGGCACGATCCTCCTCGACGGCGGCGCGCTCAGCGGTCGTCGCGCCCTGACTCTCGTCCCCGACCTCCACGTCTGCGTGGTCTCGGCCGAGAACATCGCCGTGGGAGTTCCTGAGGGCATCGCGGCGGTCGCCGACGCCCCGGCCGACCGCCGTCCCGTGACGCTCGTCTCGGGCCCGTCGGCCACCTCGGACATCGAGCTGAGCCGCGTCGAGGGCGTTCACGGACCGCGGCGCCTGGAGATTCTGATCGTCGGCTGAGCCAGCCTCACCCGTGGAGGCGAGCACCGGGCAGGGCACGGCCGGCGACATTGCCGAGCCACCCGGCGTGGGGTAGAAACTCGTCGTGCCGCCCCCGCATCGACCCGCGACGGTCAGGGTCCCGCCGACGCGGCGGCTCGCCGCGCTCGCCGCGCTCGTCCTGCCCGCCGCGGTGCTGGTCTTCGCGACCGCGGTCCTCGTCGGGGAGTTCCCGCGCGTACTCGTCATCGTGGCCCTGCTGCTGATCGTGGTGCTCAGCTGCTGGTACGGCCTGTTGAGGCGAGGCGCCGCCCGCGCCGCCGGGCTCGGGGTCGGCCTCGTCGCGATGGGGGCGCTGGCAACTGTCCTGATCGGGGGCGACGACCACGGCGGCGTCGCGCTCCTGATCGTCCTCGGGCTCGGGCTCGCCGCCGCCGCTGCGCGAACCGCGCTCGCCTACCGGGCGCCGCTGCCCGGCGTGCCGCCGCCGGCCAGACCCGTCCTCTTCCTAAACCCGCGATCCGGTGGGGGTAAGTCGACGCGATTCCGGCTCGCCCAGGAGGCGCGCGCGAGAGGCATCGACCCGATCGAGCTCGAGCCCGGGGCCGATCTCGAGCGGCTCGTGCGCTCAGCGGTCGGCGGCGGCGCCGACGCGGTGGCGATGGCGGGCGGGGACGGCTCACAGGCGGTGGTGGCCAGGGTGGCGGCCGAGCTCGGGCTGCCGTACGCATGCATCCCGGCCGGCACCCGCAACCACTTCGCCCTCGACCTCGGCGTCGATCGCGATGACGTCGTCGGAGCCCTGGACGCCTTCGTCGACGCGGGTGAGCGTCGTGTCGACCTCGCCGAGGTCAACGGCCGCGTCTTCGTCAACAACGTCTCGCTCGGGCTCTACGCCGAGGCGGTCGCCCGCGACGGTTACCGCGATGCGAAGCTGCGAACGATCGTCGATGCGCTTCCCGATGCGATCGGCCCCGGGGGGCAGGGCGGGCGGAGCCTTCGCTGGCACGGGCCGGGCGGGCACGTCCACTCGACGGCGGCCGCGATCCTCGTCTCGAACAACCGCTACCGGCTCGGCCGCGCCATCGGGTCGGGAACGCGCCCGCGCATCGACGACGGGCTCCTCGGCGTGACCGTCGTCGCCCGGCGTGAGGCCGGCGAGGAAGGCGGTGGGTCGAGGCTGCGGCCGTGGCGTGAGTGGTCGGCACCACGGTTCGAGGTCGACGCCGACGGCCCGATCGCGGCCGGGATCGATGGCGAGGCGACGACGCTGGAGCCGCCGCTCCGCTTCCGGACGCTACCCGGGGTGCTGCGGGTCCGGATCTCGCGCGCACACCCGGGCGCGTCGCCGTCGGCACGCGTGCCCGAGGGTCCGCTCGACGGCGCCCGAGCGCTGCTGCGCGTCGCGACCGGACGCCCGCCGCTGCCGGTCGGTAAGCATGCAAACCCGGGCCGGACACACCGGCCGTGAAAGAGGAGGACCCATGGACCTGTTCGAGATCGAGCAGAAGGAGACGGTCACGCGCAAGGAGGTCGCAACCAGGTTGCGCCGCCTGGCGAAGATGCTCTCCGACGACGGCGACCTCGAGTTCGAGCGCGAGGGGATGAGCCTCAAGCTGCACGTTCCCGAGCAGGTCGAGCTCAAGCTCGAGCTCGAAGTCAGCACGGAGGAGCGCGAGCTCGAGATCGAGCTTCGCTGGTAGGTCGTAGCTCCGCTCAGCCCCGCCGGCGGGCCGCTGACCAGCGCCTGCCGACGGAGCCGACGAGCTGGGCGACCGCGCCTCCGATGACCGCGCCCGCGACGGCGTCGGCCGGATAGTGGACCCCGGTGTGGACGCGCGAGTAGGCGATCAATGTCGAGAGGCCGTGCAGGGGGAGGGCGGTCAGCGGCTGGACCTGACCGACGCCGCTCGCGAACGCGAAGGCGCTCGCCGAGTGGCCCGAGGGGAAGGATGTCGACTCCGGCATCCGGACGTGCCGCGCGACCGGGCTCTCACTCGCCTCGCGGTCGGGCCTGCGGCGGGCGCCGAGAGGCTTCAGCCCGAGGTTGACCACCGCTGAAGTGGCCATGGTGCATCCCAGCCCCGAAGCCGCGGCAAGTCGGCCGGAGCGGCCACCGGTGAGTGCGAGACCGGCAGCGATCGCGACGTGCACGCGCGAGTGGTCGGCAGCGCGCGAGAGACGGGCGAGCGCTCGGTCGAGCGTCGGCGTCGGCGTTCGCGCGATCGCCGCGTAGACGGCGAGGTCGATCCGCTCTGCGTCCTCGATCAGGCCGGGGCGCGCCATCGTCGGGTCTCGGGCCTCCTCGTCGCTCGTCGCTCGGGTCTCACACCGTCCCCACGGACGAGTCTGCCAATCCCGTCGTGCGCGGCGTCACGCTCCGGCCGGACGCGGGATCTCCAGCTCGCGAAGCGGGTCGCCGCCGTCGATGAACAGCCGTGCGCCCGGGCGTGTCGAAGCGGCGATCCGCCGCAGCGCGCGCTCGCCCGCCCTCGGGTGGCGCCCGTCGAGCGCCCCGACACGGATGGCGAAGACGAGGTCGTAGGGCTCCTCGCCGGGCTCGAGCTCGAGGTCCTCCGCGCTCGTGCGCCTGACCCCGAGCCGTCCGCGCTCGATCAGCTCGGCCCCCGCGGCCCGCGCCTGATCGATCGCTCTCACGGAACGGTCCGTCGCGAGTACGAAGCCGTCGTCGAGCCGCTCCGCCACAGCCCGAGCCGCGACCCCCGGGCCGCAGCCGATCTCGAGGACGCGCATCCCGGGCTCGATCGGCAACGCATCGACCACGGCCTCGAGACGCGGTGATATAGCTCGGGCGCTCACGCACCCGATTCTGAGCCGCGGTGCGGCCGGATAGCCTCACGCCCGGATATGTCGATCAGCACGAACCAGTTCAAGAACGGGACCCACATCGAGGTCGACGGACAGATCTTCCGGATCATGGAGTTCCAGCACGTCAAGCCCGGCAAGGGCGGCGCCTTCGTTCGCACGAAGCTGCGCCGGCTCGACGACGGCGGCGTCATGGACCGCACGTTCCGCGCCGGGGAGAAGTTCCGTCCGGTTCGCACCGAGAGCCGCAAGATGCAGTTCCTCTATGAGGCCGCCGGGATGGCGACCTTCATGGACACGCAGAACTACGAGCAGCTCGAGATACCGATGTCGGCGGCCGGCGAGGGCATGCAGTGGGTCCTGCCCAACGACGAGGTCGACCTGTTGCTCGTCGACGAGCAGCCGGCCGGGGTCACGGTCCCGAGTGCCGTCGATCTCGCCGTCACCCAGACGGATCCCGGCCTCAAGGGCGACACGGCCTCCGGCGGCGGCTCCAAGCCGGCGACGCTCGAGACCGGGGTCGTGATCCAGGTCCCGCTCTTCATCTCCGAGGGCGAGCGCGTCCGCGTCGACACGCGAAGCGGCGAGTACGTCTCGCGCGCCTAGGCGCGCGGGCCTCGGCGCGCCCCGCCGCTTCATAAGCTGACCCGGTGCGACGCTCCGAGCAACGCCGTGACGCCGTGTTCGCGCTCTATCAGCACGACGTCACCGGCCGACCGCTCGACGAGCTGACCTCAGACGCGCGCCCGTTCACGCGCGAGCTGATCGGTGGCGTCACCGAGCATCGCGACGAGATCGACGCCGAGATCGCCACGCGCGCCCACGGCTGGGACCTCGACCGGCTCCCGCGGCTCGATCGCAACCTGTTGCGGGTGGCGCTTTACGAGATCCACTACCGCGAGGACGTTCCATCCGAGGTCGCGATCGACGAGGCGGTGACGCTGGCGAAGGAGTTCTCTGGCGCCGACGCGCCGGGCTTCGTCAACGGCGTCCTCGGCGCGTCCGCGAAGGAGACGATTGCCAGTGACTGACGAGACGGCAGGCTCACCCGGCGGCGATCCGGTCGATCCCCTCGAGGGCCCGACGACGCCGCGGCCCGGATCGACGGACCCCGACAACGAGGTGGTGCCGGCCGATCAGGCCGAGCCGGTCGCCGCAGCCCCCGACCCCGACGCCGGGTCCGGCGCTCCCGCGCCGAGCGGCCCGACATCGGCGGGCGAGCGGATCCGCCGCTCGGCCGAACGCCTCGACGAGCTGGCCTCCGAGCTCCGCGATCCGGACGTCTCGGACTCGCGCGCCGCCGAGCTCGCCCGTGAGGCCGCCGAGCTCGTGGGGTCGGCCGCGAGCGAGGTCGACCGCGCGCTTCGCGCCGCGGGCGAGACCGACTGAGCGAGCCCGCTGCCCGGCTACCCCGAACATCTCCGCGAGCTGATCGACCGCCAGCTCGCGGCGCTGCGCTTCTCCGAGAGCCCTGTGACGGCCGGGCTCGAGGACGCGATGCGCTATTCGCTGCTCGCCGGCGGCAAACGGGTGCGCCCGGTCCTCTGCCTGGCGACGGGGCGCGCCGTCGGGCTCGAGCCCGAGTCGCTGATCCCGGCCGCCGTCGCGATCGAGCTCATCCACACCTATTCGCTGATCCATGACGACCTGCCGGCGATGGACGACGACGACCTGCGCCGTGGCCGCCCGACGCTGCACCGCGCGAAGGGCGAGGACGTCGCGATCCTGGCCGGCGACGGCCTCTTCGCCGAGGCGATCCGGATCTTCTCGACCGAACAGCGCGGCGAGTCCGACCGGGTCCTCGCGGCGCTCGGTGAGCTGTGCGCCGCGACCGGGGTCGACGGCATGGTCGGCGGTCAGTACCTGGACGTCACGGACGCCGCATCGGCCCCGGACTCGGGCGTCGAGCTCCCCGACCTCCACGGCCGCAAGACGGGCCGCCTGATCGCCGCGTCCGTAGGCGTACCGCTGCGGATCGCGGCCGCCGATGAGTCGGTCGCGTCCGCGCTTCGCCGCTTCTCGGCCGCGCTCGGCCTGCTGTTCCAGATCGTCGACGACATCCTCGACGTCACGGGCTCGGATGCGGAGCTCGGAAAGCCCCGGGGCTCGGACGAGCGGCATGGCAAGCTTACGTACGTGAGTTCCTACGGACTCGACCGCGCCCGTGAGATGGCCGACCAGACGCACGCGACCGCGATCGACTCACTCGACCGCGTCGGCGCGGAGCGGACGGCGGACCTGCGCGCGGTGGCCGATTTCATCCACGAGCGGGAGGCATGAGCGTGGACCCGTCACCTGATCCGGCTCCGCCGGCTGCGCAACCGCTGCTCCCCTCGATCTCCGGGCCGGCCGACCTGAGCGGTCGCTCGGATGCCGAGCTGGCGCAGATCGCGGGCGAGGTCAGGCGCGAGATCATCGACACGATCGGCGAGATCGGCGGCCACTTCGGCGCCAACCTCGGGACCTGCGAGATCGCGACGGTCCTCCACAGCCTGCTCGCCTCGCCGCGCGACAAGATCCTCTGGGACGTCGGCCACCAGGCCTATCCGCACAAGATCCTGACGGGGCGCGCCGGACGGCTCGAGACGATTCGCCAGTACGGCGGCCTGGCGCCGTTCTGCTCGATCGCGGAGTCGGAGCACGACATCATGGGCGCGGGCCACGCCTCGACCTCGATCGGATACGCGGTCGGGCTCAAGGAGGCGATGCGCCGCGGGATCGGTCCCGACGGGAAGGTCGTCGCGGTGATCGGCGACGGCGCCCTGACGGGAGGCGTCGCCTTCGAGGCGCTCCAGAACGCCGGCGGCCTGCAGACGCCGATGGTGATCGTGCTGAACGACAACGGCATGTCGATCTCGCCCAACGTCGGATCGCTGTCGGGCTACTTCAACCGCGTGCGTCTGAATCCGCGGCTCTACCACGCCCGCGAGGACGTCGAGAACCGGCTCACGAAGCTGCCCTACGGGCTCGGCCAGCGGATCGGCCGGCTCGGGCCGGAGATCAAGTCGGCGCTCAAGGCCTACTGGGCTCCCGGCCTGCTGTTCGAGGAGCTCGATCTCGCCTACGTCGGGGTGATCGACGGCCACGACGTGACCGCGCTGCGCGAGGCGCTCCAGGGCGCGCTCGCCGCCGAGCGGCCGGTCGTCGTCCACGTCCAGACCGTCAAGGGCAAGGGCTTCGCGCCCGCCGAGGAGGGCGGGCTCGAGGGGATGGAGAAGTGGCACGCCGCGAAGCCGGGGTCGATCGTCGGCGGCCTGCCGGCGCCGAAGCCCGAGCCGCCGAAGCCGGTGCCCGTCTCCGAGACCGACGCGCCGGACTCGATCGCGCCCGAGAAGCTCGAACAGCCTCCGCCGCCCAAGCCGCCGCAGTACACCCAGGTCTTCGCCGACGCCCTCGTCGCCGAGGCGCGTCGCGACAAGCGCGTTCTCGGCATCACCGCGGCGATGGCGGGCGGCACGGGACTGCAGAAGCTCGCCGACGAGCTCCCCGAGCAGTACTACGACGTGGGGATCGCCGAGCAGGACGCCGTCCTCATGGCCTCAGGCATGGCGATCCAGGGCGCGAAGCCCGTCTGCGCGATCTATTCGACGTTCCTCCAGCGGGCCTATGACCAGATCGTCCACGACGTCTGCCTCCAGGACCTCGACGTCGTCTTCGCGATGGACCGCGCCGGGCTCGTCGGCGACGACGGCCCGACTCACCACGGCGCCTTCGACGTCTCCTACTTCCGCCCGATCCCGAACGTCGTCGTCATGGCGCCGCGGGACGAGGCGATGCTCGTGCGGATGCTGCGCACGGCGCTCGCCCACGACGGCCCCGCCGCGCTTCGCTATCCGCGCGGCAACGCCGTAGGCGTCGCGCTGCCCGAGCGACCGGACCCGGTCGAGATCGGCCGCGGCGAGGTCCTCGCCGAGGGTGAGACGGTCGCGCTCGTCGGCTACGGGAGCGGGGTGGGGGTCTGCCTCGACGCGGCGGCGATCCTCGCCGAGCACGGGACGTCGGCGACGGTTGCCGACGCGCGCTTCGCCAAGCCGCTCGACGAGAGCCTGATCTCGCGCCTCGCGGCGACGCACTCGCTGCTCGTCACGGTCGAGGAGAACGTCCTGCCGGGCGGCTTCGGCTCGGCGGTGCTCGAGCACGTCGAGGACGCGTTCGACGATCCGAGCCTGCGCGCGCGGGTGATCCGCGTCGGCCTGCCCGACCGCTACGTCACCCACGGTAAGCCCGACCTGCTCCATCGCGAGGTCGGGTTCACCGGGGAGGCGGTCGCCGATCGCGTCGCCGAGTCGCTGCGCGACCGCGCGATGAGCGGCTGAGCGAGGGGTCGGCGCTCGAAGAAGGGCCCCCGGTTGGGCGCAATGCGTTCGTTGGTTCGACGAACATCGAACCAGTGTGCGCGCACTCACACACACGTTCGCCTTTCGCCCCTAACTTTCCATGTGCGATGTGACGGCCGAGCGTGAGCGGCCGGATCATCACCAGCTTCATGGCCACGGTCCGCCGACCAAGAGTTCGGCGCTTTCTCCGGGGCCGACCTCCCAAACACACATATCTCTCCTCCCTGTACCCAGAGGGCGCCCCGCTTGAATTGTGGGGCGTTCTCTTTTGTGGGGTCAGAGCGGGCCATTCGGGACCGCTACGTTTGCCCGCATGGCCGAGACCCGACAGCGGATCGACACCCTCCTCGCCGAGCGCGGCCTGGCGGCCTCGCGGACGGCCGCAGCGGCCTCGGTGCGCGCGGGTAACGTCCGGATCGGGGCCGACGGACCGATCCTCGCCCGGCCGAGCGAGCTCGTCGATCCCGAGGCCGACATCGTCGTCGCTGAGCCCCCGCGGTTCGTCTCCCGAGCCGGGTTCAAGCTCGAGAACGCGCTCGAGGCTCTCGATCTCGACGTGACCGGCCTCGACTGTCTCGACGTCGGCGCGTCGACCGGAGGGTTCACCGACTGCCTGCTCAAGCGCGGCGCCGAGCGGGTCATCGCGCTCGACGTCGCCCGCGGCCAGATCGACCAGCGCCTCCGCGACGACCCCAGGGTGACCGTGATCGAGCGGACGAACGCCCGCGCGATCGACCCCGCGGCGCTTCCCTACGCGGCCTCGCTCGCGACGATCGATGTCTCCTTCATCTCGCTCGCGAAGGTGATCGGACCGGTCGCCGCGGCGATCCGCGACGACGGAGAGCTGCTCGTGATGGTCAAGCCTCAGTTCGAGCTCGGCAAGGGCCGGGTGCGGGGCGGAGTGGTGCGCAGCGCCAAGGACCGCCGCGAGGCGCTCGGCGCCGTCGCGTCGGCGGCGATGTCCGGCGGGCTCAGCGTCGCCGGTGTCGCGAGCTCGGAGCTCCCGGGCCCGAAGGGCAACCGCGAGACCTTCCTGCGCCTGACCCGCGACGCATCGCGGGCGCTCCCGGACCTCGACGCCGAGATCGCGAGGGCCGAGCCTTGAGCGTCCGTCGTGTCGACCCGCCTGCGGCGATCCGCACGGCGACGATCCTCACGCACACCCATCCCGAGCAGACGCGCGAGGCGATAGGGCTGATCGCGTCGATCGCGCGGGAGCACGGCTGCGACCTCTACGCCGAGGCCGATGAGCTCGAGCGCCACCCTTCGATGGCCGGAACCCTGCGGCCCGCGTCCGAGTTGGATGGCGCACCCGATCTCTGCATCGTGCTCGGCGGCGATGGAACGATCCTGCGGGCGCTGCGGCGGACCTCCGGCACGGGCACGCCCGTGTTCGGGTTCAACTTCGGCACCGTCGGATTCCTCGCGGCCACGGGGCGGGACCGGCTCGACGAGGCGATCCGGCCGGCCTTCGAGGCCCAATTCGAGGTCATGGCGATGCCCGGCCTGAGCTGTGAGGCCGATGTCGAGCACCCGATCGCACTCAACGACATCTCGATCGTGCGCCAGCCCGAGCGGCGGGTCGCCGAGCTCGAGATCGCGGTCGGCGGGACGAGCGTCGGCGCGGTCCGCTGTGACGGCGTCGTGGCGGCCACGCCCGCCGGTTCGACGGGCTACAACCTCGCCAATCAGGGCCCGATCATGGCCTGGGGCGTGACCGGCTACGTCGTCTCGTTCATCGCCCCGCACACGCTGACCGCGAGGGCGCTCGTCGTCGCTCCGGAGGACGTCCTCGAGGTTCGTAACGCCGTCGGCCGCGAAGCCGTCGACGTCGTCTTCGACGGCGCCCACGAGACGGAGCTCGGACCCGGCGAGGCGATCGAGATCCGCTTCTTCGAAGACGCCGCCCGGCTCGCCCAGCCACCCGGTTCGAGCTTCTACCGCCGCGTCCTCGAGAAGTTCGGCCCGCTCGCGCGGTAGCGCGAGGCCGCGCCCAGCACCACTGGGCGCGCCGAGCCTCGGCGCGCCGGGCGGATGCTCGCGGGCGAGCTCGACGAGATCGAGGCGGACCTGAGGCGACTGCTGGGTCGAGCAGCCGGCCCCGCCTAGCGCTTCTGCTCGGCCGGGCACCAGTAGAGGGTCCGCGCCGCGACCTCCTTGGTCCGCACGGGTCCGCCGCATCGCCTGCAGCGCTCGCGGCGGTAGACCTGGACGCGCTCGCGGCCCCGCAGCTTCGACGGTGGCACGTCGGCCTCGGAGGCCGGGACGGTGATGATCCGCCCCGAGCGCTCGCCGAGGCGCAGCATCGCCACCGTCGTCTCCCAGATCGCGTCGAAGCGGGGCCGGCTGAGCTTGTTCGAAGGCAGCGAGGGGCGGACCCCGCAGGCGAACAGGATCTCTGCCCGGTAGACGTTGCCGATCCCGGCGATGACGCTCTGGTCCATCAGGGCGGCGGAGATCGGGGTCCGACGGCGCTTCAGCTTCGCCCATGCGACCTCGGGGTCGGCGTCGGCGCGCAGCGGGTCGGGTCCCAGCCGTTCGCGCAGTCGTCGCTCGTCTCCGCGCACGATCAGCTTCGAGGAGGTCGCTCCCGAGAGGTCGACCGCGCGCGAGCCCGCGTCGAAGCGCAGTCGCACGGCGCCGCGAGGCGGCGGAATCGGCTCCTTGTGCGTTCGAAAGCGGCCGAACAGGCCGAGGTGGACGTGGAGCGAGCGCTCGCCTTCGAAGCGGTAGAAGAGGTGCTTGCCGTAGGCCTCGATCCGCTCGAGCGTCCGCCCGTCGAGGATTCGGGCCGCCTCGAGCGCGACCTCGGCCGCCGGGATGTCGCTCTCCTCACCCTGAGGCGAGCTGACCCGCAGTGCTTGACCGCCCAGTGCCTTCGCCTGCAGGCGCGCGTGGCGGTGGATCGTGTGGCCTTCGGGCATCGCGCGAGCCTACGGACCGGCGCTCCTCGGCTTCGGGGGGACGAGTCCGTCGGGGCCCGCCGCTACAACCGGAAGGGAGATGCTGCTCGAGCTCCGGATCGAGAACCTTTTGCTGATCGAGCGCGCCGAGCTCCGGTTCGGCGCCGGCCTGAACGCGATCACCGGCGAGACCGGTGCCGGGAAGACGATCCTCGCCCATTCGCTCGATCTGCTCCTCGGCGGTCGAGCGCGAGCGCAGATCGTCCGACCGGGCGCTAGCGAGGCCTGGGTCGAGGGCGTCTTCGAGCTGCCCGAGGGTCTGCTCGACGATCCCGAGCTCGCCGACATCGCCGAGCGGCTTCCGGAGGCCGCGACCGAGGTCGTCCTCGGGCGGAGGGTCGGCGCCTCGGGCCGGACCAGCGCGTTCATCGCCGGCCGGTCAGCCCCGGCAGCCGACCTGACGGCGCTCGGCTCGCGCCTGATCAGCTTCTACGGCCAGCACGAGCACCGTCGTCTCATGCTCGGCTCGGCCCAGCTCGGGATCCTCGACGGCTTCGCGGGCTCTGCCCAGGTCGAGCGCCGCGAGCGCTACGCCGAGGCCCACCGCCGCTTTGGAGCGGCTCAGCGGGAGCTCGCGGAGTTGCGCGAGCGCGAGGGCGCTCGCGAGCGAGATCTCGACCTGCTCCGGTTCGAGCTCGAGGAGATCGACGCGGCCGCGCCGGATCCCGAGGGGGCGGCCGCTGCGGCCGTCGAGCGCGAGCGGCTGCGCCACTCCGAGGCTCTGCGCGGCGCCGCGGGCGGGGCATCCGTCGCGATCACGGGTGACGAGGACCCCGATTCCGGGGCGCTCGCGCCGCTGGCGGACGCGGAGTCCGGACTCGCCGCGCTCGACGGGGTCGATCCGGATCTCGACGCGCTCGCCGAGCGGATGCGTGCCGCCACGCTCGAGCTGACCGAGCTCTCGACCGAGCTCCGTGCCTTCGCCGACGGCGTCGATTCCGAGCCCGGCAGGCTCGAGGAGGTCGAGGAGCAGCTCGCGACGCTCGACCGCCTCAAGCGCAAGCACGGCGGCTCGATCGAGGCGGTGCTCGAGCACGCCGAGCGCTGCCGGGCGCGGATCGCCGAGCTCGAGGGCTCGGGCGAGCGCGCGGAGGAGCTCGAGGCGGAGCTCGGCGAGCTGGGTCTGGCGCGCGAGCGACTCGCGGCGGAGCTCTCCGCGGAGCGGCGGACGGCGGCCGCCCGGCTCGAGTCCGAGGTCGAGGCAGCGCTCGGAGAGCTGGCGATGGAGGGTGCGCGGCTCGAGGTCGCGCTCGATCCCGTGCCCGAGTCCGAGGGCGGGTTCACGGCGACGGGCGCGGAGAGCGTCGAGTTCCGCGTCGCGACCAACCCGGGGATGCCCGTCTCCTCGCTGCGCGACGCGGCGTCGGGCGGCGAGCTCTCGCGGATCATGCTCGCGCTCTGCGGCGCCGAGCGCGGCGAGCGCCGGACGCTCGTCTTCGACGAGGTCGACGCCGGCATCGGGGGCAACACCGCGCGGGTCGTCGGTGAGCGCCTCCGCGCGCTCGCGGACGCCGGGCAGGTCATCTGCATCACGCACCTGCCGCAGGTCGCATCGCTCGCCGCGAGGCACTTCCGGATCGCCAAGTCCCGCGACGGTGATTCGGCTCGCACGGACGTCGAGCTGGTCGAGGGCGAGGCGCTCGTCGGCGAGATCGTCCGGATGATGGGTGGCGAGACGAGCGATCAGGGCGCGACCCAGCACGCCCGCGAGCTGCTCGAAGCGGCCTAGCCACCGCCTCGCCTCCATCGCTTCCACCGGCTTGGCTCGGCGAGTTTTCTCGCTGCTAGCGGGGTTATCCGGACGCCCCCGCGGCCCGTCCGGACTTCCGTCCGGGCGAGCCTTAAACTCGCTTGAAGTGAGGGATCCGAGCGTCGCATCCATGACCGCCGCCCGCTCGACCGACCCCTCGAACGACCCTGGAGAGCACCTGTGAAGCACGGCGAGACGCGGTTCATCTTCGTCACCGGCGGAGTCGTCTCCGCGCTCGGAAAGGGCATCGCCTCGGCTTCGATCGGGCGCCTGCTGGTCAGCCGCGGAATGCGGGTCCAGATCCAGAAGTTCGATCCGTACATCAACGTCGATCCCGGCACGATGTCGCCGTTCCAGCACGGCGAGGTCTTCGTCACCGAGGACGGCGCCGAGACCGATCTCGACCTCGGCCACTACGAGCGCTTCACCGACGAGAACTCCTCGCGGGCGTCGAACGTCACCGCCGGCTCGGTCTACAACTCGGTCATCAAGCGCGAACGCCGCGGCGACTACCTCGGCGGCACCGTGCAGGTGATCCCGCACATCACCGATGAGATCAAGAACCGGATTCTGATCGTCGCCGAGTCCCAGGCAGTCGATTTCGTGATCACCGAGATCGGCGGCACCGTCGGCGACATCGAGTCGCTGCCGTTCCTCGAGGCGATCCGCCAGCTCTACACCGAGCTCGGCCCGAAGCGCTCGATGTTCATCCACCTGACGCTCGTTCCCTACATCGGCCACGCCGGCGAGCTGAAGACGAAGCCGACCCAGCACTCGGTCAACGAGCTGCGCCGGATCGGCATCCAGCCGCACGCTCTGATGTGCCGCTCCGAGAGGGGTCTCGACCGCGACATCCGCCGCAAGATCGCTCTGTTCGCCTCGCTCCCCGAGCAGTCAGTGATCTCGGCCCGCGACGTCGACAACGTCTACAAGGTGCCGCTCGTCTACCGCGCCGAGGGCGTCGACGACATGGTCCTCGACCACTTCGGGATCGACGACGCCCCGGCGCCCGACCTCGCCGACTGGGAGGCGCTGATCCGGCGCGCCAACGCCTGCGAGGGCACGACGCGGATCGCCCTGGTCGGCAAGTACGTCCAGCTCGAGGACGCCTACAAGTCGGTGATCGAGGCGCTGACCCACGCCGGCTACCACGACGGCCGCAACGTCAAGGTCGACCTCGTCTCCTCCGAGCAGATCGAGGACGCCGAGCTCGACGACTACGACGGAATCCTGATCCCGGGCGGGTTCGGCGAGCGCGGGATCGAGGGCAAGGTCGAGGCCGCCCGGATCGCGCGCGAGGAGGAGATCCCCTACCTCGGCATCTGCCTCGGGATGCAGATGGCCGTCGTCGAGTTCGCGCGTCATCGCGCCGGCTTCGAGGGCGCCAATTCGGCCGAGTTCGATCCCGAGACGCCGTACCCCGTCGTCGACCTTCTGCCCGAGCAGAAGGAGGTCACCGACATGGGCGGCACGATGCGCCTCGGCGCCGACCCGATCAAGCTGCACGCCGGTACGAAGGCGCGCGAGATCTACGACGGCGAGGCGGTCATCTACAAGCGCCACCGCCATCGCTACGAGGTCAACAACATGCTGCGCCGCCGGCTCGAGGACGTGGGACTCGTCGCGAGTGGGACCTCGCCCGACGAGCGTCTGGTGGAGATCGTCGAGCTGCCCGATCATCCGTTCTACGTCGCCTCGCAGTTCCATCCGGAGTTCAACTCGCGCCCGACTCGGCCCGAGCCGCTGTTCCGCGAGTTCATCGCGGCGGCGGGGCGTCGCTCGCGCGACCGCGAGCAGGAGCAGGGGTCCGGCGCCGAGTCGCTCGAGGGTCCGGGCGGCGAGGTCAGCGTCCGCCGCGGCGCCTAGCGGCCGCGCGCGCCCGCCTGCGAGGATCTGCGGCGATGAGCGACGCGCGCCTCCTCGACCGCTTCGCGAAGCTGTGTGAGATCCCGAGCCCGACGGGCTCCGAGCGCGAGGTCGGCGACTGGCAGTCGGCCGAGCTGACCGCGGCCGGGTTCGACGTCCGCGAGGACGACAGCGAGGGTCCCGCCCGAGCGGGCTGCGGCAATCGCATCGCCCACCTCGCCGGGAGCTCGGACGCCTCGATCATGTTCTGCGTCCACCTCGACACGGTGCCGCACCCGCAGCCGATCGAGGTTCGCTTCGGCGAGGACGGCGTCTTCCGCTCGGCGGGTCCGACGATCCTCGGGGCCGACAACAAGGCCGCGGTCGCGGTCGCCGTCGAGCTCGCGATCCGCTGGTCCGAGGCGCCGATGCCGCCGCCGGTCGGGATCGAGATCGTGCTGAGCGTCGCCGAGGAGGACGGGCTGCGCGGAGCGCACGCGCTCGACACGTCGGCGCTTCGCTCCGACGTCGGCTTCGTCATGGACCACGCGACGCCGATCGGCGAGCTGATCACCGCGGCGCCGACCTACATGCGCCTGCTCGCCGACTTCGAGGGCGCCGAGTCCCACGCAGGTATGTCGCCGGAGGCGGGCGTGTCGGCGATCGAGGCCGCCGCGGCGGCGATCGAGGCGATGGAGCTCGGCCGCCTGAGCGAGCGAACGACGGCCAACGTCGGCGTGATCTCGGGCGGGACCGCGACGAACGTCGTCCCCGGGCACTGCCGCGTCGACGCCGAGGCGCGCTCGCTCGACGACCGCGAGGCGCGCGACGTCGTCGGGCGAATGGTCGACGCCTGCACGTGGGCCGGGTCGGAGCGAAGCGCCGATGTCGACTGCGACGTCTGGGAGATGTTCCGCGCCTACGAGGTCCCGTCCGACAGTCGCGCCCGAGCACTCGCTCGCGGCGGGCTCGAGCGCTCGGGGCACACCGTCGTCGAGCGCTCGACCGGCGGCGGCTCGGACGCGAACGCCCTGCGAAAGAACGGCTTCGACGCGATCCTGCTCGCCAACGGGACCGAGGCCCCGCACACGCCGCAGGAGTCCGTCGCCGCCGACAGGCTCGTCGAGATGCTCGCCGTCTGCGACCAGATCGTGCGGGCGGCGGGGGAGGGCGCGGAGCGGTGAAGCGAATCTCGAGCGAGACCGTCTACGAGGGGCCGATCGCATCGGTTCGCATCGACGTCTTCGACCACGGCGACGGCGAGGAGGCAGAGCGCCAGGTCGTCACCCATCCGGGCGCGGTCGCCGCGCTCGCGATCGACGACGAGTCCGTCTGGCTCGTCCGCCAGCCGCGCGAGGCGGTCGGGGAGGCCTCGACGCTCGAGGTGCCGGCCGGAAAGCTCGACGTCGAGGGCGAGTCTCGACTCGAGTGCATGCAGCGCGAGCTCTCGGAGGAGATCGGCAAGATCGCGGAGCACTGGACCGAGCTCAAGAGCTTCTACATGAGTCCGGGTCTACTCGAGGAGGAGGTCACCGTGTTCCTCGCCGAGGGACTGAGCGACGACCCGGACCACGAGCCGATCGCGTCGGAGCGGATCGAGATCACCCCGTGGCCGCTCGGCGAGATCGATGCCGCCTTCGACGAGTCGAGCGACGCGAAGTCGCTGATCGCGCTGGCGATGCTGCGCGAGATCCTCGCCGAGCGCTCGCGCGGCTGACGGCGCCCTTGCAGCGGCAGGGAGCGCGCCCGGCGGCGCGTATCTCGGCGCCGTGGCGATCGCGGTACACGACGACAGGAAGGGCGGCGGCGCGGACGGTCGCTTCGAAGAGCTCGTCCTCGACTTCCTCGCCTATCTCGAGTTCGAGCGCGGCCTCGCCCGCAACACACTCGACGCCTACCGCACCGACCTGCTCCAGTTCGGCGGATTTCTCGCCCGCCGCGGCATCTCCGCCACGGAGGCGTCCGGCACCCAGGTGACAGAGTTCCTCGCCGAGCTGGCGGGGAGTGGACCGGAGACCGAGGACGGCGAGCCGCGCCATCCCTGCTCGCCCGCGACCGTCAACCGCAAGGCGGCGTGCCTGCGCTCGTTCTACCGCCACCTGCGCCGCGAGGAGGTCGTCGATGAGGATCCGACGGCACGTCTCGCCTCGCCGGCCCGGCAGCGAAAGCTTCCCCAGGTCCTGACGCACGGCGAGGTGACCCGTCTCGTCGAGGCGATCTCGGGCTCGGACCCGATCGCGATCCGCGACCGGGCGCTGCTCGAGCTGATGTACGGCTGTGGGCTGCGGGTCTCGGAGGCGGTCGGCCTCGAGATGACCGATATCGACCTCGACGAGGGCTTCGTCCGCCCCCGCGGCAAGGGCTCGAAGGACCGGATCGTCCCCGTCGGCGGCGCGGCCGCCACGGCGATCCGGCGCTACCTGCGCGAGTCGCGCCCGAAGCTGACCGAGCGCCGGCCTGAGGCGAAGCTGTTCGTCAACTTCCGTGGTGGGGCGCTGACGCGGCAGGGGCTCTACAAGATCATCCAGCGCCACGCGCAGGACGTCGGCCTCGATTCCCGGATGAGCCCACACACGCTGCGCCACACCTTCGCCACACACCTGCTCTCCGGAGGCTGCGACCTGCGCTCCGTGCAGGAGATGCTCGGCCACGCCGACGTCGCGACGACCCAGCTCTACACGCACCTCTCCGGCGAGGAGATCAAGACCGTCTACTTCGCGGCCCACCCGCGAGCGACCTAGGAGGACCGATGCCCGGACTCGATCTGATCCTGATCGCGCTCGCCTACGCGCCGCGGCTCGAGCGCCGGCCGACCGCCGCCGATCTGCGGGCGGGTGCCCGGGGCGTCGGCTCGGAGGCGCGACGTCGCGTGGTCCGGCGCACGCGCTCGCTCGCGCTTGTGCCGCTGGCCTTCAGCAACCGCATGGCCGGCGTGCGTCGCCGCTTCGCCTCCTGACGCTCGGCTCGAACGGGCTGAGCCCGCCGCGCCGCTGGTAGAACGGGCCCGGTGCCCGAGCTTCCCGAGGTCGAGACCGTCCGCACGCAGCTCGAGCCAGGAGTCGTCGGACGGCGGATCGTCGAGGCCCGGATCCTCGATCCACGCTGGTGTGAGCCGGAGTCGCCCGAGCTGATCGAGGATGCGCTCGAGGGGGCGCGGATCGAGGCGGTCAGGCGCCGCGGCAAGTACCTGGTCATGGAACTCGACGGCGAGCGGGCGCTGGTCATGCACCTGCGGATGACGGGGAACTTCATCCTCCGGCCGCCGGGGTCGGCGCTCGACGCCGAGCTGACCGAGGTCGACCGTCTCGGGATGCCTCGCCTGTATGAATCAAGCCCGGACGCGAAGTACCTGCGTTTCTGGTTCGAGATGGACGACGGTGGGCGCGTCCTGTTCACCGATCCGCGCCGCTTCGGCACCGGCGTGCTGCTCGAGGGCGAGGGGATCGACGAGCACCTGCGCAGCCGTGTCGGGATCGAGCCGCTTACCGACGAGTTGACGGCGGAGGCGATCGGTCGTCTCGCGGCCGGCCGCCGTGCGCCGCTCAAGTCGTTCCTGCTCGTCCAGGGCGGGATCGCGGGGATCGGCAACATCTACGCCGACGAGGCGCTCTGGCTCGCGCGCCTTCACCCGCTCTCGCCCGCCGGATCGATGCGCCCCGAGCACCACGAGGCGCTCCGCGCCGGGATCGTCGAGGCCCTCGAGGCCGGTCTCGCCAACGGCGGCGCCTCGATCGACGACTACCGCGACGCGCGCGGAGAGAAGGGCTCGATGCAGGACGAGTTCGCCGTCCACACCCGCGAGGGGGAGGCCTGCCCGCGCGAGGACGGCGGCGTGATCCGGCGGATCGTCGTCGGCGGGCGCTCGACCTACTTCTGCCCGGTCTGCCAGAAACGGCTCCGCAGGCGCGCCCGGCGCCGTCCTGCCGCTCGGCGACAATCGGTCTAGTGGCCGGGCAGGTGAAGACGGAGGCGGTGGTGCTGCGCTCGATCCGGTTCGGCGAGGCCGATCGGATCCTGCACCTCTACACGCCGGCCAAGGGCCGCGTGAACGCGATCGCGAAAGGTGCCCGCAAGCCGAAGTCGCGGTTCGGCGGTCGGCTCGAACCGTTCTTTCGCATCGACATGGTTCTCTACGAGGGGCGAAGCGAGCTGCTCACCGTGACCTCGGCCGCGACGGTCGACGGCTACTCGCGGCTGCGCCGCGACGGACCGGCGATCGCCGCGGCGGCGCGCGGCTGCGAGGCGGTCCTGCGCCTGTTCGACTCGATCGAGCCGAACCCGGCCGCATACAACCTGCTCTGCCGCTACCTGACGATGCTCGACTCCGGTCGCCACGAACTCGCCGATGCGCTGGCGTTCCGGCTCAAGCTCGCGCTCGTCGCCGGATTCGCCCCCGAGCTCGCGGCGTGTGCGCTCTGTGGGGAGCGCGACGAGCTCTCCGGCTTCTCCGGGGCCGCCGGGGGCGTCGTCTGCGGAGCCTGCGAAGGGTCGGGGTTCGGACTCTCCGCCGCCGCGCACGAGTTCATGGTCGGGGTCCTCTCCAAGCCGCTGAGCGAGACGCCGGCGGCCGATCCGCGGACGCTCCGCCTGGCCGAACGGGCGATCTCCGACACGCTCGAGCACCACGCCCACGTCCGACTGGGCGCGGCCGCCTGACGCGGTTCGCGACAATCGAGGCGTGAGCGAGCACGAGGACGAGCCGAGCCCGCGACGTCGCGACCGGATTCCCGCCGACCCGGGGGCACCCGACGGCGGCGTCCACGCCGGGGCGGTCGAGGAGGAGGCGCTCGAGGAGGGCGAGCAGCCGGACCTGATGCAGGCGATGGGCGGTCCCTATGGGATCGCCGAGTCGGTGGCTCCGGGGATCGTCTTCGTCGCGGTCTACTCGCTCGGATCGAACGAGATACCGCCCGCCGCCTGGGCGGCGGTCGGGGTCGCGGCCGTCTTCGCCGCGATCAGGGTCTTCCGTCGCGAGACGACGCAGTTCGCGCTCGCCGGCCTGATCGGCGTCGGGATCTCGGCGTTCATCGCCAGCCGGACGGGGCGTGCCGAGGACTTCTTCCTGCCCGGCCTGCTGTTGAACGCCGGCTATGCCGCCGCCTACGCGATCTCGATCCTCGTGCGTTGGCCCCTGATCGGCGTGATCATGGGGCCGCTGACGGGCGGCGGGATGGAGTGGCGCTCCGACCCGCACCAGGTCCGGGCCTACAGCCGCGCGAGCTGGATCTGGGTCGGGATGTTCCTGACCCGGCTCGCGGTTCAGCTCCCGCTCTACCTGGCCGGCTCGGTCGTGGCGCTCGGGGTCGTCCGCACGGCGATGGGGCTGCCGGTCTTCGCGCTCGCGATCTGGCTCTCCTACCTCGTTTTGAGGAGCGCCGACATGCCGTGGATGAATCGCCCCGCCCGGACCTGACCCGGCCCGCCCGCGGGGAGCGAACGGCGCGGCGCCCGGGCCTATCCTGATCGGGCTCATGAGCTCACTCGAAGCGGAAGAGACCGAGGCGGGCGGCGCGCCGGCGCCGAGCCCTGTGCGTCCGCTCGAGGAGCGGGTCAGGGCGATCGAGGAAGGGTTCCTCTGGGCACCGGCCGCACGGTCCTACCCCGCCCGTCGAGCCGTCCCCGAGCCCGACAGCCCCGTGCGCACGCCGTTCGCACGCGACCGCGACCGGATCGTCCACTCGAAGGCGTTCCGGCGCCTCAAGCACAAGACGCAGGTCTTCATCGCGCCCGAGGGCGACCACTACCGCACCCGTCTCACGCACACGCTCGAGACCTCGGCGGTCGCGCGGACCGTCGCGCGGGCGCTCGGCCTGAACGAGGACCTGACCGAGGCGATCGGACTGGGGCACGACCTAGGGCACCCGCCGTTCGGTCACATCGGCGAGACCGCGCTCGACGAGGCGGTCCGCGACCACGGCGGCGAGGGCTTTCGCCACAACCGCCACTCGCTGCGTGTCGTCGACCACCTCGAGCGCGACGGAGCCGGGCTCAACCTCACCGAGCAGGTTCGCGACGGCATCCTTCGCCACACCGGCGAGGAGACCCCGGCGACGCTCGAGGGCCGGGTCGTGCGGCTGGTCGACCGGGTCGCCTACATCAACCACGACATCGACGACGCGGTGCGCGCCGGCGTCATCTCGGTCGGAGACCTGCCCGTTGCGGAGATCGAGCTGCTCGGCCACACCGGTTCGAGGCGGATCGACACGCTCGTACGCGACATCGTCGAACACTCCGCCGCGGCCGGCGACATCGGCCAGTCCGAGCAGGTCGGCGGGGCGATGTTGCGGCTGCGTGAGTTCATGTTCGAGCGCGTCTACCTGGGGAGCGCCGCCCGCGGTGAGCTCGAGCGCGTGACCGGATCGCTGCGACGCCTGTTCGACGAGTTGCTCGAGCGTCCGGTCGACGGCGGAACCGGCGACCTGCAGGCGACGGTCGACTACGTGGCTGGGATGACCGACCGCTTCGCGCTCGCGAGCTTCGAGCGCATGGGGTAGCGGTCGTGGCGGGTCAGATCACGCGCGGCTCGATCGACCGCGTCCGCGAGGCGGCGGACATGGTCGAGGTCGTCTCCGCCCATACGGACCTGAGGCGCTCCGGGGACCGGTTCACGGGGCTGTGCCCGTTCCACGACGAGCGCTCGCCGTCGTTCTCGGTCCAGGCGGCGGAGAAGCTCTACTACTGCTTCGGCTGCGGGGCGGGCGGGGACGTCTTCAAGTTCGTCGAGGAGAAGCAGGGGCTGACGTTCCCAGAGGCGACGGAGTGGCTCGCCGAGCGCTTCGGCGTCGAGCTGGACCGGGGCGCCGAGGACCCTGAGGAGGAGCGCGCCCGCAAGCGCCGGGCGCGACTCGGTGAGGTGCTCGATCGGGTCGGGTCCTTCTACTCCGCATACCTCTGGAACTCGAGCGAGGCGGCGAAGGCGCGTGAGTACCTGGCCGAGCGCGGACTGGGGGAGGAGGTCCTGCGCGAGTTCGGCGTCGGCTTCGCTCCGAGCGCCTGGGACACGGTCCTGATCCGCGGTCAGGAGGCCGGGTTCAAGCCGGAGGAGCTCGAGCGCTCGGGGCTGCTCGTGCGAAACCAGAAGGGCTCGGTCTACGACCGGTTTCGCTCGCGGATCACGTTCCCGATCGCGAACGCGCGTGGGCGGCCGCTCGGCTTCGGCGCCCGGGCGCTGCGCCCGGACCAGAAGCCGAAGTACGTGAACTCACCTGAGGGCGAGCTGTTTCGCAAGAAGGAGATCCTGTTCGCTATCGACAAGGCGCGCCCGGCGATCGCCAAGCGCGGGCGAGCGGTGGTCGTCGAGGGCTACACCGACGTGCTCGCGCTCCACCAGGCGGGGATCGGCGAGGCGGTTGCCGTGATGGGCACCGCGATCACGCCCGATCAGGTCCGCCAGCTCGCCCAGCACACCGAGGAGGTCGTGCTCGCGCTCGACGCCGACCGCGCCGGGCGCGAAGCGATGCTGCGGGCCCAGGGCGTCGCGCGCGGCAAGCGGGTGCGGTTGCGCGTCGCGTCGATGCCCGAGGGCGAGGACCCCGCCGACATGCTCGCGGCTGACGCAGAGCGCGGCGCCGAGCGCTTCCGCGAGTTGATCTCGACGGCCGACGAGCTGCCGGTGTTCCACGTCCGGGCGCTGCTCTCCGACGCCGATCTCGAGTCGCCGACAGGCCGGGACCGGGCGCTCGACGAGGTCGCGCCGGTGCTGGCGGCGATGCCCGAGTCGATCACCCGAACGGAGCTCGAGCGCGAGGTGATCGAGCGGCTCCGAGCCGACGCGGGGCTGGTATCGCGCCGGGTGCGCGAAGCGGCCAAGCGCGGGGCGGGACGGAGCGATGAGCGTCCCAGACCGGCCGCGGCGCCGAAGCCGGCGATGCCGAAGCTCGCCCCGGCTCCGGCGCGCGGCCAGTCCGGGGGTCCAGGCGACCCGGGACCGGACCCGATGCTCGACGGCGACCCCGGTCCCGAGCCCGACGCTCCGCCCAGCGAGGCCCACGCCCGCGTTCCCGTGGCGCTCAGCGGACTCGAGCGTCGCGAGCGGGCGCTTCTCGCGATGTGCGTGGCCGCGCCGAACCCCGGGCGCGAGATGCTCGGCAGGCTCACCAACGCCCACCTGACGCCGCTCGCGCGACGAGCCCGCGACTGGCTCCTCGAACACCTCGAGGACCCCGCGAGCGAGCTGCCGCACGACGACGAGGAGCTCGTCGCGATGGTCAGCGCGATCGTCCTCGAGGCGAACTCCGAGCCCGCCAGCCCCGAGGCGATCGAGGTCAACTTCCTCCAGCTCGAGCAGGCGATGCTCGAGCGCAAGATCGCCGCCGCCGAACGCGGCGGGGGGGATCCCCCGGTCACCCTGCACCGCCAGCGAGCCGAGCTCGCCGAGCGCATCATCCGCGCTCGCGGCTGACGGGTCTGAACCCAAACGAGCTTGGAGGAGAGAGCTCCGGGGGTGGGACTCGAACCCACACGCCCTCACGGGCACCTGATTAACAGTCAGGCACGGCTGCCAATTTCGTCACCCCGGACCGTATGTTCGTGCCGGAAGTCGCACGGACCCAGGCCGAACGCGTCACTTTAGCGCCAGGATCTCTGCTCCTGCCTCGATCTCGGCGTGGCAGTTCGCGCAGACGAGAACGCACTTGGCGGCCTCTTTCGCGACCCGGTCGAACGCCAGCGTATTGCCCGATCCAATGCCGAATTCCTTCTGCGCCGGGTCGACATGATGAAACTGAAGCGCGGCTGGGTTCTTGTCGTAACCGCAGACGCAGCAGCAGCCGCCGGCGATCTCGACAAGTCGCTGTTTCGTCGAGCGCCGGAGTCGCGACACCGCTTCGACATTGCACTTGGCGCAGCTCGACCGGCCGCTTCCGAGGACCAGGAACGAGGTTGCTCCGTGGATGGTGCAGTGCCCCTCAAAGCGCTTCTGACCCGAGGCCTCTGCGGCTCGGGAGAGCTCGGCGTGACCCCGATGGCGCCGCATGGTCTTCAAGCCGTGTCGACGCATCCAGTAGATGACCGTCGACAGGCTCCGGTCGAGCTCCGTCGCGATCTCCTGGAGCGTCAAGCCGCGTTCGATCAGAGGCTCGATCACCTCGGCACTGAGCCCGCCGCGCGGGGCAAAACGATCTCGTCCGTTCGCCGTTAGCCCATGTCGGCGAACCCAGTATCCGACCGTTGAGGGATCGCGACCGACAAGCTCGCCTATCTGCCTGAGCGACAAGCCCTCAGCGAGATGCTTCGCCAGGAAATCCCTATCCATGCACCGATACTCGCAGTACCATCGGATGGAAAAGCGAACACATGTTCGCGCCCTCAGTTGAGCATTTCCTCCAGGAGCCGGGCCCCTGTCGAGGCGCCGTTGAGGCCCGCAGCGCTTCGCGCGATCGCCTCGGCTCGGCGGGCGAATCGCTCGTCGGCCAGCACTCGCCGTACCGTCGAGCGCAGCGTCGGGCGCCGCACGAACCGCCACGGGATCGTGAGGCCGGCGCCGGCCCAGGTGACCCGCGCGCCGTTCTCGGCCATATCGCCGCCAGCCGGACAACAGACCAGCGGCACCCCGGCAGACAGTGCTCGCGCGACCGTCCCGTGACCCCCGTGGCAGATCGCCAGATCAGCGACCGCAAGCCCCTGCGAGTAGCGCAGCCAGTCGACGACGACGGCGTTCGCCGGCGCCTCCGGAAGCGGATGGCCCCGGCGGTTCGTCGTCGCCAGCACCCGAACCGGCTCGTCGGCCAGTGCGTCGAGGGCCACCCGGACCATCCGGCCCTCAGGGTCCTGCGCCGTGCTCGGCGCGACGAGCACGAGCGGGTCGTCGCCGGGCGGCAGTGGCACGTCGGGGTGGTCGAGCTCGAACTCGATCGGCCCGGTCACGCGCGTCTCTCGCGGCCAGCGCCGCGGGTACTCGAGCGCCGGGAGCGTCGCGACCAGCACCAGGTCCCGGCTCATGCCGCCATGCAGGCGGTCGCTCGGCGCGAGCCCGACGATCTCGCGCTCGGCGTTCAGCTCCTCGCGCCCGCGCCGGTAACCGCCCTCGAGCACCGGCTGGGCCCGCGTCCAGAGCCGCTTCCCGAACCCCGTTCGCGGCGGTTGGGCGCCGAACGAGTAGAACGGCATCCCGGTCACCGACCACGGATAGACGTGCGGCACGAGCGTCGCCCGTGGGATCCCAGCCTTCTCCGCCGCGAGTGCGGGCGCCATCGTGAGGATGTCGTGACAGACGACGTCGAAACCGCGCTCCTCGAGCATCGGAACGAGCATCCGGGCCGCCGCACCCGGCGTGATCTCCGAGCCCGGCGGCGGTGGGGGATAGACCGAGTACTCCTCGGCCGGGAGGAAGTCCAGGCCGAGCCCGTCGACCACCCCGCGCCAGTTCTGCCAGCTCTCGATGGTGACGTCGTGCCCGCGCTCGGCGAGCGCGCGGGCGAGCCCGATCGCCGGGAACGCGTGTCCGGCGTCGCCGAAAGCGGCGACGAGCGCCTTCACGACCGGGTCCCGACCGCCTCGGCCCCTAGAGAAGCGCTTCGCCGGGCCTGGCGAAGACGATCTCCGGCACCACGCACGCCCGCGAGGTCTTGAGCAGGAAGCGGACCGACTCGCTGACGTCCTCAGGCCGGATCATCGCGTCCTGTTCGACGTGCTCGCGCGCGAACTCGGTCATCGGCGTATCGACGAACGCGGGGCAGAGCGCGGTCACACGGACGCCGCGGCTCCCGACCTCGCTCTGGGTCGCCTGACTGAAGCCGACGACGCCCGCTTTCGTCGCCGAGTAGACCGAGAGCCAAGCCTGACCGGCCTTGCCCGCGATCGACGCGAGGTTCACGATCAACGCCCGCCCATGCTCCTCGCCGGCTTCGAGCAGCATCGGCATCGCCTCGCCGGTCATGACGATCGTCGCCTTGAGGTTCACGCCGAGTTGGACGTCGATCCGCTTCGGCGGATAGCCCGCGATCTCACCGCCGAGCCCGACGCCGGCGTTGTTGACGAGCACGTCGAGGCGACCCCAGCGCTCGCGATGGCGCTCCACGAGCGCCTTCAGCGCGTCGACGTCCAGCGCATCGGTGGGCACGGTCTCGACTTCGATCCCGTCCGCACGCAGTCCCTCGGCGGCTTCTTTTAGTCGCTCTTCACCGCGCGCCGCAATAGTCACGGCGTGCCCTTCCTCTCCGAGCACGCGAGCGATGGCAAGCCCGATGCCGCTCGACCCTCCCGTTACGAGCGCCGCTCGTTCCGCCATCGCACTCTCCTCCTCGCGCCGCCCTGCGGCCCGTCGCCCAGCTTCGAACTCGCACGACCCTATCCGCGCGAGACCACCACCGAGCCTGCCTAGGATCGGACCGATGTCGTACCTCGCGCCAAGCCGCGCGCAGCTTCTCTGCGCCCTCGCGCTCGCGGCGATCGCCGTCCCGGCCGTCGCCTGTTCGAAGGACGAGAGCGGCGAAGACGGTTCAGGAGCAGCGGTCGCGAGCGTCGGTGCCCCACCGGCCTCGGAGTTCCCGAAGGCGCCGGCCCAGATCACCGACGTCGTCGGCTTCGGAGAGCAGACCGACGAGACGGTCGTCCTGCCGGGCACCCAGGCCTTCGATGTGGGCGAGAACCGCGCCAGCTTCGGCGTCTTCGACGTCGATCGGACGCAGGACACCGACGCGAGCATCGCGATCTACGCCCAGAACTCGGAGGGCGGGGAGGTTCTCGGACCGTTCCCGACCGCGATCGAGAGCCTCGAGACCCCGGCCGCCTTCGTCGCTCAATCGACGTCCACGGACCCGGATTCCGCCAAGGCGATCTACGTCACCGACATCGATTTCCCTGAGGAGGGCTTCTACGACCTCGCCGCCGTGATCGACGACGGCGACGACGTGAAGACGACCTTCATCCCCTCGGTTCCGGTCGGCTCGAAGAGCTACGAGCAGATCCCCGACGTCGGCGAGCAGGCCCCGGTGACCCACACCGACACGATCGACGACGTCTCGAACGTCGCCGAGATCGACACCCGCGTCCCGGCCGGGACGATGCACGACGTCGACCTCGCCGACGTGCTCGGCGAGGAGCCCGTCGTACTGCTCTTCGCGACGCCCGCGCTCTGCATGACTCAGGTCTGCGGGCCGGTCGTCGACATCGCCGAGGAGGTCAAGTCCGAGCGACCCGACGACGCCGCGTACATCCATCAGGAGGTGTACGTGGACAACAACCCCGAGAAGGGGATCCGTCAGCCGCTCAAGGACTACGGCCTCAAGACCGAGCCGTGGCTCTTCGTGATCGACTCGGACGGGAAGATCGTCGAACGGATCGAGGGCGCCTTCTCGAAGTCCGAGCTCGAGGCCGCGATCGACAAGGCCCAACCCGCGGGCGAGTCGACGTCTTCATCCTCGCGCTAGAGCGCGGACCCGGCACGGCAGAACGCGACCCCGTCGACGCCGCACCTTCACGCGGCGTCGGCCGGCGCTCGCGCCCGGGTTGCAGTCCACCCGACATCGGTCACACAACACGGTCCATCCGCTCGACGTGAGGCGACTCGCGGTGGGAGACTCCGGAGGATGCTGGGTCTGATCAAGGGACGCGACGACCGCCTGCCGCCGGGACCGAAGCTCCCTCGAGCGCTCCAGACGCTCGGCTGGGTGAAGCGGCCGATGGCCTACATGGAGCAGTGCCGCGAGCGCTACGGCGACATGTACACGATGCGGATCGCCAACGAGGGCGACTGGGTCGTGATCTCCGACCCCGCTCTGGTCAAGCAGGTCTTCACAGGCTCACCCGAGGTCTTCCACGCCGGCGAGGGCAACGTCATCCTGCTTCCGCTGCTCGGATCGAACTCGGTCCTGCTGCTCGACGAGAAGCCGCATCTGCGCCAGCGAAAGCTCCTGCTACCGCCGTTCCACGGCGATCGCATGCAGGCCTACGGATCGCTCATGGACCGGGTCGCCCGCGATGAGGTCCGTCGCTGGCCGGTCGACGAGCCATTCGAGCTGATCAGCCGAATGCAGGCGGTGACCCTCGAGGTGATCCTCGAGGCGGTCTTCGGTCTCACCGAGGGCCCGCGCTTCGACGCGATGCGCCACGAGCTCCGCAGGCTGCTCGGCAAGGTGATGGCGCCCTCGACCATGGCACTGCTGTTCGCCGTCGGGCCGAAGCGCGCGTCGGACATGTGGATCTTCCAACGCGAGACCGAGGCGGTCGATCGGCTGATCGCCGAGGAGATCGCCGATCGCCGCGAGCAGGCCGACCTCGCCGAGCGCACGGACATCCTCTCGCTGCTCCTCGCCGCGAAGCACGAGGACGGAACGCTGATGGACGGCCAGGAGCTCCGCGACGAGCTCATGACCCTCCTCGTCGCCGGCCACGAGACGACGGCGACCGCGCTCTCGTGGGCGATCGAGCGCCTCGTCCGCCATCCGGACAAGCTCGCCCGCCTGCGCAGCGAGATCGACGCCGGCGAGGACGCCTACCTCGACGCCGTCGTGACCGAGACGCTCCGGGTGCGTCCCGTTCTCTCCGTCGTCGTGCGGATGCTGACCGAGGACGTCGAGCTCGGGGGGTACAACCTTCCGGCCGGGACCCGGGTCGTTCCGGCTATCCACCTGGTCCACCGGCGTCCCGACATCTACCCGGACCCGCGCGCCTTCCGCCCCGAGCGCTTCCTCGACCAGAAGCCCGGGACCTACACGTGGTTCCCGTTCGGGGGCGGCGTCCGGCGTTGCCTCGGCGCCAGCTTCGCGATCTTCGAGATGAAGCAGGTGCTGCGAGCGATCGTGGGCGAGCTCGACCTCGAGCCCGCGGCGGCGCCGCAGGAGCCTGCAAAGCGTCGCGCGATAACGCTCGTGCCCACCCACGGCGCGACGATCGTCGCGCGCCGCCGTTCCGAGCGCCAGGCGAAGGAACCGGCGACTCTCGCGAGCGTCTGAGGCTGATCCGTCGCGGTCCCGCCGCGCGTATGAGAAGCGGATGGCCGACTCGTTCTTCGCCAGCTCCAGCGTCCGGGTGCACCTGATTCGCGGTGTCGTCGGTCTGGTCGCCCTCGTCGGCGGCCTCGTCGCGCTCGGTCCCCTGGGCGCGATCGGCCTGCTCGGCTTTCCGATCGCGTTCATCGCCTGGCGCGGCTGCCCGACCTGCTGGGCCCTCGGCCTCGCGGCGACCCGCGAGCGCGTCGCGTGCGAGAGCTGCCAGACGGGCCTCCCCGGCGGCGAAGCGGTCCGCTAGCCCGATCCGGCGCGGGGCATTCCGCCGACCGCCTCGAGCGCACGCCGCGTGCGCGGGACCCACCACCCGAGCTCCTCATGCGCCCATTCGGTCTCGACCGGGTCGGGGTGGATCAGCGCCGAGTGGCCGAAGATCCAGCCGTATTGGAGCAGGCCGCTGAGCATCCCGAGCTCGTGATCGCGCTCGCCTACGATCTCGCCCTCAGCCGTCCTGAAGTCCGCCTCGATGTCGTCGTGCGACGCATCGATCCGCCAGGCGTCGTGGCACAGGTACCACGCGAACTCGACGCTCGGTGGCCCCGCCGTCGCGAGGTCCCAGTCGAGCAGCACGATCCCGTCGGGCGCGAGCCCGAGGTTGTCGTCGCGCAGGTCGCCGTGGAGCAGGGTCGGCGCCGCCGCCGCATGCAGTGCCGTGGCGAGCCCTGGGTCGCCGCTCACCGTGACCATGATCTCGTCGGCAACGTCGCTCGGCACCGCCTCGCAGAACGCGTCCCACGCGGCTTCGATCTGCTTGGGCAGAAGGTCGGTCTGCTCGCGCTCGGCGGCTGCGACAGGCAGCGCCGACATGCCGATCCGCAGATCGAGCCGCGCGGTTCCCTGCGGCGGGCCCCCAGCGAACTCGGCGTGCATGAGCGCTGCGACCTCGAGGATCTCGTGGCTCTCGGCGCGACTCAGCCGGCGCTCGTCGCCGAGGAAGGTGTCGGAGAGGTCGCGCATCACGACCCACCAGCCATCGCCGTCGGGGACCACCGTCTCGATCCCGTGGTCGAGCGCCACGGGCATCCGCTCGAACGCTCCCGCCTCCCAGAGCAGGGCCGTCCGGCCCGCGTCGCCGGTGATCCGGCCGAGCCAGTCCGAGGCCGGGCCGACGCGCTTGGCGATGAGCGAGCGCCCGTCCCCGGCCCTGATCCGCTCGAGCGCCGCGCCCGAATTGCCACCGTGGACGAGTGGCTCGCGCACCGAGCCGGGTCCGGTCGCCGCCAGCACCGCGGGCGATACCTCCGGGGGTCCGCCGTCGCCCGCGGCGACGCGGGCCGCGTAGCTGCGGATCGCCGTGATCTCGCCGCTCGGATCGCGGCGGAGGTACCAGCGCCTGCGATCAGCGCCCGATGCGCCGTGCCACTCGAACGTGATCGCGGCGCCGGTCGGGTACTCGGCCGCGCGCCAGTCGACGACCTCTCCCGGGCCCGGGCCACTCAGATGCGCGAGCACCTCGTCGCGCCCCTCGATCCGTCGCCGGCCGCGCTCGCTGTTCGAGTCGAGCAGGACCTCCGGGGCGAGCAGCGGTTCCAGCGCAGCCGGATCTCCCTGCTCGACCACAGCGCGCAGCACTGCGCTCAGACTCTCCACGTTGACGAGTCTGCCAGTCTCGGAAAAGTGACCGCCTCCTCGAACTCACACGCCTGGCTCGCGCTGCGCGTCGACGACTGGACCGACACGCGCGACACCCTCCACATGTGGACCCAGATCGTCGGCAAGCTGCGGCTCGCCAACGCGCCGATGGTCAATCACTGGTGGCAGACCGCGCTCTACGTCTCGCCTCGCGGACTGACGACCACCGCGATCCCGAACGGGACCGGGATCTTCGACGCCGAGTTAGATTTCGTCGACCACGTGCTGTGGTTCCGTACCGACGACGGCGACGAGCGCGTCATCGACCTCGAGCCGAAGTCCGTCGCCGACTTCTACGGCGAGGTCTCCGAGGCGCTCGCCGAGCTCGAGATCGACGCGCCGATCTTGCCGCGGCCGGTCGAGGTCCCCGACGCGACGCCGTTTCCCGAGCAGACGGCACCGGGCGCCTATGACCCCGAGGCGACCAACCTCTTCTGGCGCCAGCTGATCCAGGCCGATCGTGTGATGAGCGCTTTCCGCGGTCACTTCATCGGCAAGGTCAGCCCCGTCCACTTCTTCTGGGGCGCGATGGACATGGCCGTGACCCGGTTCTCCGGTCGCGACGCGCCGCGGCATCCGGGTGGGGCGCCCAACTGCGGCGACTGGGTGATGGTCGAGGGCTACTCGCACGAGCTCTCGAGCGCCGGGTTCTGGCCCGGCGGCGACGGGGAGGGGATGTTCTACGCCTACGCCTATCCCGAGCCCGACGGCTTCCAGGAGCACGCGATCACGCCGAGCGAGGCGTTCTATTACGCCGAGGGCGGGCAGTTCGTCCTGCCCTACGAAGCCGTGCGCACGGCGGACGATCCCGACGCGACCCTGATGGGGTTCCTCCAGACGACCTACGAGGCGGCCGCGATCCACGGCAACTGGGACCGCGACCGGCTCGAGGACGATCCCGGGCGCCGCGCCTCGCCGCGCTGAGCCATAGCCTCGCGGCCGTGGTCGCCTCCCAGCTCGGATCGGTTCGCGCGACGCGCTACGTCACCCCGCTGCGGGAGGGCGGTTCGCTGCCCGCGCTCGTCGAGGCGTCCGACGACGGCCTCTACGTGGTCAAGCTGCGCGGTGCCGGGCAGGGACCCAAGGCGCTCGTCGCCGAGCTCCTGGCCGGCCGGCTGGCCCAGGAGCTCGGGCTTCCGGTCCCCGAGCTCGCGATCGTCTCGATGCCGGCCGAGCTCGCGCTGGCGGAGCCCGATCCCGAGATTCAGGAGCTGCTCGCGGCGAGCGCCGGCGAGAACGCCGGTCTCGACTTCCTGCCCGGCGCGCTGCCGTTCTCGCCGGCTGGCCGCTTCGATGTCGATCCGGCGCTGGCGGCCCGAATCGTCTGGTTCGACGCGCTGGTCGAGAACGTCGACCGCACGCCGAAGAACCCGAACCTGCTGACCTGGCACGGCGAGCTCTGGCTGATCGATCACGGCGCCGCGCTCTACCGCCAGCACCAGGGCCTGGATCCCACCGCGGCGAGCGGGCGGTTCGATGCGATCCGAGACCACGTGCTGATCGGGCGCGCGGGCCCGATCGCCGACGCCGACGCCGAGCTCGCGCCCCGGGTCACGGCCGAGCTGCTCGCATCGGTCGCCGCCGAGGTGCCCGAGGGCTGGTTCGGCGGCGTCGATCGCGGCTCCTACGTCGAGTACCTGCTCGCACGCCTCGAGGCTCGCCCGCTATGGATCGAGGCGGCGGAGGAGGGGAGGGCCCGTGCCTGAGAGCGGCCGCGAGGAGGTCTTCCAGTACGCCGTGCTCCAGGTCGTGCCGTCGATCGAGCGCGGCGAGCGGATCAACGTCGGCGTCGTGCTCCACTGCCGACGCCACCGCTTCCTCGAGGCGCGTATCGAGGTCGACCGCGAGCGGCTGCTGGCGCTCGCGCCGGAGATCGACCTAGACGCGGTCGGCGAGCACCTGCGAACGATCGAGCGCGTCGCGGCGGGGGAGCGCGACTGCGGCACCCTCGGCAGGCTGCAGCAGTCCGAGCGCTTCGGCTGGATCGCCGCGCCCTCGAGCACGGTGATCCAGGCCTCGCCGACCCACACGGGGGTCACGGGCGATCCCGAGGCGACGCTCGAGCATCTCTTCGCGACCCTCGTCCGAGCCTGACTCTCGGGCGGTACGCTCGCGCCCGAGCCCGGGCCGGTAGCTCAGTTGGTCAGAGCAGCGGACTCATAATCCGTCGCGCGGTGGTTCGAGTCCACCCCGGCCCATCTCCCTCGGTTGCCGATCCGTTAGCCCTGGCACGTGGTCGGGAACCTGAAGGACCATGAGCGACCGCCCGTCCGTGCTCGACTCGCTGTTTCTCCTCAGCGAGACGCCGGAGACGATGATGCACGTCGCGTCGATGGCGACGTTCGAGCCGCCGGACGATGCCGGGCCGACCTACACCCGCGACGTGGTCGACGCCGCGCGGGCCCGGGGCTCGGTCGAGCCGCCGTGGAACAAGCGGCTGCGCCATCCGCGCTTCCTGGCGAGCCCGCTCCAGGCGTGGGTGACCGACGAGGAGCCCGACCTCGACTACCACGTCCGTCGCTCGGCGCTGCCAACTCCCGGCGGCGAGCGCGAGCTCGGGGTCCTCGTCTCGAGACTGCACAGCAATCCGCTCGATCTCTCCCGGCCACCCTGGGAGGTGCACGTGGTCGAGGGGCTCGAGGGCGGCCGCTTCGCCGTCTACCTGAAGGTCCATCACTCGCTCGTCGATGGCATAACCGCGACCCGCCTCACCGCCCGCGGGATGAGCACGGATCCCGACGAGCGCGACAAGGCGCTGTTCTTCCAGTCGCCGCCTCCGTCGAGCAATGGCGACGGGGGAGGGCTCGCGAGCCTCGGAGGGCTGGTGCGCACGCTGCGA
Organism: Thermoleophilia bacterium SCSIO 60948; assembly: GCA_021496505.1. GTDB lineage: Bacteria > Actinomycetota > Thermoleophilia > Solirubrobacterales > 70-9 > JACDBR01. Next base: position 1,672,732 of record CP053031.1, on the reverse strand, counting down.
GTCCAGGGGAAGTCGGCGGCCGGACTCGGCAAGCGAATCGTCGATCCCTGGGTGCGGATGGACCGTCATCGCGACCTCGTCCACGCGCCTCAGGCCCCGAAGACGATCCTCAACCGCCGCATCGGGCGAAACCGCCGCTTCGCGACGCAGCAGTACCCGCTCGATCGCATCAAGGAGATCGGCAGGGCCAACGGCGCAACGATCAACGACGCGATGCTGAGCATCCTCGCCGGAGGGCTTCGCAAGTTCCTCTCCGACCTCGGCGAGCTGCCCGACAGGCCACTGGTGGCGTTCCTCCCGGTCAACGTGCGCACAGAGGACGAGACGGGGCCCGGCAATGTCGTCGCGGCGATCCTCGCCTCGATGGCGACCGACGTCTCGAACCCGCTGAAGCGGCTACACCGGATCGCTGCGTCGACGAAGGCCGCGAAGGACCAGATCTCGGGGCTCAGTCGCGAGGCGGTTCTCGCCTACAGCTCGTACCTGATGGCCCCGAGCGGCGTTCAGGCGCTCAGCGCACTTACGAAAGTCCCGACGCCGCTGCCGTGCGCTTTCAACGTCTGCGTCTCGAACGTGCCCGGGCCGACCGAGCCGCTCTACCTGCAGGGCAGCCGGCTCGAGGGCTTCTATCCCGCCTCGATCCCGGTCCACGGGATGGCTCTCAACATCACGATGATGTCCTACGCGAACACGATGAACGTCGGCTTGGTCGGCTGCCGCGACAGCCTGCCGAGCCTGCAGCGGCTCGCGGTCGCGACCGGCGAGGCGTTCGAGGAGCTCGACCGGATCCAGGCCTGAGCGCCGTCAGTCCCAGTAGGCCTGGCGCTCCCAGCGGACGGTCAGCTGGTAGATGACGGTCACGTCGAGCAGGATCAGCAGGAACGCCCACAGGGGCGAGGCGGTGAACCAGACCACCTGCGAGATCGCGTTGAGCGACAACAGGACGATCGCCGTCCAGCGCGCGCTGTCACGGCCGGTCAGAAGGCCGAACCCGGTGGCGGCGATCACGATCCCGAGCAACAGGTGGACCCAACCCCAGAGCGTCAGGTCGGCGATCAGCGCGCCCTTGCCGCCACCGACGATGATCGACTTCTCGTCGAGCACCCCGCCGAGGCCCCAGATCGCGTCGAGCGTGCCGACGATGATCATCACGACGCCCGCGAACGCAGCCCAGCCTGAATCGCTGGACTTCTTGGATTTTGCAGTCGTCATCGTTCCCCCTGCGTCGGAGCTTCGGCGAACGCCAGGGCGTTGCCGTCGGGATCCGGGATCGCCACGTGGCGCACCCCGCTGGCGTACGTTTCGATCGGCCGGTGCTGGATCCCGCGCGCCGCGAGACCGGCGAGGAGCTCGTCGAGCTCGGCCACGGCGAAGGTGATCCGCCCGGAGCCGGCCCGCGGAGGATTCGGCTCGATGAACAAAGTCGCGTGCTCGTCGACGTCCCAGAGGACCTCGTCTCCCACGCGCATCGTCGGCGGTCGCCCGAAGAAGCGCTCGTACCAGTCCGCGGCCGCATCGAGATCGGAGACCGGGACTCCGGCTATGAGCGCGCTGATCGGACTCACGCCCCGACCCTACGCCACGGTCGGGCGGCCGACCCGGCGCGTAGCCTCGGCGCGTGCTCGAAGCCCTCGCGCTGATCCTGCCGCTCGGGCTCGCGAGCGCGCTCGGGCCGTTGATGCTGACCGAGCAGACGCTTCTGCTCGCGCTGCCGGGAGGACGCAGGCCGGCGCTGGGCTACGCCGGCGGGGTCGTCGCGGCGACGGTCCTGCTCGTCGCGGCGATCATCGTGCTCGGCAGCGCGATCAGGCTTCCGGCCGAACCGCGACTCGACGCGCGCCTCGACCTGGCGATCGGAGCGGCTCTGATGGTCGCCGCGCTCGTCGTCTGGGCATCGAGGCGCCTTCACGCGCCCGCCGCGGGACCGGCGACGGAGTCGTTCGCGTCGGGTGCCGCGGGCATCGCCGCCGCGGCCGCGCTCGGTGTCGGCGCCGTGGTCACGAACCTCACCGGCATCCCGCTGATCGCCGCGGCTGCGAAGGAGATCTCCGCCGCCGGCCTTGGTTCCGGCCCTGAGCTCGCTCTCGCCGCGCTGCTCGTCGCGCTCGGCTCGGCTCCGGCCTGGGTGCCACTCGCCCTCACGCGGATCGCCCCCGAGGCGGGCGAGCGATTCCTCGGCGCGCTCGGCGAGGGGATGCGGCGCTACGGACGGCTCGCGCTGACGGTCCTGCTCGCCGGAGCAGGGATCTACTTCGTCCTACGCGGACTCGTGCGACTGGTCTGATCCGCGGCCGCGGTCGAGGATCGGCACCGCCGCGACCTCGATGTCCGAGCTGACCGCGGCGATCTCGTCCGGCAGCCCCGAGAGGTTGACGTTGGTGGAGAACCCGAGCGGCTCGTCGAGCGGCCGGAAGAAGTCGTCGAAGTGCCCGGCGACGACGGTCCTCGGCTCGAGCAGCGGCAGGATCCGTCCCCAATACTCCTGGGTGAACCGGCGCCCCGCGATGCCGGCGAGGAAGACGTCGACGCCGCCTCGCGGGACCTCGTCGTCGATCAGGTTCGCGCTGCCCTGGTGGTACAGGGTCGTCCCGCCGACCTCGATGTGGATGCCGTAGACGTCGCCGCACTTGTACTCCGACGGCGAGAGGTGGTCGAGGTGCTCGCACGACAGCGCGCCGTCCATCGGCACCTGGAGGCCGAGGATGAGCTTCGAGTGCAGGCTCGGCACGAAGCGGACGACGAACGGCCCGATCTCGTAGGCGCGGTGCGGCTCGACCTCGACGGCCCGGTCCTCGAGCCGGTAGAGCGCCATCAGCCTCCGCAGCGAATCGGAGCCGTACGCGGTCGCGCCGAGGTTGCGGGTCAGCTGCGGCACGTCGATCGCGTGGTCGAAGTGCGTATGGCCGACGAGGATCGCATCGACCTGGCCGACCTCGGGTCCGAGGAAGCGGCTCTGGACGACCGGATCGCCGAGCGCGGGCGCGCTGCCTATCGCCTCGCCGAACGGGACCCGGGTCAGGTACGGGTCGATCAGGACCGAGCGACCCTCGTAAGTCAGCCTGTAGCCCGCCGTTCCCAGCCACTCGATCTCGAGGCCGGGGGCCAGCGGCAGCGGCCGGCGCGAGAGCTCGTCAAAGGCATCGGTGTCAGCTCGCTCGCGCTCCTCGCGGCGCGAGAGGAAGCGGCCGAAGCTCGCGAGGTGTCCCGGTATCCGTGCGGCGGCGGCGAGATCCATGCCCGGCGAGTACCCGCGATCCGGGGGCTTCGCTCAGCCGGCCAGTCCGAGCAGGTTCACCATGATCGGCAGCAGGACGATGATCGCGATCGCTCCGAGGACGTCGAAGACGAAGCCGTTCTTGATCATCTTCGTGATCGGAACCACGCCGGACCCGTAGACGATCGCGTTCTGCGGAGTCGAGACCGGCAGCATGAACCCGAACGAGCAGGCGAACGTGCCGGCGAGGGCGGGGATGAACGGGTCGACCCCGGCCGCCGCGGCTACGGGGATGACGATCGGGATGATGATCGACGCGCTCGCGGTGTTCGACGTTGTCTCCGAGACGAGGATCGAGAGGATCACCGCGAAGATCGTGATCGAGATCGTCGAGCTGACGCCGAGGGCCTCGGCGCCCGAGGTGCCGAGCGTGTCGGCGAGGCCGGTCTCGGCGAGGAGCGTCCCGAAGATCACGCCGGAGCCGAACAGGACGATCGTGCCCCAGTCGATCTCCTTGGCCTCCGACCAGGTGAGGGTGAACTCGCGCTTCTGCCAATTCGACGGCAGCAGGAAGAGAAGCGAGGCGGCGAAGATCGCGACGATGCCCTCGTCGAGGTGGGTGACCACCTCGTCGTAGGCCTTCGAGTCGTCGCCGGCGATGATCCCGACGATCCCCGGGGCGATCCACAGCGTGACCGCCGTAGCGAACGCGATCAGCGTGTTCTTCTCCTTCTGCGACATCGAGCCGAGCTTGCGTCGCTCCTCGGCGACGTACTCGTCGACACCCTCGAGGCGCTTGACCTCGGGGCGATTCAGGAGCAGCAGGATCACCGCGAGGATCACGAACATCACGGCGCAGACCGGCAGCGCGCTCAGCATCCACTCGAAGAACGAGATGCGCTCGCCGGTCGCATTCTCGATCGCCTGGCGCCCGATCAGGTTCGGCGGGCTGCCGACCGGTGTCAACAGTCCGCCGACGCTCGCGCCGTAGGCCAGCATCAGCATCAGCGCGACGCCGACGCGAAGCTTGAGCGGGTCGAAGCGCTCGCCGTCGCCGGTGCGCTCCTTGTTCATGAGGTTCGTGAGCGTCGCGAGGATCGCGATCGCGGTCGGCAGCAGCATCGCGACCGTCGCGGTGTTCGACACGAACGCTGACAGCACCGCGGTGATGAGACCGAACGCGATGACTGTCCGGGCGGTCGACTTCGACACGCCCTGGATCGCGAGCATGCGGAACGCGAACCTTCGCGCCAGCCCGTGGCGCAGCATCGCCTGAGCGATGATGAAAGCGCCGATGAACGTGAAGACGGTCGAGGACCCGAACGGCGCCAGCACGGTGTCGGCGTCGCCGACACCGAGGAACACGATCAGCGCGATCCCGATCAGGCCGCCGACGGGGATCGGCACCGCCTCCGTGATCCACAACGCGACGACCCCGAGCAGGATCGCGGCGAGGGTGTGCTGGGTCTGGTCGAGGTCGAGCGGGAGGAGGAGGAATCCGATGATCACCGCGGGTGCGATGAACAGGCCTGAGGTCCGCCGCGCGCGCTCGAAGCGCTCCTCCTGTGGGCTCAGCTTCTGCTCGCCGAGGCTCCGGTAGGTCCCGGTCCCGAGCAGTTCCTTCTCGGCGTCCTCGCCGCCACCGCCCGCCGTCGCCGGCGGGCGCTCCTCAACACCCATGGGCCGAGCGGTTCCCCGTCTAAGTGATTCCTAAAACGCGGCGCACAGTTCGGCGACGACGTCTGCGGTGCCTGCCGAGCCCCCGAGGTCAGGCGTTCTGGGCCCGCCGCCGGCGAGCGAGCCCTCGATCGCGTTCAGGACCGCGGCCGCGGCCTCGGCCTCGCCGAGGTGCTCGAGCATCTGGGCGCCGGACCAGATCGCGCCGAGTGGGTTCGCCACACCCTTGCCGGCTATGTCGGGCGCCGATCCGTGGACGGGCTCGAACATCGATGGGAAGTCGCGCTCCGGATTGAGGTTCGCCGACGGGGCGATACCGATCGAGCCTGCGGTCGCCGCGGTCAGGTCGCTGAGGATGTCGCCGAAGAGGTTCGACGCGACGATCACGTCGAAGCGCCCCGGGTCGAGCACGACCATCGCCGCCAGCGCGTCGATCAGCACCTGCTCGGAGCGAAGGCCCGGGTTGCGATCGAGCGCGGCTGCGAAGCGCTCGTCCCAGTAGGGCATCGTGTGGATGATCCCGTTCGACTTCGTCGCCGAGCAGATCCGGCCCGATCGCTCGGCTGCGAGCCGGCACGCATAGTCCATCACCCGGTCGCAGCCGGTCCGCGTGAAGACCGTCTCCTGGACCGCCATCTCCATGTCGGTGCCGGAGTGCAGCCGCCCGCCGATCTCCGAGTACTCGCCCTCGTTGTTCTCGCGGACCACCACGAGGTCGAGGTTCTCCGGCGTCGCGCCTCGAAGCGGCGACTCGATCCCCGGCCACAGTCGCATCGGCCGCTCGTTGACGTACTGGCGAAAGTGCCGGCGGATCGGGATCAGCAGCCCCCACAGCGAGACGTGGTCGGGGACGTCGTGGCGGCCGACCGCGCCGAGGAAGATCGCGTCGCTCTCGCCGAGTTGGTCGAGCGCGTCGGCGGGCATCATCGCGGCGTCGGCGACGTAGCGATCGCAGCCCCAGTCGTAGTCCGTCCGCCTCAGCTCGAAGCCGTGGCGCCTGCCCGCGGCGGCGAGGACCTCGAGCGCCGCCGGAGTCACCTCGTTCCCGATCCCGTCACCCGGGATCACGGCTATGTCGTAGCTCCGCATGCGCCTGCCGGTACCCGGTGTGGGATGCTGAACCGCCATGGCGACGAAGACCGTCCACCGCCTCTGCACGCTCTGCGAGGCGCACTGTGGGATCTCGGTCGAGGTCGACGGCGACCGCGTCCTGCGGATCACGGGCGACAAGGACGATCCGATGTCGAAGGGCTACATCTGCCCGAAGGCCGCCGCGAACGCCGACCTCTACGAGGACCCCGACCGGCTCGACTCACCGGTGAAGCGCGTCGGCTCAGAGTGGGTCCCGATCGGTTGGGAGGAGGCACTCGACCTCGCCGCCGACGGCCTGCGCCGGATCCAGGAGCGCGACGGCCGCTCGGCGGTCGCCACCTATCTCGGCAACCCGAGCGTCCACTCGTGGTCGATCCTGTCGGCGATCGCGCTGCGCGAGGTGATGGGCGGCAAGAACCACCACTCGGCGACCTCCACGGACCAGCTTCCGCAGCACCGCACGTCCGCCGAGATGTTCGGGAACCTGACGCTGTTTCCGCTGCCCGACATCGACCGCACCGACTTCATGCTCGTCCTCGGCGCGAACCCGTCGGTCTCCAACGGCTCGGTGATGACGGCGCCCGGCGCGCGCCACCGCCTGCGCGCGATCGTCGAGCGCGGGGGAGAGGTCGTCGTGGTCGATCCCCGCCGGACCGAGACCGCGCGCTCGGCGAGTCGCCATGTGTCGGTGCGGCCGGGCGGGGACGCGTTCCTGCTCCTCGGGATGCTCAACGTGATCTTCGAGGAGGGTCTGACCGATCTCTCGGATGAGATCGAGTTCTCGGGCCTCGAGGAGGTCGAGGCGCTCGTCGCCGAATGGCCGCCGGCGCGAGCAGCGGTGGAGGCCGGTGTCGGCGAGAACGAGATCGCGACGCTGGCGCGTGACTTCGCCGCCGCCGAGAGCGCGGTCGCCTACGGCCGTGTCGGCGTCTGCCAGCAGCGCACCGGGACGCTGACCCACTGGCTGATCAACGTCCTCAACGCGGTCACGGGCAACCTCGACCGGCCGGGCGGCGCGATGTTCGCCGAGCCGTTCCTCGACCTCGCGCTCGGACTCAAGCTCGCCGGGCGCTCCGGGACGAAGGCGGTGGGACGCTGGACCCAGCGCGTCAGCGGCCTGCCGGAGTTCAACGGCGAGCTGCCGATCGCCGGCCTCGCGGACGAGATCCTCACGCCGGGCGATGGACAGGTGCGCGGGATGCTCGTCCACGCCGGCAACCCGGTCCTCTCGGCGCCCGGCGGCGCGAAGCTCGACCGCGCCCTCGGCGAGCTCGAGTTCATGGTCTCGATCGACCCCTACATCACCGAGACCAGCCGTCACGCCGACGTGATCCTGCCGCCCGTCTCGCCGCTCGAGCGCGGCGAGGTCGACGCGGTCTTCCCGGCCGTCTCGGTCCGAAATCACGTCCGCTGGAGCCCGGCGGCGGTGCCGAAGCGAGACGGCGGCAAGGAGGACTGGGAGATCCTCAACGGCCTCACCCGGCGGCTCGGCCGTGGCGTCGCGGGGCGCGGTGTCGGCCTCGCCTCGCGCCTCACCTCGCCTGGACGCCTTCTCGAGGCGGCGATCGCCGCGGGCCCCTACGGCGTCCTGCGGCGCGGCCCGCTCAAGGGCCTGACGCTCTGGAAGATCAAGCGGGCCCGCCACGGGATCGACCTCGGCCCGCTCCAACCGCGGCTACCCGGCCCGCTGCTGACCGACGACAGCACCGTCAGACTCGCGCCGCAGGCGTTCCTCGAGGCCGCCGGCGAGCTCGAGGCGATCGCGACCGAGCGCGAGTCGGCCCGCGGCGACGGCTACGACCTGACGCTGATCGGCAGGCGAGGACTGCGGACGAACAACTCCTGGATGCACAACAGCCGCCGGTTGACGAAGGGCGCCGATCAGTGCACGGCGCTGCTGCATCCCGAGGACGCGACGGCTCGCGGACTCGCTGACGGGGGCACGGTGCGCGTCGTGTCGAGCGTGGGTGAGATCGAGGTCAAGCTCGCCGTCAGCGACGAGATGCGCCCCGGAGTCGTCTCGGTGCCGCACGGTTTCGGACACGGGTCGCGCGATGGTGTCGGCTGGAAGCACGCCGCCGGTCTCGCGGGCGCGAGCGTCAACGACGTGACGGACCCGACCGTGCTCGACTCGGTGACCGGCAACGCCGCCTACAACAGCGTCGCCGTCCGCCTCGAGCCCGCCTAAACCCAGTCGACCGGGGTCGTCTCGCCGCGCTCCCAATCCGAGCGCAGGATCGCGTAGCCGACCGCGTCGAACCACTCGCCGCTGCCATCGCCGGCCGGCCATGCCTGGCGGTAGACGGCCTCCTGGACGTAGCCGCCGGCGAGGAACACGCGGCGCATCGCGACGTTGTCGGACCGCGTCTGCCCCTCGATCCGTCGCCGCGCCGGGTCGCGCTCGAAGAGCGCCCGCGTGATCTCGGCGATCGCCAGCTTGCCGATCCCACGACCGCGCGCCGGCGTGCGCAGGCGGAAGTCGAGCTGCGCGTCCTCACGCGGGTTGCCGATGTCCTGGGCGCGGACGACGCCGATCAGCTCCGCGCCGTCCTCGATCGCGAGGGTCAGGTCGTCCTTGCCCGTGTAGGCGCCGCCCGCGATCTCCTCATCGACGTCCGCGCGGCTGATCTCCGGGCGGGTGCGAAAGCTCCAGGTCTCCGACGTCAGCAGGTCGGTGAGCGCCTCGCGGTCGCGGGCGAGATCGAGCTCGCGAAACGACGGGCTGCCGGGCAAACCGCCGGTCCGGCTCAGCCGACCGAGACCAGGTCGACGACGAAGACGAGCGTTTCGTCGGGCTTGATCACGCCGCCCGCGCCGCGCTTGCCGTAGCCGAGCATCGGCGGGATCGTGATCCGGCGGCGACCGCCGACCCGCATCCCCTGGACGCCCTCGTCCCAGCCCTGGATCACCTGACCGCGACCGAGGCCGAACTTGAGCGGCTCGCCGCGGTCCCACGAGGCGTCGAACTGCTGCTTGTCCGACCAGGCATGGCCGACGTAGTGGACCTCGACCGTCGCCCCGGAGACGGCCTCCTCGCCGTCGCCGACCTCGATGTCTTCGATCTCGAGCTGGTAGCTCGGATCGCCATCGGGGATCTCGACGCTGGGCTTCTCGCGTTCGCTCATGGCAGCCACGCTAACGGGCACGAAACCGCGAGACGCGGCTCCGTGCCCGTCGCGGGACTGCGTTTGAGTACGCGCCGCGCCTAGAGGCGGGCGGCGACCGTCGCGACGCCCAGGTGGGCACCGGTCAGGTCGGGAACGCCGAACGTGGCGCTGAACGCCTCGGCTGCCGGCTTGGCGAGCGCGACCTCGACACCGGAGATCGTCACGCGCTTGCCGTTCTTGTCGATCTCGGCCTTGCTCAGGTCGAGATCCGCGAGCCGGACGACTCCGGCGCCCGGGACGACCGCACGCAGGACCGCGCGCTCGTCGCTGATCACGATCCTGAAGTTCTTGACGATCAGGGCGTCGCCCTCCTCGTTGAAGAACCGCAGCCCGCCGCTGTGGCGGATGACGCCCCGGTACTCACGGTCGAGCTTGCCGTTCGTGATCGGGAACGAGATGCCGTCGTCGCCGGCCGCGGCATCACCCCTCGGTGCGACCTGGATCCCGGCCTCGTCGAGGGCCGCGAACGTCTCCGGATCGGGCTGGAGGGTCGTCTTGCCGCCCAGCTTGGCGGCCTGCGCGGGCGCGACGAGAGCCAGCGCGAGCACGAGCGCCAGCGCTCCGGCGATCGCGAGGGCTCCGCCGCCCGGGGTCGCGTTCCTGAGTCTCGATGTCCTCATCTGTCGCCTCCTGTCAGGCGGGTGGTGGGTAATCGAGCGCTACGAGCCCGAGCCGCGAAGCGGTTGGCTTTCTCTCGCCTCAGCTCGGAGCGCCGTCGCTTCGCAGGACGGAGCGCCCGGAATGGTCCGGATCGCCGCCGTCGCGCTCGAGCGAGACGTCGATGAAGTCGCGCTCGCGGATCTCGGCGGGCACCCTGACCTCGGTCTCCGCGGCTCCGCTCCCGTCCGTGCGGAAGCGTCCCAGCGAGACCGGCTCATCGCTCCCCTCGAACAGCCATAGCTCGTAATGGGTGCCCGGGCGACTGGGTTCGAGGCCGTCGACGGCGACCCTCGCCGTTCCGTCGGCCGCGACGACCGTGCCGCTCGCACCTGCCGGACCATCGTCAAACGCGGCGAGCGCCACCGGCTCGGGCTCGGGCGACGGCTCGGGATTCGGATTCTCCGCCGTCGGCCCGGCGAGAGCGAGGACCACGACGAGCGCCGCGACCGCGACCGCGAGCGCACCCGCGGCCGCGACCCGAAGCCGCGGTCGCCAGGCGTGCCACGCCTTTTGGCGCCCGCGCTGACCGGCGACCGGCGTCGGCCGCCCTTCCGCCGGGAGCCGTAGCTCCGGCAGCTCCGTCGCCTCCCAGTTCTCCGGTGGCAGGTCGCTCAGCATCGCGCCGACCCCCTCCAGTGCGGCGACCTGCTCGGCCAGTTTCGGATCAGCCGCCATACGGCGTTCGAACTCGCGCGCGGCGCCTGGGTCGAGGTCGCCCGCCAGGTAATCGGCGATCGCCTCGTCGATCCGGTTTCGCTCGCCGCGCCTCATGCGTCCTCCTCGATCGCCTCGCGCAGTCGTCGCAGCCCCGAGACCATCCGCATCTTCACGGTCCCGAGCGGGGCGTCGAGTCGCGCGGCGATCTCGCGTTGACTCAGGCCCTCGTAGAAGCGCAAGCGAAGGACCTCGCGCTCGACCGCCGGCAGGCCACGCAGCAGACCGGCGACTCGATGGCGCTCGACCATCCGCTCGACCGGGTCGTCATCGATCGCACCGAGACGCCGCTCTAGCTCCGGGTCGGTCCCCGCGCCGATCGGTTCGGGCACTCGCCGGCGCAGAAGGTCGATCGCGCGACTGCGAGCGATGTTCATCGCCCAGGTCACGAGCGTGCCCCTGCTCGGGTCGTAGCTCGGGGCGCGTTGCCAGAGCTCGAGCATGACCTGTTGGAGCACGTCCTCGGCGTCGCTTCGTTCGTCGAGCGTTCGCAACAGGAGGGCGAAGACCGGCGCGCCGACGCGCTCGTAGACGCGCCGGAGCGCATCCTCGTCGCGCTCCGCCAGCCGCTCGAGCAGCTCGGGGTCTCCCCACTCACCCTCACCCGGCGTGTCAGCTCGCGTAGCCAACCCGCTGCAATGATGGCCGATCCGTGGGGAGAGCTCGTGTTGCGCGTCGGTCCCACATCACGGATTACGGACGCGGGCCGCGACCGGATCGAATTTGGTGAACGCGTGTTGCTTGAGAGCATGAGACGGAGCCCTCGTACGCGGAGGGGCACGAGGATGCTCGCCCTCGCCGCCCTGCCCACGGTCCTCGCCCTCGCGGCGTTGACGGGCGCCGGCGCCGCGGCGACGGGGGCTTCGCAGTCGGCCTCGCGCCCTGGCCCCCCGACGAGCTCCGAGGTCGCTGAGGCGACCCGCGATTTCCGCGCCGAGAACCCGGGCGCTCGCGCGCGGTCGACCGCGCGTCGCGGCGAGCCCGCCGCTCTACCGATCGACGGTTCGCGAATCGTGACCTACTACGGCGCGCCGCAGCTCACGCGGACCGTCCTCGGCCGCAACTCGGTCTCGGACGCGAAGCGCAAGCTCGAGCGCCAGGCGCGCGCCTACGAGCGCCGCACCCAGCCGCCGGTGGTTCCCGGGTTCGACGTCATCGCGACGATCGCGACGGCCGATGCCGGTCGCGACGGCCTCTACCGGACGCGCCAGGCACCCGCCGTCCTCGACGCATATCAGCGTCGGGCGCAACGACTCGGCGGCCGGCTCGTCCTCGACATCCAGCCCGGCCGGGCGAAGATCGTCGACGAGCTCCGCGCGCTACGGCCGCGGATCGAGACCGAGGGTGTCGACGTGGCGATCGATCCCGAGTGGGCCGTCGGAAGGCGAGGGGTGCCGGGCAGGACCACGGGCCACGTCAACGCCGAGCAGGTGAACCGGGCGGCGGAGATGATCTCCCGCTGGTCGCTGGCGGCCGGCGTCGGTCCCAAGCTCCTGGTCGTGCACCAGTTCCGAGAGGGGTCGGTGGCCAATCGCGGCAAGATCCGCGAGCCCGAGGGCGTGGACGTCGTCCTCAACTTCGACGGGATCGGCTCGCCGCCGCCCAAGCGCGCTGGTTACGCGGCACTCTCGCACCCGCGCCTCGACGCCGGCTTCTCGCTCTTCTACACCCTGGACGACGGCCTGATGAGCCCGTCCCAGGTGATGGGCCTCGATCCCGAGGCGCGCTACGTCATGTATCAGTGAGCCCGGAGGGCGAAGGGCGCCGCCAGGCCGGGAGGTAGCCTGCCGCCCGTGCTCGCTCGTCGCCGATTCCACGCCCTCGCGGCCGCTGTGCTGATAGCGCTGCCGCTCGCCGGGTGCGGCGAGAAGCAGGAGCCCGACCCGCCCGAGGAGCTGAGCGCGAACGCCCTGATCGCACAGGGCGATGACATCTGCGAGCGCGCCCGCGAAGAGGTCCGAGAGGCGACCGCGCAGCCCGTCGACGATGCCGCCGGCAACGCCAGGCTGGTCGGCGAGTTGATCTCGATCTCCCAGGGCGAGCTCGATTCGCTCTCGGCACTCGAGCCGCCCGAGGAGCTCGAGGCGCCGATGGCGCGCTACCTGACCGCGCGCCAGGAGGCGCTCGACCTCCTGCGCGACGCCCGCAGCGCCGCCGAGGAGGATCAGGCCTTCGAGTTCGCCCGGATCCAGAGCGAGATCGCGGATTCCCAGCCCGAACGCACCCGGCTGGCCGGCGAGGTCGGGTTCGAGACCTGCTCGCGAGTCGGGGACACGGCGGACGTGGAGGTAGCCCCGAACGGCGGAATCTCACCGCAGGACGGCGACCGACGGGCGCCCGAGGGGCCCCAGAACGACACCGGCGGCGGCGGAATCAACCCGTAGCGGACGCGCACCGGAAGGGAAAGGCGCGGGCGGCGAGAAAAGAGCCGCCGTGACCAAGACCGCCACCAAGGCCCGCGCGGCCGACACGCAAGCAGTCGAGACCGCCGACGCCACGGCGCCGGAGCCGGCCAGCGCCGTCGTCCGTCCGGGCGGTCGCAGCCTCTCGGCCTACATCACCGAGCGCTTCGAGGAGTTCTCGCGCTCGCAGAAGGAGGTCGCGCGCTACATCGTCGATCACCTCGACGAAGCCGCCTTCCAGACGGCCGAGGAGCTGGCCCGCCGCGCCGACACCTCGTCCTCGACCGTCGTTCGCTTCTCGCAGGCACTGGGCTTCGAGGGCTACCCCGAGCTTCAGCAGGCCGCGATCGAGGAGTACCGCTCGCGCCCCGGTGAGGGCACGACGGAGCCGCTCGTCGCCTTCGATCACTCGGAGTTCGAGAGCTCCCTCGCGACGGACCACGCAAACGTCGAGGAGACGGTCCGCAACCTGACCTCCGAGCAGGTCGACGCCTGCGTCGCCGCGCTCGCGGGTGCGAATCGCGTGATGATCGTGGGCCTCGACCAGCTCGCCTTCTTCGCCTCCTACCTGCGCCACCTCCTCGCCCTCCTCGACATCCGGGCCGAGGTCATCGCGAGCCCGCGTCAGGACGCGATCACCCGGCTCAGCCGGGTCGACGAGGACTCGCTGGTCATCGCCTTCTCGGCCGGCGGCGCCCACCCGATCGTGATCCGCGCCATGAAGCTTGCCCGCCACCGCGGCGCATCGACGATGGCGATCACCGACGCGACCCTCTCCGAGGTCGGAGACCACGTCGACAACACGCTCTACTACTCCTCGAACAGCCCGTCGTTCACGCGTTCGAACACTTCTCTGCTCGCGCTCGTCCAGGCGCTCGCCTACGGCGTCTACGCACAGGACAAGGGTGCGTTCAAGGACCGCATCCGCGCCTTCAAGCTCAAGTAGCCGCTCCAGCCCCACTCGGCTGGCCGACGGGCCCCGCTCGCGGGGCCCGTTTGCGTTCCGGTGCCCGCGCGGGGCGCATTTTGGCCGATTCGGGCGCCGCCCAGCCCTATGATCGAAGCCATGACCGAGACAGCCACCTTCCGCGTCAAGACAGGCCTCGCCGAGATGCTCAAGGGCGGCGTGATCATGGACGTCACGACGCCGGAGCAGGCCCTGATCGCCGAGGAGACCGGCGCCGCGGCGGTCATGGCGCTCGAGCGCGTTCCCGCCGACATCCGCCGCGACGGTGGCGTCGCTCGGATGGCCGACCTGAGCGTCGTCAAGGCGATCCAGGAGTCCGTCTCGATCCCGGTCATGGCCAAGGCGCGCATCGGGCACTTCGTCGAGGCTCAGGTCCTGCAGTCGCTCGAGGTCGACTACATCGACGAGTCCGAGGTCCTGACGCCGGCCGACGAGGCCAACCACATCGACAAGCTCGCCTTCGACGTCCCGTTCGTCTGCGGCGCGACCAACCTCGGCGAGGCGCTGCGGCGGATCGGCGAGGGCGCGGCGATGATCCGCTCGAAGGGCGAGGCCGGCACCGGCAACATCGTCGAGGCCGTCCGCCACCTGCGCGAGATCGTCGGCGGCATCCGACGCCTCAGCTCGCTGCCGCGCGAGGAGCTCGCCTCCGAGGCGAAGGAGCTCCGCGCTCCGCTCGACGTCGTCCTCGACGTCGCCGAGCGCGGCTGGCTCCCCGTTCCGCTGTTCTGCGCCGGTGGCATCGCGACCCCGGCCGACGCCGCGCTGACGATGCAGCTCGGCGCCGAGGGCACCTTCGTCGGCTCGGGGATCTTCAAGTCCGACGACCCCGAGGCACGCGCCCGCGCCGTCGTCGCGGCGACGACCCACTTCGCCGACCCCGCGCGCGTCCTCGAGGCCTCACTCGAGCTTGGCTCGCCGATGCGCGGCGACGACATCGGCCAGCTCGCCGAGCGCGGCGAGCTGCTCCAGCACCGCGGAGCCTGAGCTGGCCGAGAAAGGGGGGAAGCTGCGCGTCGGCGTCCTCGCCAGCCAGGGGGGTTTCGCGCGCCACGCACGCATGCTCTCCGAGCTCGGCGCCGACGTCCGCGAGGTTCGCAACGCCGGTGAGATCGCCGACCTCGACGCGCTCGTGATCCCGGGCGGGGAGAGCACGACGATCGCCAAGGCGATCGAGCGTGACGGCCTCGAGGAACCGATCCGCTCGCACGTCGAGGCCGGTGGCGCCGTCCTCGGGACCTGCGCCGGGATGATCCTTCTCGGCCGCGAGCACCTCGGGCTGCTCGACGCCTCGACGCGCCGCAACGCCTGGGGCCGCCAGCTCGCGAGCTTCGAAGCCGACGTGACGATCCCGGGCATCGGCGACGAACCGATCCGCGCGGTGTTCATCCGCGCGCCCTGGATAGAGGACCCGGGCGAGGACGTCGAGGTACTCGCCGAGGTCGACGGCCACCCCGTGGTGGTCCGCCAGGGACGCGTCGTCGCCTGCTCGTTTCATCCCGAGCTGACCGACGACTCGCGCCTGCACGCCCTGTTGATGGCGATCGCCAGCGCCGCGAGGGAACGAGACGCGGTTTGAGCGCCGACGGACGCCGCACGATCGAGGACGACCGCGAGCTGCTCGAGGAGGTCCTCGCCGAGGTCGTGCGAAGCGGAGCCGGCGACGAGGCCTTCGACCTCCACGAGCGAACCGTCGCGCTCGCCAAGCGAGCCCGCCTCGGCGACGCGGAGGCGGCCGGTGAGCTCGGCGAGCTCGTAGCAGGGCTCGACACCGACGAGCTCGAGGGGCTCGTCCTGTCGCTCGTCCGCTGGTTTCAGCTCGTCAACCTGGCCGAGGACAACGAGCGCATCCGCAGGCTTCACGCCCGCGATCGGCGTGAGGCTCCGAAGCCGCGGCCCGGCTCGCTGCGCGACGCCGTCGCGAGGCTCGCCGCCGCCGGTTGCAGCGCCGAGGAGGTCGGCCGGCTGCTCGCCTCGGCCGACCTGCGGCTCGTGATCACCGCCCACCCGACCGAGGCACGCCGGCGGACGACGCTCGAGAAGCTCGCTCGGATCTTCTCGAGGCTCCGCGACCTCGACGAGCGCCCGGGCGTGCCGAACCTCGAGCAGCGGACGCGGCGCCTGCTGCTCGAGACGGTCCAGGAGCTGTGGGGATCCGATGAGCTCCGCGCCGTCTCGCCGACCGTGATCGACGAGGTCCGCGCCGGACTCGTCTACTTCGTCTCGACTCTCGCGGACGAGGTGCCGGAGGTCATCCGCGACCTCGAGGCCTCGCTCGAGATCGAGTACGGCGACGACGCGCCGGAGGTCCCGGCTTTCATCTCGTTCGGGTCGTGGATCGGCGGCGACCGCGACGGCAACCCGAACGTGCATCCCGACACGACGATCGAGACGCTCGAGCTGATGCGCTCGCAGTGCCTGCGCTTCCTCGAGCGACGGATCGGAGTCCTCGCCGAGCGGATCTCGATCTCGGATCGCTCCCACACTCCGGACGGCGAGCTCACCGCGCTGCTCGAGCGCGGTGGTGAGCTCTTCCCGCAACTCGAGGGACGGCTCTCCGACCTCAACCCCGAGGAGCCCTACCGGCGCGCGTTCACGTTCATCCGCGAGCGCGTCCGTGCGACCCGGCGCGGACGCGACGGCGCCTACGCCGACCCGGGCGAGCTGCTCTCCGACCTGCGGGCAGCCGACCGGGCACTGCGCGAGTCGGGGGATTCCCACGCGGCGGCCGGCGACCTGCGAGACGTCATCCGCCAGGTCGAGATCTTCGGCTTCCACTTCGCCCGGCTCGACGTGAGGGAGAACTCGAAGCGCCACCGCGACGCGCTCGCCGAGGTCTACTCCCAGCTCGGGATCCTCGACGGCTACGCCGAGGCCGACCCGGAGCGGCGAGCCGAGCTGCTGGCCGGCTCGATCGCCGATCACCGGCCGCTGATCCCCGCCGACATCTCGGGGTTCTCGGACGAGACGCGCGAGACGATCGAGCTGTTCCGGGCGATCGGGCGAGCGCTCACCGGGCGCCACCGGGGGACGATCGAGACCTACGTGATCTCCCACGCCGAGCAGCCCGCCGACGTGCTCGAGGTGCTGCTGCTGATGAAGGAGGCGAGCCTGACGCGGGCCGGCGGGGAGGGGGCGATGCTGCGGATCGCGCCGCTGTTCGAGTCTGGGGAGTCGCTCGACGCCGCGCCGGAGACGATCGCGACGCTGCTGGACACGCCGGTCTACCGCGCGGCGCTCGAGTCCTCCGGCGGTCTCCAAGAGGTCATGGTCGGCTATTCGGACTCCAACAAGGACGTCGGCTACGTCGCCTCGGGCTGGGCGACCTACCGCGCCCAGGTCCGGGTCGCGGAGGTGCTGCGCGAGGCCGGGCTCGGCTGGCTCTTCTTCCACGGTCGCGGCGGAGCGGTCGGGCGCGGGGGCGGGCCGACGAACGTAGCGATCATGGCGCTGCCCGCCGGCACGGTCGGTGCGCGCCTCAAGATGACCGAGCAGGGCGAGGTCCTGGCGGCGAAGTATCTGACGGCTGAGATCGCCCACCGCGAGCTCGAGCTGACGACGAGCGCGGTGCTGGCGAGCGACGTCGACGGTGACTCGGGCCTCTCCGACGAGCGGCGCGAGCGCTTCGAGGGGGTCCTCGAGCGGATGGCGGGGACCTCCGCCGATACCTACCGCGAGCTCGTGCACGGCGATCCGGACTTCGTCGAGTTCTTCCAGACCGTGACCCCGGTCGATGAGATCTCGCGCCTGCAACTCGGCTCACGGCCGGCCAAGCGCAGCCCCGACGGCGGCGTCGACGACCTGCGTGCGATCCCGTGGGTCTTCTCGTGGACGCAGGCCCGGATCGTGCTGCCCGCCTGGTACGGCCTCGGGACCGCTCTGGCCGAGGCCGAGGAGCGCTTCGGCCTCGACACGCTCGTCGAGATGCAGCGCGAGTGGCCGTTCTTCTCGGCGCTGCTCTCGAACGCCGAGATGGCCTGCGCCAAGGCCGACGCCTCGATCGCCTCCCTCTACGTCGACCTGTGGGCGAACGACAAGGCCCGAGACCGGATCTGGACCCGGGTCTGCGGCGAGCTCGAGCTGACGATCCGAAAGCTCGAAGCGGTCTTCGGCGAGGAGCGCCTGCTCGACCGCGAGCCCGTGCTCCAGGCCTCGATCGACCGTCGCAACCCCTACGTCGACCCGCTCTCCTACATCCAGGTCGAGCTGCTTCGCAGGATGCGCTCCGGCGAGGCGACCGACGGTGAGACGGAGCGGCTCGGACGCGTCAGCCTGCTCGCCGTCAACGGGATCGCGGGCGGGCTTCGCAACACCGGTTAGGTTGCGCGGATGCGAGATTCACGCGTCGACGCGCTGGCCAAGATCCTCGTCTCCTACTCGACGCGGGTGGGCGAGGGCGACACCTGCCTGATCGAGGGCTCGAGCGCGGCCGAGCCGCTGCTCGCCGCGGTGTACGAGCAGGTGATCGAGGCCGGCGGCCAGCCCGTGATGTCGATGTCGCTCGCCGACCAGGCATCGGCGTTCTACTCGCGCGCCTCCGATGCCCAGCTCGACTGGATCTCACCGCTCCAGCAGTGGGCGGCCGAGGAGGCCGACTGCCGGATCGTCATCGGCGCCGACGTCAACACGCGCGAGCTCTCCCAACTCGACCCGGCGCGCCAGATGCGCCGCCAGGCCGCGACCAAGGGGCTCATGGAACAGACCCTCAAGCGAGCCGCGGAGGGCAAGCACCGCTGGGTCTACACGCTCTACCCGACCAATGCCTACGCCTCCGACGCCGAGATGAGCATGCGGGCGTTCGAGGACTTCTATTTCCGCGCCTGCCTGGCCGACCCGGCCGAGTTCGGCGATCCACTGACCGCGTGGCGCGACGCCTCGGAGGAATGCCGCCGGCTGTCGGACTGGATCGAAGGCCACGAGCAGGTCCGGGTCGTCGCCGAGGGCACCGACATCACGCTCGGCATCGCCGGCCGAACGTTCATCCCCTGCGACGGCGAGCACAACATGCCCGACGGCGAGTTCTTCACCGGGCCGATCGAGGACTCGGTCGAGGGCGTCGTCAGCTTCAGCCTGCCGGCGATGGTCGGCGGACGGGAGGTCGCCGGCGTACGGCTGCGCTTCGAGTCCGGCCGCTGCGTCGACGCTAGCGCCGAGCGCGGCGAGGAGTTCCTGATCGGACTGCTCGACACCGACGACGGCGCGCGGCGGCTCGGCGAGCTCGGGATCGGCACGAACTACGGGATCGACCGCGGCACGCGCGACGTCCTGCTCGACGAGAAGATCGGCGGCACCGTCCACATGGCGGTCGGGGCCAGTTATCCGGAGTCCGGTGGCACGAACGACTCCGCCGTCCACACCGACCTCGTCTGCGACCTCCGCCAGGGCGGGCGGATCGAGGTTGACGGCGAGACGATGCAGGAGGACGGCCGGTTCGTCGTCTGAGGGTCCGCCTGGGCCTTGCCTAAACGGACCCTTTAGCTCCGCTTAAGAACCGGCGCACGCGGACGCCGGACCCGTCACGGTCAGGACATGACCGCTCGAAGCTCGGGGGCCTCACGCGCCTCGCGGAGGAGGTCGATCGCGCTCGCGGGCCTCCTCGCCATCGCCGGAATGCTGATCCTCCTGCTCGGCGGGACCGAGCCCGCGGGAGCCCACAAGCTCAAGGCGCTCGAGAGCGGGCTGTCGGACCGCTTCGACGCAGGCGCCTTCACCGTGGCGAACCGGATCTCGCTCTCGGCGGTGGCCGGGGACGGCCTCGAGGAGGCGGCGCGCGGCGAGCTTCAGGGGTCGGAGAACTTCCGCCGCTTCTCGCGCACGAGGATCCTCACCCGTCCGGGCGCGCCGAAGGGAGGGCGCGGCGGAGCGCAGGGCTCGGACATGGCGTTTCGCGGCAACCTGATGGTGGCCGGTACCTACCAGGGTCTAGGCACGTTCCGGCTCGAGCGCGGCGGACGCAAAGCGAAGCAGCTCGGCTTCTTCCGCTGCCCCGGCGCCCAGGGCGACGTCGTGCTGAGCGGTGACTACGTCTTCTACTCGGTGGACTCGAGAGGCTCGAACGACAAGCGGCGTCCAGGCTGCAACGACACGCCGACGAACCGCAGCCGGACATCGGTCGAGGCCGAGGGCCTGCGGATCATCGACATCTCGAACCCGCGCCGGCCGCAACAGGCGGGCTTCATCGAGACCGACTGCGGCTCCCACACGCAGACGCTGCTGCCGGGCCGGCGCGTCTCGCACATCTACGTCCTGTCCTATCCGCTGACGGCGGGCGACACCGAGTGCACGGAGGCCAACCACCCCGAGGGCGAGCTCTCGGTCGTCCGCTTCCCGAACGCCGACCCGAGTCGCGCCAAGCTGCTCGGCGTCCGCGACGTCCTCCCGCCGGGCTCGACCTCGCCGGCGACCGTCGGCTGTCACGACTCCGGGGTCCTCGCCGGCAAGGACCTGATGGCCGTCGCCTGCCTCGGCGCCTTCGCTCTGCTCGACATCTCGGATCCCGCGCGGCCGCGGACGCTGGGCGTGACCGAGAACCAGGCGATCGAGTTCGATCACTCGGCCCAGTTCACCTGGGACGGCAAGTACATCGTGATCGGCGACGAGCACGCGGGAGCCGCCGGCGGCGGTGGCTGCTCGACCGACCAGACGAGCCCGATCGGCGCGATGTGGTTCTACAAGACCTCCGAGGTCCGGGGCTCGGATCTGCTGAACCCCGCGCAGCCGGAAGGGCTCTACTCGCTGCCGCGGGTGCCCGACGTCGACAACCCCGCCGACGCCGAGCCATTCCGCTGCACGACGCACAACTTCGCGATCGTGCCGATGCGCGACCGCGACCGCTACGTCGCCGTCACGCCGTACTACGCGGGCGGGATCTCCGTCGTCGACTTCTCCGACCCGGCCGATCCACGCGAGCTCGGCTGGACGCTCCCGGAGCGCGGAACGCGCAACCCGGACTTCTGGTCGGCCTACTGGTACCGCGGGCGGATCTACGGCAACGAGCACGCGACGCGCCATGGCCTGAGCGTGTTCGGGATGAAGGGCCTCGGCAAGCGGCAGGTCAAGCCGCTCGGGCGGACCTTCAACCCGCAGACGCAGATCCGCTGAGTCCCGGACCGCCCCGGCCCGACCTAGAATCTGACTCATGGCCGGGCACTCCAAGTGGGCGTCGATCAAGCACAAGAAGGCTGCCACCGACGCGAAGCGCGGGCAGCTCTTCACCAAGCTCGCGCGTGCGATCACGGTCGCGGCGAAGGAGGGCGGGGGAGACGTCGAGGCCAACTACACCCTCGCCGCGGCGGTCGAGAAGGCCAAGGGCTACTCGATGCCCAAGGACAACATCCAGCGCGCGATCGACCGCGGCACCGGCGCGGGCGGCGCGGGCGATGAGATCGAGCGCGTCGTCTACGAGGGCTACGGCCCGGGCGGTGCGGCGCTGCTCGTCGACGCGCTGACCGACAACCGCAATCGCACCGGGTCCGAGGTCCGCCACGCGTTCGACCGCCACGGCGGCAACCTCGGTGAGCCCGGCTCGGTCGCCTGGCAGTTCGAGTCGAAGGGCATCGTCCTCGTCGACGCCGAGCGCTACGACGAGGACGACCTGCTCGTCGCGGTCGACGCCGGGGCCGATGACGTGGCTCGCGAGGGCGACGTCTTCGCCGTCTCGAGCGAGCCGTCGGCGCTGCGTGACGTCCGTGCCGCGCTCGAGGACGCGGGGATCGAGATCCAGCACGCCGAGACCGCGAAACAGCCGACGTCGACCGTCGACATCTCCGAACCATCGGTCGCGAAGCGGCTGCTGGCGCTGATCGACACGCTCGACGAGCACGACGACGTCGAGTCGGTCAACGCCAACTTCGAGATCCCCGCCGACCTGCTCGAGGCCGTCGAAGCCGGCTGAGCGCTCGCGCACGGGGAGGCGTCCGGCCCGGCGCGCAGAATGGCCCTATCGAGGTGGTCGTGATGGGCATCGATCCGGGCGTGGCCAACACTGGCTTCGGAGTCGTGCGCGCGGACGGGAACTCGGTCAGAGCGCTCGACGGCGGCGTGATCGAGGTGCCCACGGGCGAGCCGATGCCCGACCGGCTCGAGCGCATCCACGCCGAGATCGGCCGGCTGCTCGACTGGCACGAGCCGCTCGCGCTCGCCCTCGAGGACCTCTTCTTCGGTCGCAACGCCCGCTCGGCGATGGCGGTCGGTCAGGCCCGCGGCGTCGCCCAGCTCGCCGCCGCCCAGCGCGGCATCCCCTGCTTCGACTACACGCCGCAGGCGATCAAGCTCGCGGTCTGCGGCACGGGCGCGGCCCAGAAGGGCCAGGTCCAGCACATGGTCGGCTCGCTTCTGCGTCTGCCCTCACCGCCGAGGTCCGACCACGCCGCCGACGCGCTCGCGGTCGCGATCTGCCACTCGGCGCACGCCCGCACCGGGATCCCGGCGTGATCGCGTCGGTCCGCGGCGAGGTCCTCGTCCGCCGTCCCGACCACGTGGTCGTCGAGACGGGCGGCGTCGGCTACCGGCTGAACGTCTCGGCCGAGACCCTCAAGGCGGTGCCGGCGGCCGGCAACGACGTCTCGCTGCACTCGCACCTGGTCGTCCGCGAGGACGTGATGGCGCTCTACGGCTTCGCGAGCGAGGAGGAGCGCGACCTCTTCGAGCACCTGATCTCCGTATCGGGCGTCGGCCCGAAGGTCGCCGTCGCGATCCTCTCCGGCGGCTCGCCGCGCGAGCTGGTCGGCGCGATCGCGCTCGGCGACGCGAAGCGCTTCCAGGCGGTGCCGGGGATCGGCAAGAAGACCTCCGAGCGGGTCATCGTCGAGCTGCGCGAGAAGGTCGCCGGCGAGCTGGACCGGACCCCGGAGCCCGACGCCGTTCCATCCGGCGGGCCGGCCGACGATCCGCGCTCGCTGGCGCGCGACGGACTCGTCGGCCTCGGCTACACCCCGGCCGAGGCGGAGTCGCTGCTCTCGCGGGTCGCGGGCGATACGCCGGAGGAGCTGATCGGCGCGGCGCTCCGCGGCGCCGCGGGTGGTGGCGGCTCGTGAGCCCCGTAGAGCGCGACCCTTCGATCTTCGGCGGCCCGCCCGAGCCGGACTCGATCGCGCGCCCCCCGGCGATCGGCGCCGACGACGAGCTCGATCGCTCGCTGCGACCGCGGCGGCTGTCGGACTTCGTCAACCAGCGCCGTGTCACCCAGCAGCTCGAGGTCTTCGTCGAGGCCGCGCGGCGACGCGGCGAGCCGCTCGACCACGTCCTGCTCGCCGGACCGCCCGGTCTCGGCAAGACCTCGCTGGCCCACATCATCGCCGCCGAGCTCGAGGCCCCGTTCGTCCAGACGGCCGGGCCGGCGCTCGAGCGCAAGGCCGACATCGCCTCGTTCCTGACCGCGCTCGAGCCGGGCTCGGTCTTCTTCATCGACGAGATCCATCGCCTCAACCGCTCGATCGAGGAGACGCTCTATCCCGCGATGGAGGATCGCCAGCTGCCGATCGTCCTCGGCGCCGGCGCGGGTGCTCGCACCGTGACGCTCGACCTGCCGCCGTTCACGCTCGTCGGCGCGACCACACGGACCGGACTGCTCACGACCCCGCTTCGCGACCGCTTCGGAGTCACGCACCGGCTCGACCACTACGACCCCGACGAGCTGGCGAGCATCGTCCGGCGCTCGGCCGAGATCCTCGAGGTCCGAATCGAGCCCGGCGGCGAGCGCGCGATCGCCGAGCGCTCGCGCGGGACCCCGCGAGTGGCGAATCGCCTGCTGCGCCGGGTCCGGGACTTCGCCGAGGTCCGCGGCGAGGGCCTCATCGACTCCGCCGTGGCGGCGGAGGCGCTCGACATGCTCGAGGTCGACTCGGGCGGGCTCGATCGCCACGACCGCGTGATCCTCGAGACGCTCGCCCACAAGTTCGGCGGCGGGCCGGTCGGTCTGTCGACGCTGGCCGCGGCGGTCGACGAAGAGGGCGACACGATCGAGGACGTCTACGAGCCCTACCTGCTCCAGCAGGGCCTGCTCAAGCGCACGCCGCGGGGGCGTGTCCTGACCGAGCGCGGCTTCGGCCACCTCGGTGTCGAGGTCCCCGCCGGGGCGGCAACGCTGTTCTAGGGCCACGAGGGGGGTTCAAACTCCCTTAAGAGAGCCACCGCTAGGCTACGGCGAGTGCCCTTCTTCATCTGCCCCAACTGCGGCAACCGGGTCCTTGGGTCGGAGCGCACCGCGGGTTTCTCCAACCGGCCGCGCGGCTGCTCCAAGTGTGGCTTCGGCTTCCTGTTCGAGCTCCTCGACGACTACTACCCGGCACCCGACGCCGCGTTCTTCACCTGCGACAAGGGCGGCCGCGTCCTCGACGTCGGCCGCGGCGGCTTCGAGCTCACCGGGCTCAAGGACGAGGACGTGATCGGCCGCCAGGTCCAGGAGGTCCTCGGACTCGAATGGCTCGAGCAGGGCGACGGCGACCGGGCCGCCGACACGAACGGCGACGGTAAGACCGACCCGATCGAGACGACGCTCGAGTGGGGTGTGCGCTCGATGGGCAAGCGCGTCGCGGTCAACGCGGAGGGCGACCTACCGGCCGAGGCGACGGCCGACCTGTTCCCCGCCTACGACGACGACGGCGGGTTGCTTCTCGTGCTGACCCCGTCGAACTGACCGCCCCGCGGGTTAGGGTCTCGCGCTCGGAATGGGCTCCAGGAAACGTAACTTCGCGATCCTCGGCTTGGTCGTCGCGCTCCTCGCCGGGTCGCTCTGGGTCGACCTGACGAAGCCGACCGTCCTCGGGCTCGACCTGCAGGGCGGTACGGAGCTCGTCTACGAGGCGCGCGGGACCCCGCAGAACCCGCAGCCGACCGCCGAGGACGTCGATCGTTCGGTCGAGATCATCCGTGACCGGATCGACGCCTTCGGCGTCTCCGAGCCCGAGATCACGCGGATCGGCGAGGACGGGATCGCGGCGAGCCTGCCGAACGTCCAGGACGCCGACCGAGCTGCCGACCAGATCGGCACGACCGCCCGTCTCTACTTCTACGACTACGAGCCGAACATCGTCGCCCGGCCCGGCGGCGATCGCGGCGACCCGGCCGCGAGTCCCTTCAACCGCCTCTATGACGCTGTGGAGTTCGCCTCGAAGCGGGGCGAGGACTGCCAGGACTGCACGACGAGCGGGCCGACCTACTACCTGTTCGACTCCGACAGCCTCGAGCTGCTCGGCGGCCCGTCGGAGGACCGCGGCGACCTGTTCGTCAACTTCGACGGCGAGCAGCCCGAGAACTCGGAGATCCTCGAGGTCCAGCCGGGCACCGTCGTGCTCTCGACGCCGCCGCCGACCGACGACCCGCAGACCGAGGTCGACGAGTCCGTCGCGCCGACGCAGTACCTCGTCCTGCGCGATCGCCCGGCGCTGTCTGGTGACGAGATCGAGAACCCCGAGCAGGCGACCGACCAGGGCGGAGCGCCCGTCGTCACGTTCGACTTCACCGACCAGGGCCAGGAGGCCTTCCAAGCGGTCACGCAGCAGATCGCCCAGCGCGGCGCGGACGCGTTCCTGCAGGCGACCGGAGTCCCCGGGGCGCAGGCGACCCCGCAGGAGGCCGAGCAGTTCTCCGAGAGCTTCGCGATCGTCCTCGACGGCGAGATCCAGTCGGCGCCGATCATCAACTTCGCCGAGAACCCCGGCGGCATCGACGGCCGAACAGGCGCCCAGATCTCGGGCAACTTCACCGTCCAGGAGGCACAGGACCTGGCCGAGATCCTCAAGATCGGCGCGCTGCCGGTCAACCTCAGCCTGATCAGCCAGTCGACCGTCTCGCCGACGCTCGGCGCGCAGGCGCTCGACCAGGGCCTGCTGGCCGGCCTCGCAGGCCTCGCCGCCGTGCTGCTCTTCCTGCTCGTCTACTACCGCTTCCTCGGCGTCGTCGCAGGGCTGGGACTGCTCGTCTACGCGCTGTTCTTCCTCGCGCTGATGAAGCTGATCCCGGTGACGCTGACGCTGCCCGGCATCGCCGGCCTGATCCTCACGATCGGCGTCGCGGCGGACTCGAACATCGTCATCTTCGAGCGAATAAAGGAGGAGATCCGCAGCGGGAAATCGACGCTGTCGGCGATCTCCACCGGATACCGCAAGGGCATCGGGACGATCATCGACGCCAACGTCATCACGTTGCTGACGGCGTTCATCCTGTTCGTGCTCGCGACCGCCGGTGTAAAGGGCTTCGCGTTCACGCTCGGCATCGGCACGCTCGTATCGCTGTTCACCGCGGTGCTGTTCACGCAGGCGGTGCTCGGCGTGCTCGGACGCTCGCGCTTCCTGACCTCACCTTCGTTCCTCGGCGCGCGCGAGGGACAGGGCAACTGGAAGTTCAACTTCACCGGCCTCAGCCGCTACTTCTTCACCTTCTCGGGAATCATCCTGCTCGTCGGCGGCATCGCCTTCGCGACCAAGCAGCTGAACCTCGGCATCGACCTCGAGTCCGGCACGCGCTTCACCGCCGCGCTCGAGCAGCCCGCATCGGTCGAGGACGTCCGCACGACGCTGACCGAGGCCGGGATATCGGGCGCCGACTCGGCGAAGATCCAGGCGATCGACAATCCGGACTTCGGCGACAACGTCGTGCAGATCCAGTCCGACGCTCCGCCCTCGGAGGCCGCCGACACCGAGCGCGCGCTCGAGCAGGACTACGGAGTCGCCGATTCCGACCGTCAGACCGTCGGTCCGACGTTCGGCGCGCAGGTCGCCCAGTCGGCGCTCATCGCGATCGGGTTCGCGCTGCTCGTCATCGCGGCCTACGTCGCCTTCCGCTTCCAGGCCAAGTACGCCGTCCCGGTCTTGATGGCGCTCGTCCACGACATCCTGATCGCCGCCGGCGTCTACGCGCTGACCGGCCAGGAGGTCACCGCGGGCACGATCGCCGCCTTCCTGACGATCCTCGGTTACTCGATGTACGACTCGATCATCGTCTTCGACCGAATACGCGAGAACGTGCCGCGGATGCCGCGCGCGACGTTCTCCCAGATCGTCAACCGCTCGATGTCGGAGGTCCTGACCCGATCGCTGATCACCGGTCTGTCGACGGTGTTCCTCGTCGCGATGCTGCTCGTCTTCGGCGGTGAGACGCTGCAGACCTTCGCCTTCGCGATGATCGTCGGCGTCGCCTCGGGCACCTACTCATCGATCTTCATCGGTGCGCCCGTTCTGACAGCGTGGAAGGAACGCGAGCCCCAGTACCGCGCGCGCCGCCAGCGGATCATGGACGCGATGGGCTACGTGCCCGTCTTCCCCGAGGACAACGTCGTCGCGAAAATGGACGAGGTCGAGCGCAGGCCCGATCGCGCCGCCGTCGCCGCCGGTGGCCCGCCGGCGCGGCCCGTCGAGCCGGCGGTGGGTCAGGCCGACCCCGAGCCACGCCCCGAGGAGCCGGTCGAGCGCTCGAGCCCGCCGGTGCCCGGCACCGCCGCCTCGGCGGGACCGGCGAGGGACTCGGAGGGAACGGCGCAGGACGCGCGCTCGCTCGCCGGCGAGATCGACACGCCGGCCTCCGACCGTGGCGAGAGCGCCGCGGCGCGGGCGCGGCGAAAGCGCCGCGAGAGCCGGCGCAAGCACGGGAGGCCGCGTTAGATGGCACTGCTCGTCTGGTTCACGATCCCGATCGCGATCTGGCACTTCACCGTCTTCGTCCCGGACAAGTTCTGGGGCGGGATCATCGGCGCCTTCTTCGCCGCGATCGTCGGCGGAGTCGCAACCGGCATCCTCGGTCAGGTACTCACGGGCGACCCGCTGAGCGAGACCGGGATGGCGACCGTTCTCTGGACGCTGCCGGGAACCTTCGCCGCGCTCGCGATCGACTACGTCGTCGGCGCGAAGCAGGTCGAGCGCGAGGAGGCCGAGGCGGAGGCGCTGCTCTAGACGCGAGGCGGTTTTCCGTCCCCGCCCGGACCTAGATTCGCTGGGGTGATCGACCCCGCGCCACCCCAGACCGCCGCCGCGCCGCTGCGCGAGGCGCCGCCGCTCGCCCGGGCGGCCGAGCCGGTCCCGCTCGCGCCCGATTACTCGCTCGAGCCCTACGACTACGCGGCGGCCGAGCGGATCGCGAGGGAGCTCGGGGTCTCGGAGACGCTGGCGACGATCCTCGTCCGCCGCGGCCACGACTCGCCCGAGTCGGCGCGCGCGTTCCTGACCGCCGACGTCGCGCACGATCCCTTCGAGTTCGCCGCGATGGAGGCGGCGGTCGAGGCGATCCGCGCCGCGGTCGACGCCGGGCGCCGGATCACCGTCCACGGCGACTACGACGTCGACGGCGTCTGCTCGACCGCGATCACGGTCGCAGCGATCCGCGAGCTCGGCGGGCATTGCGACTGGCTGATCCCCGACCGCATGGGCAGCGGCTACGGGCTCAGCGCGGAGGGCGTGAGGACGCTGATCGCGCGCCGCACCGAGCTGCTCGTGACCGTCGACTGCGGGATCTCGTGCGCCGCAGAGGTGGCGCACGCGCGCGATGCCGGGATGGAGGTCGTGGTGACCGATCACCACGAACCCGGCGCCGAGCTCCCCGACTGCACGATCCTCCATCCGCGCGTGCCTCAGGGGGCGTATCCGTTCGGCGATCTCTGCGGGACCGGCGTCGCCCACAAGCTCTGCGAGGCGCTGCTCGGGGCGGAGCGGGCCGCGCACGACCTCGATCTCGTCGCGCTCGCCACGGTCGCCGACCTGGTGACCCTGGTCGACGAGAACCGCAGCTTCGTCCGCCGCGGGATCGCCGAGGCGCGGCGGGGCCGCCGGCCGGGGCTGCGCGCGCTCGCCGAGGTCGCGCGGATCCGCGGCGAGCGGCTCGACGAGACCGACATGGCGTTCCGGCTTGCGCCTCGGATCAACGCCGCCGGGCGCCTCTACCGCGCCGACGCGGGGGTCGAGCTGATGCTGACCGCCGACGAGGATCGCGCCCGCGAGATCGCCGCCGAGCTCGACCGCGCCAATGTCGAGCGCCGGATGACCGAGCGCGCGGTCCAGACCGAGGCCGAACGGGCGCTGCGCGAGCTTCCCGAGGCCGAGCGCGAGGCGCCCGGTCTCGTCCTGGCCGGCGAGGGCTGGCACCCCGGCGTCGTCGGGATCGTCGCCTCGAGGATCGCCGAGCGACATTTCAAGCCTGCCCTGTTGCTCGCGATCGACGACGAGGGCAAGGCGAAGGGCTCGGGACGAAGCGTCTCGGGGTTCGACCTGCTCGCGGCGCTCCACGCATGCGCCGAGCCGGCGGGGCTCGGGCGCTACGGCGGCCACCGCGCCGCCGCCGGGCTCGAGATCGATGCCGACAGGATCGCCGACCTGCGTGCCGCCTTCGCCGGCCACGCCACCGAGGTCCTCGGCACCGAGCCCCGCGCTCGCGTCGAGCGTGCCGACGCGATCGTGGGCGTCGACGCCCTCGGCAGCGGCCTCGCCGAGGAGCTCGAGCGGCTCGGGCCGTTCGGGCAGGCGAATCGGCCCGTCCGCCTCGTCGTTCCGGGCGCGAAGCTGGAAGACGTCACGCCGATGGGCGAGAGCGGTCGTCACGCCCGCTTCTCGCTCGCCTCGGCCGGGCGCCGGATACCCGGCGTCGCGTTCGGCGTCGAGGACGGCCTCGAGCGCCTCGCCGCGTCCGGTCCGCACGACGTCAGCGTCTCGATCGAGCTCAACGAGTGGAATGGCGTCGTCTCGCCGCGCGTCGTGCTGGGGAGCGTGCACGAGGGAAGCGCCGCGGCGCATGCCCTGGTCGCATCGATCGCGCCCGAGGAGTTCTGGGACCGCGTCGGCACCGAGGTCTCGGCCCCTCTCGAGGGTTGGCCGGGCGCGTCGCTGCGTGCCTTCGACCCCGGGGTATCGGAGGGGCGCCGCACACGCTTGGAGACACGCGGTTCGGTCCTGGCGCGGATCGCAACGCTCGCGTCCGCGGGCGGGACCGTGCTCGTCCTCTGCGCCGAGGCTCCGAGGCGGCGCGCCCTGCTCGAGCGCTCGCTCTCCGGAAGCGCGCTCGCCGGAGCCCCGACGGCGCTGATCTCCGCCTCACAGCCCGAGGCGGCCAACGCCGCCGGTCGCGACAGGATCGCCGCCGCCGGGCGCGGCGTCGCGCTCGCCGACTGGGGAGCGCTTCGCCGCGACGCTTCGCTCGCACGCGGCTTCGAGCACATCGTCGTCTGTGACCCGCCGCCGTTCGAGGCGCTCGCCGAGGCGACGCTGCACGGAGCCGGCTGGGTCCACCGAGCATGGGGGCCCGAGGAGATCGTCCTAGCGCGGCGGATCTGCGAGGCGGAGTTCCCCGACCGCGACTCGCTCGCCGGCGTCTACCGCGATCTCCGCGACGCGGCCGGCGCGGACGGGTCCGTTTCACCGGAGCGAGCGCGGCAGGCGCTGTGCGGCCTGGGTCGCTCGCATCCACGCACGCCCGAGGTCGCCGGGCGCTTCCTGCGCGTCCTCGCGGAGCTCGGTCTCCTCGCCATCGGAGCGCCCCGACCGGACTCGCTCGTGCCGGGTCTCGAGCTCCTATCCTCTGAGAGGACGAGCCTCGATCGCTCCGAGGCTTTCGTCGCCTACCGGTCGCGATCCGAGGAGGGCACGCGGTGTCTGAGCGAGCAAGGACAACCGAGCCCGACTCACAGCACGGCCAGGCCGACGGCGACGGCGCGGTAGCCGAGCCCGCCGCGGGTAACGGCGCCGCGAAGAAGCGCGCCACGCCGCGCCGGCGCCGCCCGAAGCGCCCGAAGTCGAAGGGCGCGGCGGCGAGTTCCGCTGGCGGAATCGCAGTCGAGGGGAGCAACGGCCGCCGGGTCGCACCGCCGTCGGGCGAGCTGGCGGCGAGCGACCAGGCGATGCTCGACGACCTGCTGGCGGTCATCGCCGAGCACTCCGACTCCGACGAGCACGACGTCGACCGCGACGCGGTCGAGCTCGCGTTCGCGTTCGCGTGCGATCGCCACGCGGATCAGCGCCGGGGATCGGGCGAGGACTTCATCACCCATCCCGTTGAGGTCGCGAAGATCTGCGCCGGCCTGCGGCTCGACACCGAGACGATCTGCGCCGCGCTGCTCCATGACACGGTCGAGGACACGAGCGCTTCGCTCGAGGAGGTCACCGAGCTGTTCGGCCCGACCGTCGGCCAGCTCGTCGACGGCGTCACGAAGCTGACCGGGATCACCTTCCAGAGCCGGGATCACAACCAGGCCGAGAACTACCGCAAGATGATGGTCGCGATGGCCTCGGACGTCCGGGTCATCCTGATCAAGCTCGCCGACCGGCTCCACAACATGCGCACGCTCGGCGGCCTGCAAAAGCACAAGCAGCTCGACAAGTCGCGCGAGACGCTCGAGATCTACGCGCCGCTCGCCCACCGGCTCGGCATCCACGCGATCAAGTGGGAGCTCGAGGACCTCGCCTTCCAGCGTCTCCACCCGCGCAAGTACGAGGAGATCAAGAAGCTCGTCTCCCAGCAGCGAGACGAGCGCGAGCGCTACGTCACCGAGGCGGGCGAGTTCCTCTCGGCCGAGCTTGCGAAGGTCGGGATCGAGGCCGAGATCTCAGGTCGCGCCAAGCACTTCTATTCGATCTATTCGAAGATGTCGAAGAAGGGCCGCGAGTTCAACGAGATCTACGACCTGACCGCGATGCGGGTCATCGTCGGCTCGGTCAAGGACTGCTACGGGGCGGTCGGCATCGTCCACTCGCTGTGGAAGCCGCTGCCGGGGCGCTTCAAGGACTTCATCGCGACGCCGAAGCTGAACCTCTACCAGGCGCTCCACACGACCGTGATCGGTCCCGAGGGGCGTCCGCTGGAGATCCAGATCCGAACCGGCGAGATGCACGAGACCGCGGAGTTCGGCATCGCCGCGCACGTCGTCTACAAGGAGGACCCGAGCGCGGGGGAGGGCAAGAGCCCGGCGTCGACCCGCGACAAGATGACCTGGCTGCGCCAGCTGCTCGAGGAGGAGGGCGAGCAGGAGCCGAAGGAGTTCCTCGACTCGCTCAAGGTCGACCTGTTCGAGGACGAGGTGTTCGTCTTTACGCCGAAGGGCGAGGTCAAGAACCTCTCGGCCGGATCGACGCCGCTCGACTTCGCCTACGCGGTCCACACCGACGTCGGCCACCGCTGCGTCGGCGCCAAGGTCAACGGCAAGATCGTGCCGCTTCACTACCAGCTGAGCTCGGGCGACATCGTCGAGATCCTGACCGCCAAGCAGGAGCGCGGGCCGTCGCGCGACTGGCTCTCGCTCGTTCGCACGAGCCGGGCGCAGAACAAGATCCGCGCCTTCCTCAAGCGCGAGCGCCGCGAGGACGCCGAGCGCCGCGGCCGCGACGTGCTCTCCGAGGAGCTCAAGAAGGCCGGGCTTCCGCCGCAGAAGTTCAACGGCTCGCCGCTGCTGGTCGACGTGATCCGCGAGATCGGCTTCCGCCGCGCCGACGACTTCTACGTCGCGATCGGCCAGGCGAAGGTCTCGCCGAAGACGATCGCGACGAAGCTGATGCAGCGCCTCAAGCAGGGTGAGGCGGTCGAGGGAGGGGAGACCTCCGCGCGGCTCCAGGGCATCCTCGAGGGCAAGGACGAGCGCCAGCGCCGGATGCAGGACGCCTCGAGCTTCGGGATCGAGGTCGCCGGCGTCGAGGACGTCGTCATCCGGCTCGCCAAGTGCTGCCGCCCGGTCCCGGGCGACGAGATCGTCGGCTACGTCTCGCTCGGCCGCGGGATCACGATCCACCGCGAGGACTGCAAGAACGTCGCCCAGCTCAAGCGCAGCCCCGAGCGCTTCACCGAGGTCTCGTGGGACGGCGAGAACGCCGCCTCGTTCCGGATCGAGGTCCAGGTCGACGCCTGGGATCGCGTCCGCCTGCTCGAGGACCTGACGCGGACGTTCTCAGAGGCGGGCTCGAACATCCTCGAGGCGCGTTGCATGACCAACCACCCGATGGTCAAGAACCGCTTCGTCGTCGAGGTCGGCGACGCCGAGCAGATCCGCTCGACGATCAACCGGCTGCGCCAGGTCGAGGGCGTCTTCGACGCCTTCCGGATAACCCCGGGCGAGTAGCGCTCAGCCGCGGGCGATCCGCGAGCGGATCAGCTCGCCGACCTCGCCCATCCGCTCCGCGTCGGCGTACTTCGTACGCGGCCAGAAGAAGCCGCGCAGGCCGTCCTTCGGATTGCGCGGCACGACGTGCGCGTGGAGGTGGGGAACCGACTGGCTGACGATGTTGTTCATCGCCACGAACGTGCCCTTGGCCTCCATCGCCTCACGCACCCAGACCGACAGCGAGCGGACGTTGGCGAAGAACGGCTCGACCAGTTCGCTCGGCAGGTCCCAGAGCGCCTCGTGGTGCTCGCGCGGGACGAGCAGGACGTGGCCCTCGAACAGCGGCCGGAGGTCGAGGAACCCGACGCTGTGCTCGTCGGCGAACACGATCTCGGCCTCGACCTCACCCGAGACGATGTCGCAGAAGACGCAGCCCACCGCCGGGGCTCAGGCGACGACGCGCAGCGCGCCGGGCTCGATTGCGAGCTCGAGCTCCTTGTGGTGACCGACGTACTCGCCGTCGAGCTGGACCGGGAAGGCGCGTGCGTCGCCGTTCTCGTCGCGGGAGACCGAGGTCACCGTCGCAGCGGTGATGCCGCTCAGGTGCTCGATCTGGCGATGGTCGCCCGCGCTCATCGAGTCGTTGAAGATCCGCGCCATGATCAGCGGTACGTCGCGCTGGGCGGCGCGCTTGAGCATCGCGATCGAAAGCGTTCCCGAGTCGATCGTCACGTCCTCGCAGACGCGGATCGATCGCTCGCCGAAGAACGTGAACGGGTCGGAGTTCTGACACAGCGCGGTGATCCCCTCGACCTCCGTGTCGCCGGTTCGAAGCCGCATTCGCACGGGGTTCGTCAGGTAGCGGCGATAGAAGCCGCCGATCGCCGCCGAGGCATAGAACCAGCGCCCGCCACGACGCTTCATCTCGGGTCGCGAGTCGACCATCTGCGCGGCGGTCGCGTCGAGCCCGGCGCCGCAGGAGAAGAGGAAGCGGCGGCCGTTCGCGACGCCGAGGTCGATCGGTCGCGGTTCGAAGTCGTCGGCCAGCGCGAGCAGATGCTCGGTCGCGTCGACGACGTCGTTGGGGATCCCGAGCGTCCGCGCGACGACGTTGGTCGAGCCGCCGGGTAGCACGGAGAAGGCGATGTCGGTGCCGGCGATCCCGTTGACGACCTCGTTCAGCGTGCCGTCGCCGCCGAACGCGACGACGATGTCGTGCCCCTCGGCCTTTGCCTCGCGTGAGATCTCGGTCGCGTGGTTCTGCGCCTCGGTCGTGATCGCCTCGACCTCGTAGCGGCTCTGGAGGGCGTAGACGACGAGGTTCTTCAGCCGGTTGGAGACGGTGCGCGCGAACGGGTTGACGACGATCAGCATCCGCTTCTTCTGCGAGGGCGGGGCGGCGTCATCGCGCTCGGAGGGACGAGTCTCGAGCTCGGCGGGCGGGACGGAGGTCATCGCCGTCTGATGCTAGGCGCCCGCGGCCTCGAAGCGCAGGACTCCGCTGCGCTCGTCCACGACCTCGCGTACCCGGCCGTCGAGCTCGAGCAGGTCGACATGGCCGATCACCTCGGAGAGCGTCAAGAAGGCCTGCGTCACCGCGACGTTGCCCCAGATCGCCTGCGCGAGCTCGTACGGGGTCCGTGAGCGCTCGCGGATCAGCCGCTCGATCTTCGCCGCGCGGCGCTCGTGGCCGGCGAGGCGCTCGTCGATCAGTGAGCGGTGATCGGTGATCGGGTTTCCATGCCCCGGCAGGACGAGCGCCCCCTCCGGCAGCTCCCGTGTCCGCTTCATCGAGTCGATGTAGTTCAGCAGCGACTTCACGCGCCGGTTCGAGCCGTCGAGGGGTCGCGCCAGCAACGGGTTGGAGGAGATGTGCGCGATCAGGTGGTCGCCCGCGATCAGGATCCGCTCGCCGGGGTCCCAGAAGGTCGTATCGGAGGGGCTGTGGCCCGGGCGCAGCGCGATGTCCCAGCGCCCCAGGGTGCCGCCGTCGCTCAGCGGCCGGTCGATCTGCGTCGCCGCTCCCCAGCTGCGGAAGCTGCCGGTGACCGCCCGGAGCGCCGTGACGATGTCCTCGGGGATCCCGTAATGGAGCATCAGCGCGGCCGAGTGCTCGTCGTCGCGCTCGGCGTCGGCGCCGAAGTTCTCCACGTAGTCGACCGCGACGTCGATCACCGCGACCTCGCAGTCGGCGCGGCGGCGCACGACGTCGACGAGCCCGAGATGGTCGATGTGCTGGTGCGTGATGACGACGAGGTCGAGGTCCTCGACCGCGTGCCCGAGCTCGTTGAGCTGGGTCTCGAGCTCGTCGAGCGCCTTGCCGGAGTTCGGGCCCGTGTCGAAGAGCGTCAGCCCGTCCTCGCCGCCGAGGCCCTCGACGAGATAGCAGTTGACCCGTCCGACGGCGAACGGCGTCGGAATCCGCAACCGATGGATCCCGAGCGAAGCCGCTCGCTCGAGTGCCGCGCGCCCCGCGTCGTCGAGCTCGGGCTCGCTCACACCACGACCGCCGGCCGGCTCACGAGCGGATCTGCTCGAGCAGCTCGTCGCGCCGGCGCTCCATGTCCTCGCGGGAGGCCACCGACTCGAGATTCAGGCGCAGCAGCGGCTCCGTGTTCGACGGGCGGACGTTGAAGTGCCAGTCATCGAAGTCGACCGAGACGCCATCGAGGCGGTCGACCTCACCGCCCTCGCCGTCGGGGCCGTAGGTCGCGACGAGCTCCTCCATCTTGCCTTCGGCGTCCTCGACCTCGGAGTTGATCTCGGACGAGATGAAGTACTCCGAGCGGTACTCGGCGACGAGCTCGGCGAGGTTCTTGTCCTGGTTGGACAGCAGCTCGAGGACGTAGAGGGCGGGGAGGGTGCCCGAGTCCGCGCACCAGAAGTCGCGGAAGTAGTAGTGGCCCGAGACCTCACCGCCGAAGGCCGCGTCCTGCTCGCGCAGGCCGACCTTGAAGAAGGCATGCCCGACGCGGTTCGTATCGGAGGTTCCGCCGAGCTCGGCGACCGTGTCGCGGACCGCGCGCGAGGCGCGAACGTCGTAGAGGATCCGCGCGCCGGGTTCCTTCTCGAGCACCTGCCGCGCGAGCAGCGCGGTCAGGAAGTCGCCGTCGACGAACTCGCCCTCGGAATCGAAGAAGAAGCAGCGGTCCGCGTCGCCGTCCCAGGCGATCCCGAGGTCGGCGCCCTCCTCCTTGATCCGCCGGACGATGAACTCGCGGTTCTCGGGCAGCAGCGGGTTCGGCTCGTGGTCGGGAAAATTCCCGTCCGGCTCCCAGTAAGTCGTGACGAGGTCGAGTCCCATCCGCTCGAGCAGCGGGCCGACCATCGGCCCGGCCATCCCGTTGCCGCCGTCGACGACGACCTTGAACGGCTTCATCCCCTCGAGGTCGACGAGGCCGGCCGCATAGTCGTGGAACTCCGAGAACAGGTCGTCGATCTCCGTGACCGAGCCGCCACCCGGCGCCTCGCCCAGCCCCGAGTCGCCCTCAGCGCGCACCAGGTCGCGGATCTCGCCGATCCCGGCGTCGCCCGACAGCGCCAGCGCGCCTGAGCGGATCAGCTTCGCGCCGATGTAGGCCTTCGGATTGTGCGAGGCGGTGACCATCGCTCCACCGTCGAGCCCACGCGAGCCGACGAGGAAATAGAGCATCTCGGTGCCGATCTGACCGGCGTCGATCACCTCGGCACCCTCGGCGACCATCCCGTCGCGCATCCGACCCGCCGCCTCGGGCGCCTGCAGGCGCATGTCGCGGCCGAGACCCACGCGGAGCTCGCCCGCCGGCTTCTCCTCGAGCTCGGACAGGACGCGGACGAACGCCCGGCCGATCGCCTCGAAGGCGTCGGCGTCGATCTCCTTCTCCCACTTGCCGCGGATGTCGTAGGCCTTGAAGATCCCGCTGTCGGCGAGGAAATCCGGCATGTCTTAGAAGACCTCCTTGATGCCCTCGAAGGCCTGCTCGACCGTCTCGGGGAGGACGCTCGTGTCGGCGAGGACGTCCATGAAGTTGTGGTCGCCGCCCCAGCGCGGGACGACGTGCATGTGTATGTGGTGCTCGACGCCGGCGCCGGCAATCCGGCCCTGGTTGACGCCGACGTTGTAGCCGTGGGGCGAGTAGCGGCGATCGAGCGCCTGCATCGAGCGCTGGACCAGGGCCATCATCTCCGCGGTGACCTCCGGATCGATGGCCTGAAGCTGGCCGAGGTGCTCGTACGGCGCGACCATCAGGTGCCCGTTCGTGTACGGGTAGAGGTTCATCAGCACGAACGCCCGCTCGCCACGATGGACGATCAGACTGGCGTCGTCATCGCCCTCGCCCGGCTTCGCGCAGAAGATGCAGGCCTGCTGCGAGTCCTTGGCGGCGTCGGTCACGTAGGCAAGCCGCCAGGGAGCCAGGATGCGTTCGCTCGGCACACCTCGGCATCCTGCCACGCGGCTCCCGCGGTCGCGGTCAGACCGGGGTCGGCAGGGCACCGGCCAACGACGCGCTCAGACCCGGCCAATCGTGATCGATCGCGGCTCGGTCTCGCCCTCGACCTCGATCCGCAGCTCGACGGGATCGCGTCCACGGATCGCGATTCCACCTGGGAAGCTCGTGGCGAACCGGTCGGGGCACGGCTGGAGCGCGACGCGACGCGAGCCGGACGCCCAGCCGACGCCGCCGCCGAGGCGCCCATAGTGAAGCCGGATCCGATCGACCTCGGCCGCAGGGACGGAGAGCTCGATCCGGCGGTCACCCTTCACGAGCGCCGGAAGCTTCGTCGAGCGAACGCCTCTCCGCTCGATGAAGACGATGTCCGACCGGAAGTTGCGTCCGTCGCCGAATAGAGCGAGAGGCCCTGAACGCGTCGCGTAACGAGTCCAGTCCCGCCCGGCATCACCGAGCATTGCTTCGCGGCATTCGAGAGTCCGAGTCGCGGGCAATTTCGTCGGCTCGAACCCCGCGTCGGCCGAGACATCGCCGCGCTCCGGCGCCGATTCCTCCTCGCATCCCGCGCCGAGCGCGAGGAGTGCGGCGAGAAGCC
This sequence comes from Thermoleophilia bacterium SCSIO 60948, assembly GCA_021496505.1. Classification (GTDB taxonomy): domain Bacteria; phylum Actinomycetota; class Thermoleophilia; order Solirubrobacterales; family 70-9; genus JACDBR01. The sequence continues at coordinate 1,634,808 of CP053031.1, read as the reverse complement.
CGGCGCACACGGTCTTGTGGAGCGCCCGATCGATCAGGCGATCCTAAGCGGACGCTGCGAGCCTGGCTAGAGCCAACCGCGACGGCGGAAGTACGCCGCCATCCCGACCAGCAGCGCGAGCATCGCCCCGACGACGATGTAGAACGCGGTGTGGTCGCCCTCGCCGGGCACGCCGACGTTCATGCCCCAGATGCTGGCGAGCAGCGTCAGCGGCAGGACGATGACCGAGATCGAGGTCAGGACGCGGAGGATGTCGTTGACCCGGTGGGAGATCACCGACTCGTTCGTGTCCTCGAGCGCCTCGACGACCTCCTTGTAGTTCTCGAGCATGTCCCAGATCCGCTCGTGGGAGTCGACGATGTCGTCGAAGTAGATCTCGAGGTCGACCTCGGGCGCGAGGAAGCGTTGTTTGACGTTTTCGAGGTCGCGCAGGACGGCGCGCTGCGGGCGGATCACCTTGCGGAAGTTGATGATCTCCTGCTTGACGTTCGAGATGTCGCGGACGACCTCCTCGGAGCGCCCCTCGAAGATCGTGTCCTCGAGCGCGTCGAGCTTGTTGCCCATCTTGCGCAGCATCGGGAAGCAGTAGTCGAACGAGTCGTCGACGATCCGGTAGAGCAGATAGCCCGCCCCGCGCTCGAAGAGGCCGTCGCGGAGCTCCTCCTTGGCCTTGCAGCGCTCGAACAGGTACTCGACCGGCGGCAGCGGCGTGTTCGGGATCGTGACGAGGAAGTCGGGCCCGACGAAGATGTCGAGCTCGCCGGCGTTCAGTCGCCCCACCTGGCGATCGAAGACCGGGAAGTGCAGGACGATGAACAGGTAGTCCGGGTACTCGTCGATCTTCGGCCGCTGGTTGCGGCTCATCACGTCCTCGATGTCGAGGGCGTGGAACTCGAACTGATCCTCGATCCAGCCCGCCTCGAGCGAGCTCGGCCGCTCGATGTTGACCCAGCGCAGCCCGTTCGAGGCCGTCACGACCTCTACGGCGGGCTGGCGCTCGCCCTCAGGCTGCTGCGGACCCCCGCGATCGCCCGCGCGAAGCGGGCGCCTGAGCCTCGGCTTCGGAAGGCTCGGCATCGAGGCTCTCGCTCTCGTCGGCTGGGACCGTGGTTGGCATCGCGCCCCTCAGGGTAGCCACTCCCTCGGGCGCGTTCGCTATCGTGCCCTTCACATACGCCACATCAAGAGGGGTGGAGGGACTGGCCCGCTGATACCCCGGCAACCCCCCTGAGGGATCCCAAGTGGACTCCGACGGGATGGTGCCAATTCCAGCTAGATGTGAGTGAAGTCCCGACCGGACCTTCGCTCACTGGGTGAAGGTTTTTTTACGCCCGGCGCCAGACGCGGGCACGGAAGGTCGGTGACGAGCAGTGACAGCCAAGGCAACGAGCAATCAGGTTCTCCGATGTCGTGAGTGCCGCACGGAGTACCCGAGCGAGGCCCTGTTCGTATGCGAGCACTGCTTCGGCCCGCTCGAGGTCGGATACGACTTCTCACACCTCGACGCCGCTGAGACACGCCGCAAGATCCAGGCCGGCCCGAACTCGATCTGGCGCTACGCGGACTTCCTTCCGTTCACGGGCCGGCCGCGCGATCCGGTGCAGCCCGGCTTCACGCCGCTCGTCAAGGCCGACCGACTCGCCGAGCGGCTCGGGATCGGCGAGCTCTACGTCAAGAACGACGCCGCCAACCCGACCCACTCGTTCAAGGACCGCGTCGTCGCGGTCGCGCTCGCGAAGGCGATCGAGCTCGGCTTCGAGACGGTGGCCTGCGCCTCGACCGGGAACCTGGCCAACTCCGTCGCCGCCCAGGCGGCCGCCAACGGCCTCGACTCCTACGTCTTCGTGCCGTCCAACCTCGAGGAGCAGAAGCTGCTCGCCACGGGCGTCTACGGCACCGAGCTCGTCGGCGTCGACGGCAACTACGACGACGTCAACCGGCTCTGCACCGAGCTCGCGCAGTCGCGGCCGTGGGCGTTCGTGAACGTCAACCTGCGCCCCTACTACGCCGAGGGCTCGAAGACGCTCGCCTACGAGACCGCCGAGCAGCTCGGCTTCGAGCTGCCGGACCGCGTCGTCTCGCCGATCGCCTCGGGGTCGCTGTTCACGAAGATCGCCAAGGGTTTCGGCGAGTGGCTGGACATCGGCCTGCTCGAAGGTGAGCTGCCCGTGTTCAACGGCGCCCAGGCGGCGGGTTGCGGCCCGGTCGCGACCGCGTTCGAGAACGGCTGGGAGGTCTGCAAGCCTCAGCGCCCGGACACGATCGCCAAGTCGCTGGCGATCGGCGATCCGGCCGACGGGCCCTATGCGCTCGAGCTCGCGCGCCGCAGCGGCGGTGGGATCGACCAGGTCTCCGACGATGAGATCCGCGACGCGATCCGTCTGCTCGCCGAGACGACCGGCATCTTCACCGAGACCGCCGGCGGCGTGACGATCGCGACGCTTCGAAAGCTCGCCGAGCGCGGCGACATCGATCCCTCCGAGCGGGTGGTGGCATACATCACCGGCGAGGGACTCAAGACCCTTGACGCGACCCGCGACAGCTTCGAGATGCACGTGATCGAGCCGAACATGGGCAGCTTCGAGGAGACAGTCGAGGCGCCCCGGGAGGCGGTAGGCTCCCGCGCCGGATGAGCGTCACTGTGAAGATCCCCGCGCAGCTTCGCGCGGCAACGGACGGGTCGGGCGAGCTCGAGGTCGAGGGCTCGACGGTGGGCGAGGCGCTCGACGCCGTGTTCACCGAGCACGAGGACCTCAAGGCCCGGATCACGGAGGGCGGGACCCTGCGCCGGTTCGTCAACGTCTACGTCTCGGGCGAGGACATCCGTTTCGCCGACGGGCTCGACACGGAGCTCTCCGACGGCGACGAGGTGACGATCCTTCCCGCCGTGGCCGGTGGCGCCTAGGCGCGAGGTCGCCGATATCCCGGTCGCCATCCTCTGCGGTGGCCGCGGGACGCGACTTCAGGAACACACGCACGCGATCCCGAAACCGCTGGTCGAGATCGGGTCGATGCCGATCCTCTGGCACGTCGTGCGGATCTACGCGGCGCAGGGCTTCCGCCGTTTCCTGCTCCTGACCGGCTACCTCGGCGATCAGGTCGCCGAGTTCGCGGCTTCGGCCGAGTGGCCCGAGCCGGTCGAGCTCGAGGCGATCGATACGGGCCTCGACACGCCGACGGGCGGACGCCTCGCGGCGATCGGCGATCGCCTGCGCGCCGAGGGCGGGACGTTCTGCGCGACCTACGCCGACGGGGTCGCCGACATCGACCTCTCCGCGCTGCTCGGCTTCCACTCGCGCCACGGCGGGGACGGCTCGATGACCGTCGTCCGTCCCTACTCGCAGTTCGGGATCACGAACGTCGGCGAGGACGGGCTCGTGACCAGCTTCGAGGAGAAGCCGCGGCTCGACGACTGGGTCAACGGCGGCTTCTTCTGCTTCGAGCCGCCGTTCCTCGACCTGCTCGAGGCCGACAGCGTCCTCGAGCGCGACCCGCTGCGCAGACTCGCGGCCCGCGGCGAGCTCCACGCCTACCGCCACACGGGCTTCTGGGACTGCATGGACACCTACAAGGACGCCGTGGTCCTCGGCGACCTGTGGCGGGGCGGAACGGCCCCCTGGGCGGTGTGGGAGCGGCACGCGGCGGCCGCCTCGAGCCGATCGGCGAGCGCGTGAGCGCTCTCGTCACCGGCGCGCGCGGCTTCGCGGGCGCGTGGCTCTGCCGCGGCCTGCTCGACGCGGGCCGGCGGGTCAGGACGCTCGATCGCACGCCGCTCGCGGCGGGGCGGACCTCGGCGCTGACGCTCCTCGGCCTCGACTCGGAGGTCGAGCAGATCGAGGGCGATGTCCGCGACGCCTCCACCGTGGCGCAGGCGACGGAGGGGGCCGAATCCGTCTTCCACCTCGCCGCGCAGACGCTCGTCGGACCCGCGGCCGAGGATCCGGCCGAGACCTTCGACGTAAACGTCCGCGGAACCTGGGTGCTTCTCGAGGCGTGCCGCGCCGCCGAGGTCGATCGGGTCGTCGTGGCCTCGTCCGACAAGGCCTACGGCCCGGCGCCCGAGCTCCCCTACCGCGAGTCGATGGAGCTGCGTCCCGCTGCGCCATACGAGGCCTCGAAGTCAGCCGCGGACGTGATCGCGCGCAGCTACGCGCCGGCGTTCGGCCTGTCCGTCGCCGTGACCCGATTCGCGAACCTCTACGGGGGCGCCGACACGAACTGGTCGCGGCTCGTCCCCGAGGCGATCGCCGCCGCCCTCGACGGCCGGGCGCCCGTCCTGCGCTCGGACGGCTCACCGCGTCGCGACCTCCTCCACGTCTTCGACGCGGTCGCCGCCTACCTCGCGATCGACGCGGCGCTGGCGGATGGCGAGGGGGTGGGGGAGGCGTTCAACGCGGGCGGCGGGCAACCCCACGCGGTCGGCGAGGTGGTCACGCTGATCACCGAGCTCGCCGGGACCGGCGTCGAGCCCGACATCCGCGGCGTGGGAAACCCTGACGGCGAGATCGGCTCGCAGTGGGTCGACGCTTCGAAGCTCTCAGAGCTGACCGGGTGGCGGGCACGGGTCGGGTTGCGCGAGGGCCTCGCGCAGGCGATCGACTGGTACCGGGCCAACCCCTCCGTGCGCCCGTCCTGAGGCGCGGGCGCGGATAGCCTCGGCACCGGATGGCCGGCGACGAGCTCGACCCCTATTCGGAGCGCTCCGCGGTCCGCGCTCCCGAGCCCTTTCCGCGGCCCTGGCTTCGCTCGCAGCGGCCGGTGCCGCGCCGGCTCGGCAGGCCGCTCGAGCGCTTCCTGTCCGTCGAGACTGGCAGCGGCGCGGTCCTCCTGCTCGGCGCGATCGCCGCGCTGGTCTGGGCGAATCTCTCGCCGGGGGGCTACGAGGACGCCTGGAGCCAACACCTGGCGATCGGGATCGGCTCGCTCGAGATCGACGAGTCGCTGCGTCATTGGATCAGCGACCTGCTGATGGCGGTCTTCTTCTTCCTGATCGCGCTCGAGGTCAAGCGCGAGTTCCTGTTCGGAGACCTCGCCGACAGGCGCGTCGCGGCCGTGCCGATCGCCGCCGCGATCGGCGGGATGGTCGTCCCGGCGGGCCTCTTCCTGCTGATCAACTCGGGCTCGGGCGGGGAGCCGAGCGGCTGGGCGATCCCGATCGCCACGGACGTCGCGTTCGCGCTGGCTGTCCTGGCCGCGATCGGCCGCATGGCACCGAGCGGCCTACGCGCGTTCCTACTGACGGTCGCGATCGCCGACGACATCGGGACGATCGTCGTCATCGCGATCTTCTATACGAGCGATCTGTCGCTGGTCTGGCTCGGCGGAGCGCTGGGAGCGGCCGCGCTGGTATGGGCATTCAATCGGGCCGGGGTGCGGATGATCTCGGCATACGTCGCGCTCGCGGGGCTCCTGTGGATCACGATGCACGAGTCCGGCGTCCACGCGACGATCGCCGGGGTGATCATCGGCCTGCTGACGCCGGCGCGCCCCTTCCACGACCCCGACGTGACGGCCGAGGCGATCACCCACGACCTCCGGCGGGTGCTCCAGACCGACGACAAGGAGATCGAGGAGGGGACCATGATCAGCACCGCTCGCCTTGCGCGCGAGGCGGCGGCGCCGCTGACGCGGATGGAGCACAAGCTGCACCCGTGGAGCGCCTACCTGATCCTGCCCCTGTTCGCCCTCGCCAACGCCGGCATTCCGCTGAGCGGCGAAGTGCTCTCGGGCGTGTTCACGCAGCCGATCGGCCTCGGGATCGTCGCGGGACTCCTGCTCGGCAAGCCGCTCGGGCTGCTCCTGGCCAGCGGACTCGCCGTTCGCGGGTTCGGCGGCTCGATGCCGCCGGGGATCACGGTTGGAGCCTTCGCGCCGCTCGGGCTGATCGCCGGGATCGGGTTCACGGTCGCGATCTTCATCGCCGATCTCGCGCTGACAGGCGAGGAGCTCGCGGAGGCCAAGGCGGCGATCCTGATCGGCTCGGCGCTGTCGGCAGTCCTCGCCCTGACGGCGTTCGCGCTGCGCCGCCCGCGAACGCCGCGCAGCGGGTAGCTTGGCCGCCATGACCCAGAGCGCGGCGGGCAACGAGTCGGTCTTCACCCTCGAGGCGACCCCGATCAAGTACGGGCCGGGGGCCTCGGCGGAGGCCGGGTGGGAGCTGCGGCGTCTCGGGGTGTCACGCGCGATGCTCGTCACGGACCCCGGCGTTCGCGAGGCCGGTCACGCCGATCGCGTCCGCGAGGTGATCGAGGCCGAGGGCATCGAGGTCGAGGTCTACGACCGCTCGAGGGTCGAGCCGACGATCGACTCGCTCGTCGAGGCGTGCGAGGCGGTCCGCGAGGCGGGGGTCGACGGCATCGTCTCGGTCGGCGGCGGCTCGTCGATCGACACGGCGAAGGTCGCCAATCTCGTCAACTCCGAAGCGGTCGACCCCGCTTCGCTGATCGAGTTCGTCAACCCGCCGGTCGGCGAGGGGCGGAAGCCGTCCGCGCCGCTCGGTCCGCACCTCGCGATCCCGACCACGGCCGGAACCGGAAGCGAGGCGACGACGGTCGCGATCCTCGATCTCCCCGATCTGCGGGTCAAGTCGGGCATCTCGCACCGCTACATGCGCCCGACCCAGGGGATCGTCGATCCCGATCTGACGCGGACGGTCGCCGCGGAGGTGACCTCCTCGACTGGCCTCGACGTCGTCTGCCACGCCGCCGAGAGCTACATCTCGAAGCCCTTCGACTCGCGCCCAGCCCCGGAGTCACCGGACGATCGGCCGCCCTACCAGGGCGCGAACCCCGTCGCCGACGTCTGGTCGGCGAAAGCGCTCGAGTTCGGCGGGCGCTACCTGCGCCGCGCGGTGGCCGACGCCGAGGACATCGAGGCGCGTGGGCGGATGATGCTCGCGGCGACGATGGCCGGCGTCGGGTTCGGGTCGGCGGGCGTCCACATCCCGCACGCCTGCGCGTATCCGATCGCCGGGCTGAAGCACGAGTTCCGGCCGGCGGGCTACCCAACCGACCACGGCTTCGTCCCGCACGGCTGGTCGGTCATCGTCACCTCGCCGGCGGCTTTCCGCTTCACCTACGAGGCGGCGCCGGAGCGCCACCACGAGGTCGCGGAGCTGCTCGCGGGCGAGGCGATCCCGGACCCGGGACCCGACACGCTCCCCGAGATCCTGCTCGCGCTGATGCGAGACGTCGGCGCGCCGAGCGGCGTCGCCGAGCTCGGCTACTCCGAGGACGATGTGCCGGAACTCGTCGACGGCGCGCTCAAGCAGCAGCGACTCCTCAACATCGCACCCCGCGACCCCTCCGCCGACGACCTCGCACACATCTTCAACGCCTCGATGCGCAACTGGTGAGACCCGCCAGGCGTCCCGTTGCGGAGCTGTTCGGGCGGGTCTAGGTTCACCCGGATGAAGTCCACGATGCGGGCGCTCGGCGCCGCGATCACGCTGATCCTGGCGCTCGTCCTCTCCGCGTGTGGCGACGACGAGCCGCTGCCCTCCACGTCCACGTCGACCTCGGCGACAGAGGGCGCGACGGGACCCACCGGATCGACAGGGGCCACCGGCGGGCTCGGTGCGAGCGCGTCGGCCGGCGGCCGGGCGGCGCTGACCGACGGGGACCCGCTCGACACGATCTCGGTGCCGGGCGCCGGCTCAGGTCTCGTGACCTTTCAGACCGAGGACGGAGACGTCTCGTGCTCGATGGGCGAGAACGAGCTCCGCTGCGACGTCCCCGAGCACGATTGGAAGGCGGACCCGAAGCCGCCGGACTGCGACTTCGACTGGGGCGACTCGGTCGGCGTGTCCCAGCGCGGCTCGGAGTTCCTCTGCGTCTCCGACACCGTCGTCGACCCGGGGGCGACCCGGCTCGCCGATGGCGAATCGATCAACGAGCTCGGCTACGTCTGCGAGTACGAGAACGGACTGCTCACCTGCGGATACATCGGCGACGGGACCGCGCCGAGCGGCTTCAGCGTCAGCCGCGAAGAGATCGAGCTCTTCTGAGCGACCCCGGGGCGCTCGGGCGCCGACCGCTCTCGAAGAGCCTTTGTATCGACGGTCCAGCGAGTGGATCCGGAGTCTGTTCGACAGTCCATTCGTAGCCGCACGGGGTCGGCCTAGCTTGCGGGCTCCGTTCGCAGACCCCCTACCGAAGGACCTCTTGAGCGAGAACGCGACCGCGCCCGACGCATCGTCCGAACGCGTTAACCCGCAAGACGCGGCGATCCGACCCGACGACCTGACCCGGCGATCGTTCGTCACGCGATCGGGGGCGGTGGCCGCTGCGGCGGGCGCCTTGGGCGTGACCGGCGTGGGCGCCGGCGCCCTGGCCGCACCGGCGGCCGCACGCCGCCGCCGTCGCTCCACGAGCGCCTCGGAGCTGCCGAGCGTCGCCGAGGTCCGCGGCGAGAACCTCGAGCCGATCGAGATGCTGCTGATCCAGCAGGCCGTCCTGCTTCAGGCAGGCGAGCTGACGTCGGTCGAGCTCACCCAGGACTACCTCGATCGGATCGCGGAGGTCAACGGGCCGTTCGAGACCTACGGCGACAACGGTCTCTACAACGCGTTCGTGCGGATCGACGAGGAAGGCGCCCTCGCCGCCGCCAGAGCGGCCGACAGGCGGCTGCGAAAGGCCCGGCGCACGGGCGAGGCGGCGCCGCTTCTTTGCGGCATACCGATGGGTCTCAAGGACTCCGTGGCGACGCGAGGATTCCGCCAGCTGAACGGCACGGTCGCCTACGAGGGCAACGTCGCGCTCGATGACTCCTTCGCCGTCGCGAAGCTCCGGGCGCAGGGCGCGGTCCCGCTCGGGATCACGATCGCCTCGGCGTTCTCTGGGACGATCGCCGGGACCTTCTCGTCGAACGCCTGGGACCTCGACTACGTACCCGGTGGATCGAGCCGGGGCTCCGGGGTGGCTCCGATCGCGCGGATGTGCTCGATCGCGATGGGGGAGGAGACCGGCGGGTCGATCATCTTCCCGGCCGCCTGCAACGGCGCGAGCGCGATCAAGCCGTCGCTCGGCCTCGCCTCGACCTCCGGCGTCATGCCGCTGTCCCCGGGCCTCGACACGATCGGCCCGATCGGGCGCTCCGCGCGTGACTGCGCGCTCTTCTACAACGCGATCCTCGGCGAGGATCCGTTCGGAGACCCGCTGACGCTGGCCGTTCCGCCCGGTTTCGGTCCGTTCTCGCTCAAGCCGCGCAGTGGATCGAGTCCGCTGGCCGGGATCACGATCGGGATCAACAAGACCGACTGGCTGACCACGCCCGCCGGCGTCCAGCGCGGCGTCGATCCGCAGTCGCTCTACGGTCCCGACAGCGCCGCGGCGTTCGAGCGCCTGATCGGCGAGCTCGAGGGGATGGGCGCGACGGTCGTCGAGTTCAACGGCGTCGATTACCTCGACTACTCCGAGGAGTCGAACCCGTACTACACCGACCCGACCGTCCTGCAGACGATCGACAACTACCCGGTCACCCCGCAGGCGGCGGTCGTCAACTCGAATCGCTACGACATTCACTACACCGAGGCGATCCGCGACTTCGCGCAGACCCGCTCGGACGAGCAGGAGTCGCTGCTGCTGGCCCAGTACGGCCGCCAGCCGGGGAGCACGTCGGCCAGCGGAACCGGAACGAAGACCTGGGAGGCGGCGATCCAGATCCAGGCCGATGTCAGCGTCTTCGCCCGTGAGGAGGGCGAGCGACGGCGGCGCAAGTTCGCCGCCAACTACAAGCAGGCGTTCGACGACGCCGGGTCGACTTCATGGTCGTCCTGACGCTCGGCGACGGCCCCGCGCTGAAGTCGACGCAGAGCTATCCGTCGCGGCGCAACAACCAGCTCGCCAACAACCTCAGCTTCCCGATGGTGAGCTTCCCGATCGGCTTCGACTCGAAGGGCCTGCCGATCTCGGCGCAGTTCAAGGGCCCGCGGTTCAGCGAGCCGAGCCTCGTCCAGGCGATGATCGACTACCAGAAGCGCTACCCCGAGTATCACCGGGCGCTCGCACCTGATCCGGAGCCGAAGGACGGCGCGCGAAGGCTCTCCCCTCAGCGCGCGCAGGCGCTGGCCGAGGAGGACCCGGCGCTGTCTCAGGACCCGCTGATCTCGGCTGAGGCGCTGGCCCGATGAGCGGCGAGCTGACGGTCGCGTGGGATCGCGGCGAGCGGATCGGGCTTCCGGCACCGGATTCGGAGACGGTCTACCCGGAGCCGAAGCTCACGGTCGAATGGACGCCGCTGATCAACCCGACGATCATCGACTACGACCCGAGTGAGTTCGAGCGGCCCGACCCCGGCTCGCCCGACCCCTACGGCGAGCCGGCGCTGTTCGTGCCCGAGACCCTGCGGGCCTCGCGCCTGCGCTCGGACGGCCTGCGCTTCGGAATCAGGGCGGAGGCCGAGGCGACGATCCGGGCGCGCCTGGTCGCGATCATCCCGCAGGAGCGCGGCAAGCCGAAGCAGAGAACCATCTCGAAGGTGCTGACGAGCGTCGTCGGCGCCGATCGCGAGCAGCTGCGACTGCGGCTCGATGCCGGCGGGCGGCGCTTCGTGCGCCGCGATCCCGATTTCCGGGCCCGGGTGGAGGTCATCGCGCGCTACGAGGGCCAGAAGCCCTACCGGCTCAGCGCGAGGCTCCGAGTCGAAGGCGCGGACCGCCGCCGCAGGGACCGAGCCGCCGCGAGCCCGGATCAGCCCGCGCCCGAGTAGCCGCCGTCGAGTGGGATGACCGTCGCGGTCAGGTAGGCGCCGGCGCGCGAGGCGAGGAAGATCGCGAGGCCGGCGATGTCATCGGGCTCGCCGATCCGCGCGAGAGGGATCGTCGACTCAACCGCGCTGCGGGCCTCGGGCTCACCGAGCATGAACGCGGTCATCTTGCTCTCGAAGGCTAGGGCCGAGGCATCTCTACCGCTCAAAAAGGAGCCAGTGAGGCGCGGCTGCTGGCCGAGCAGTAATGATGGGCGGCGCATGAAGGCGGATACTCGTACCCTGCAGACGGTCTTTCAGGGAGAACGGCAGTTCGTAGTCCCGGTCTACCAGCGGCCCTATGTGTGGGTCCGTGAGAAGCAATGGGAGCCTCTCTGGGACGACATCGAGGCCACGGCTATCAGGCTCGCTGAGGCTAGGAAGGAAGCCAACGCCCACGGTCAGGACGCGGCGACCGCGGACCAGTCAGCGGCGCCTCACTTTCTCGGCGCCTTAGTAATCGAGGACCAGCCAGTGATGACGGGCGACGTAGACAGTCGACTGGTAGTCGACGGGCAGCAAAGGCTCACGACGCTTCAGTTGTTGCTTCGCGGAGTGCTTGACGCGATCGAGGAGCTTGGCAGCAACACCAAACTCCGTGCGCGCTTGCGGAAGGTCACTCAGAACGACGACGAGGTCGTTTCACCCTCACAGCTTTCTAAGGTTTCTCCGCGCGTTTCAGAGCGCCCACTGTTCGAGGCGGCGATGAACCCGGTCGCACCGCCAGCCGACGACTCACTGTTCGCCGCGGGCAGAGAGTTCTTCGCCTCAACCGCCGCCGATTTCCTAGCCGACGGGGAGATTCCATTCGATCCGTTCGGACCGGACGACCCGATCGAATCACGTGCAAATCTCTTGGTCGCGACCCTGTTGGGTCTCGTGAAGCTGGTCGTGATCGACCTTGAGGACGCGGATGACGCTCAGGTCATCTTCGAGGCCTTGAATGCGCGGAACACACCCTTGTCGGCCACCGATCTTGTCAAGAACCTTCTGTTCCTTCGGGCCCAAGCGCTTGGCCATAACCCCGAGGAACTCTATGAAGGCGTATGGCGACGGTTCGATGATGAGTCAGTCTGGTGGCTGCAACTCGAGGGCACGGGACACGCACAAAGGGCCCGACAAGATTGGCTCTTGGGCGACTGGCTCATCGCGCAGACGGGACGCACGATCAATGTCGGACGGCTCTACGGCGAGTTCCGGCGCTGGCTCGACGAGTCAGGGATCGCGCCATTCGAAGCACTAGAGACCCTGGGGCGATATGCGGACGCCTACGAGGCCCTCAACGGCCGACGCGAGGGACCTTCCGATGCCGAGTTGACCGCCTTCCGGAGGATCCAGAGCCTCAACATCACCGTGGCGATGCCGGTCATGCTCTGGCTCTTTGTCGAAACGCCCGCCCGAATATCCGCTACTGATCGCGAGCGTGCCGTCCTCGCGATCGAATCATTCGTAATACGTCGAATGGCGGCCAAGATGCAAACGCGTGGGTATGGACCAGTGTTTGTCGAGGTCCTTGCGGCGGCTCAGGCGAGCGAGGACGTTGCGCGGGGCGTTATTGACGCCCTGCGCGGGTCGCCCGCGGGATACGTATGGCCCGCCCTGAGTGACGTGGACGAGTCTTTCCGGTTCGGTCGGTATTACGGACCGGGAGGCATGAACCAAGAGCGGCTTAGATTGCTGCTCGGCGAGATTGACCGCTTGCTTCAGAGCGACGCCATGAAAAGCGAGAGTCTCGAGTTTGACTACCCACGACTGCAGGTTGAGCACGTCATACCGCAGAAGTGGCGAGAGCACTGGCCTGTAGAGACGACTTCCGAAGCGAGGCCGGCGGCCGAGCTACTGCGCGAGCAGCACGTCAATAGAATCGGCAACCTGACCCTGACCAATGATCGCCTCAACCCTGCAATGGGGAACGATCCTTGGGAGGCTAAGCGCGCGGAGCTTGAGAAACACAGCAAACTCGAACTGAACGCTGCTTTGGTGCGGGAAGAGACCTGGAACGAGGACCGCATTCAGGATCGTGGAACCTCCCTCGCTATCGACCTGGAGAGGGTGTGGCCGGGCCCTGAGGACGAGAACCGTTGGGGGCCTTTCCCACCCGACGGGGGTCGGGGTTAGAACGGTCGATACTCGAGTTGTTCAGTCTGAATCGCGGCGTGTAACGCGGCGAGCCTTGTCTTGATCTCAAGCGGATCACCAGCGACAGCTGGCGGCCAGCCGTAGGCTCGAACAACTAGCTTGTCGAGATCCATGTGAAGTTGCTTGACTTCGTGCCACCCACCCTCGTCGACCTCGTTGTACAGGACTGTCAGGCCGAAATCGCGCTCCATGCAGATCGCCTGACGACGGGTAATCAACTCGGCGGAGGCCTCGGCGATTCGGCGTCGAAGGTCGTTCGAAGGTTGCGGCCAGGGAAACGGCTCGAAGCAGGACGTCGGTGTGTACCTCAGGTCGACTCGTAGCGTCGACGACTCAGATAGGGCCCAGGCCATGTGGGTTGACGAGGTCAACACCCCCATCGAGTAGTCGTCGTCGAAGGCGAAGACATTGGTGAGGTTGCTCGGGCATACCTCGGCGGACTGCCACGAGAACAGGAACCGCTTGCCCTGAGCATTCCCTGCGATGAACCGGTCCAGGTCATCGATTGCATCCCGCATCGCGCCTCGTGGCCGACCAAAACGCCACCAGTTCTCGCGAAAGCCACGATCACGATTCACGTCCCTTGCTGGCTTGACCTTCTGACGAACGACTTCCAACGCCGCCGGATACCGCGCGGCCTCTTCGAGCGCTCGCGCACCGAGGTCGATGACATGACGCCGGGGCTTCTGCTGGGGATCCTCGGTGATGTCGTCACCGATCAGGTAGGGGCGCACAACAGCGCCGTAGTCAGCGTCGGGGCTCGAGAGCAGCCGCTCAGCCTCCGCCCGGTCGAGATAAAAGTCACCCGCCGGGATCGGACCCTGGAAGGATCGACCTCGATTCGCCGCGAGAGGCCCGTACTCCTCAACAGGGATCAACGACTCTTCGAGTCGCGTATTGATACCCGCCACGGGCTCTCCGTCGAGCTCGAACTCGGTCGGGATCGGATCCGGCTTCTGGTTCCAGTTCACGATGCTCACGTTCACCACAGCCTCGCCGGGCCACTTCTGGCGAGAGACGGCACTCGTGATGACACCGCCCTTCTCGACCACGTAGTTGAGACTTGCACCGCGGGCTCGGTTCTGACTGACGGAGTTCGTTCCGACGAGACCAGCGTGGTCACCGGGTCGCATCGCGTCAGCGGCGCGGCGAAACCAATAGACGCACAGGTCCTTCAGGCCAATGTCGAATCGACGGCGCAGGAACTCGACGTAGTCGTCATCCAAGATCCGCCGCAGGTTCTGCGACCCGTGATACGGCGGATTCCCGATGATCGCGTCCGCCTGCGGCCATTCCACCTGGAGAGCGTCCGCCCGCCGGACGCCTGAAAGATCCGCGAGCGGGAGAGTGCGCTCGCTCAGGTCGAGCTCTTCTACGGCTAGCCGATGCCCCATCCAAAGGGTCACCCGAGCGAGGTCGACGGCGAACTGCTCGATCTCGATGCCGCGCATGTTCTGGAGCGGGAAGAATCCGCTCATCCCTGTCTGGCCGCCGCGGCCCTCCTCCGTTGCGAGGCGCTCTGCGAGCTTCCCTAGCTCGGCCTCGATACGACGGAGCTCGCGATATGCGACGTAGAGGAAGTTGCCTGACCCGCACGCGGGATCAAGAACCACGTATCGCATGAGATCGGCCTGCGCCCGGGAGACATCACGGAACGTCGTGATGTTGTCGATGCGCTCGCGCCATGGGCGGACGATGGTCGGATCGACGACTTTCTGAATCTCCGCCTCGTGGGTGTAGTGAGCGCCGAGCTGCCACTGCTTCTCACGGCCGAAGACGTCTTGGAGCAGCGAGCCGAAGATTGAAGGCTGGACCTCGCGCCAATTGGACGCTGCCGCCTCGCGCAGCAGGGTGAGTTCCTCGGGACCGAGGTCGAGCCGCATGGGACGGCCAAATAGCGAGCCGTTTACGTAGGGCACACCGGCATATACGCCGCCGCGGGGCCGCTCACGCGCGGGGTCGTTGAGGACCTCGAAGAGACGCCCGAGGTCATCAGCGCTCGAGCGCTGCGGGTGGGCGAGTAGATCGTCGACGATCCGAGTGAACCCGTAGGCTGGGATCTGGCCGAGATCCTCGGCGAACATGCACCAGACGCATTGCAGAACGAAGCGGCGACGTTCGTCCGGGTCTCCTTCGCGGCGCTCGTCCAGGGCAGCGAACAGCCGGCCAAGTCGAGCTGCAGCGTCGATCGTGACCGCTTCTTGACGCGCGGCGAAAACCGGTTCGTCGCCCGCGAGGAAGAGGAGCGAGGTGAAGCGGTCTGGGAGCTCGTCGAGGTCGAAGGTTGCGCGCGGCTCGCGCGGGAATCGTCCGGGCTCCCATATCTCGAATCGCTTGAACGAGCAGAGAACGACATAAGGCGGCGAAGGGAGGTTGCGCGCCCTGTCGGCGGCCAATTCCCAGTAGTCGAAAGCCTGACGGCGATGCTGTGATAAACGGCGACTCTCGGTGGCCGACTTCATCTCTATCACGCACACCCGATCCCAAAGTAGATCGGCGAATCCCCGACCCGGCTGGTACCGCTCGAAATCCGCAACGTCGGTGAGGCGTGTGCCGAAGCATTCGAACAGCTCGTTGAGAAAGGTCTGAGCCTCTTTGCGCTCGTTACCCTCGCGCACGCTCCAACGGGCAACGAACTTGGTCAAGGCGGCGCGAATCTCCTCGCCGCTCAACGCCATGCGCCGAGATTAGGAGGCGAGTCGGTCCTGGGCGCCGGTCAGCAGATCCTGCTGATCAGCGGACGGGGCGCGGAAGTAGACCGACTTCATCAGCCGACGATGCTCAGCGCGGACATTCTCGGCTGCCTCGGTCAGCCCCGCCACGAGCGCAGGGTCGGCGCCTTCGGCCTGAAGCTCGCCAGCGATCCGACCGAGCTGGCGAGCCGCGTCATCGACGAATAGGAGACCCTTCTCGACCAGACGGAAGTGCTCTTCCTCGCGTAGCTGGGATGAACTCATCATCAGCGGACACACTAGCCCCGACCGCGGACGCCTTCTCGCGCTAAACGGGGAGTTTGCGTGACGATTCGGTGGCCCGGATCAGCCCGCGCCCGAGTAGCCGCCGTCGAGTGGGATGACCGTCGCGGTCAGGTAGGCGCCGGCGCGCGAGGCGAGGAAGATCGCGAGGCCGGCGATGTCGTCGGGTGCGCCGATCCGGCCGAGCGGGATCGTCGACTCGACCGCGCTGCGGGCCTCGGGCTCGCCGAGCATGAACGCGGTCATCTTGCTCTCGAACGGCCCGGGCGCGATCGCGTTGACGGTCACACGCTCGGCAGCGAGCCGCTTAGCGAGGTGCCGCGTGAGCATGTGGACGGCGGCCTTCGAGGCCGAGTATGAGTAGTTCTCGAGCGAGGGCACGCGGATCCCGTCGACCGAGCCGATGTTGATGACCCGGGCCGGATCGGCCGGGTCGGCGGCGGCACGGAGCTCCGGCAGGAGCGCGGTGGTGAGGCCGAAGATCCCCTTGGCGTTCGTGTCCATGACCTTGTCCCAGCCGGACTCGGGGAACTCGTCGAGCGGCGCTCCCCACGAGGCGCCGGCGTTGTTGACGAGTACGTCGAGGCTCCCATCGAAGCGCTCCCGAGTCGCCGTGGCCAGCGCGTCGATCCCGGCCGGGTCGGTCATGTCGGCCGGGACGGCGTGGACGTCGCCGAGGGCCGCCAGATCCGCGCGCGCGGACTCGAGCTGTTCGGCCTTCCGAGAGGAGATCACGACCCGCGCGCCGGCCTCGAGGAACCCCCGGGCGATCATCAACCCGATACCTCGCGAGCCCCCGGTCACGAGGACGGACTTGCCGGATACGTCGAAGAGGCTGCTCGGATCGGTCATGGCCGCGAGACCCTAGAGCGCACCCGAGCGCCATAGACTCCCGCCCCGTCAGGCGCCCGTAGCTCAGCTGGATAGAGCGCATGCCTCCGGAGCATGAGGTCGCAGGTTCGAATCCTGCCGGGCGCGTCTCCCGTCGTCGCTCTCTAGAGCGGCTTCGAGGCTCTCCTCGAGCGTCAGCGTCGCCGAGAGCCCGTTCGCAGCGTGTTCGCCAGTGCCCATTCGTGCCCATTCGAGGGCTCTGTCGAAGCTCTCGAGAGTCGATCCGCGGAGTCTCTCGCGACGCTTCGCGGCCTTCGCGTAGACGCGCATCGAGAACGCGGGCTCGGTGTGCCCGAGCTGCTCGGCGACGTAGACGGGGTCGTCGCCGAGAGCGAAGCGAAGACTCGCGTAGGTTCGGCGCAGGCCGTGGAGGGTCGTCGAGCCGATCGGCTCTTGCCCGCGTCGCTCGAGCTCAACGTCAGCCGCCGTGACGCTCGGTTTGAGGATCCGCTCACGGACTCGGTGGCGATCGAGCGCGCCGAAGATCCGGTCGTCGGGTCCGGATCCCGACTTGTGGGCCCGGAGCGTTGTGAGCTCGTCGACCAGGGCCGGGGTCAGATCGACGTCGCGTCGACCCGCCGCGGTCTTCGAATCGCGAACGCGGATACTGAGCGCCGCGAGGCGCACATCGAGCCAGCGCAGGTCGAGAGCCTCGCCAATGCGCAGCCCGGCTCCAGCGAGCAGAGCCAAGAGCGGGCCCGCAATCTGCCGGTAGTCACTGGCGCGGCCGCCGGCGGTGCGCAAGGCCTGTGCCGCGTCGAGCAACGCCGGGAGCTGCTCGGGTTCGACGTGGGGCCGCGAAGGAGGGGATGCCCTAAGGCGTCGACGGCGTCCGGTCGCTGGGTTCGATGGGATTAGTCCGTACTCGACCGCGACCTCGAGAACGCTCGACAGACGAGTCAGCGTCTGGTTGATCGAGCCGGGGGAGAGGACACCCTCGGCAAGCTTCGCCGTCTTGTAGCGGTCCACCTCTCGCGCGGTGATCGAGTCCAGGCGATGCTCAGCGAAGAACGGGAGCAAGTGCTGCGTGAGCGCCCACTCGTAGGAGGCGATGGTGAGCGGGGCAAGCTCGGGGCGTCGAGCTGCCATCCACTCACTAGCGAAGCGATGGAAGGTCGGCGCAGTCTCTGGCTCGGCGGGCTGCAGCGCGGATCGCGGCTGCCAGATGCCTCGTTCCACGTCCGCCAGGAGGTGACGCAGCTCAGCCTCGGCTCGGGTCCGATCCCAACCGTCTGCGCTCGATCCCAGTGTCACGTAGCGGCGCCGGCCATAGGCACGGAAGCGAAGCGCGAACACTCGTCCGCGCTTCGCTTGGCGTACCACAACCTCGCCCGTGGCAGGACGCGCCATCAGGCGGCGACCGTCTGCTCGGGCGTGACCGAGCCGAGCCAGTCGAGGCGATCGGCGATCGCGCGATGGCCGGCGGCTGCGTCGTCGTCTCCGGGCTCGTCTTCGAGCGTCCACTCGCGGATCTCGGCGTGGAGCTCGGCCCAGTAGGCGCTCGGAACCGAAAGGTCCACGTCACCCTCCTCGCCGTCCCAGCCGAGCTGGTCGAGCGCATCCTTCGCGTGCGCGACGTCGATCATCGCCTCGCGCATCTCCTTCTTCGGGGTCGGCCCGATGAAGTGGGTGAGCTTCTCCGCCGGCCCCGTGAGGAGCGTCTCGACGCGGTCGCGCACGTAGGCCCGGTGCTCAGCCGGAACCCTGACCGTGACAGTCTCAGCGGCCATCAGACGACTCCCCTCTCGCGTCGGCGCATCCCGAGGTGCGTTTCGACCAACCGGGCCATTGATCCGAGACACCGCTCGACCCTGCGCAGGTCCCGGTCGCGCGCCTCGTAGATCGCGTCTTCGGCCTTCCGGCAAGCGACCATCGCCTCCCGCAGGAGCTCGTCGAGGTCGTCATGCGCTCGCTCCTCGGGCGCCGCCTCGGCTTCAACTAGTCGCATCGCGACTCCTCTCTGACGGAGAGCCGCTCTGACGAGGCACGCAGGTAGCCTGCGGGTCGCGTCCGGAGTGACAGCTCCGACGCCGGCCCCCGGGGTGTTACAGCACCTGCGGGGGCGTTTTGGTTCGGCGCGATCCTAGAGGCCGTGGCGGTGCCGTTGCAACCCCTAAGCCCGGCCGCCCGACTCGCGCCCCCACGCCCGCTCACGAGCGCGACCGCTTCCGACGCGCGGTGCGAGCCTGTTCGTTCTCGGCGTCCTGCTCGGCGGCGCGTCGACGCCAGTAGTCGACGTCCAGTAGTCGATGGACAGCGTTGTAGGCGGCGCCGGCGCTCGCGTATCCGACCTCGTCGGCGATCTCCTGCCATCGCTTGCCATCCACTCTCATCCTCAGCGCATCGTGCGCCTTGGCCTTCGCCTCTCGGGTCGGCACTGGGCTCATGGCTTCTCCTTAATCTCGAGTAGCGGGACGGGGTACGGGCTTCGACGTGTCCTGGCGGGCGTCGAGCGGGACGCATCGCCGGCTGGTCCCTGGACGCGGCGCAGAGCAGCGGCGGCCGTGTCTGGCTCGAAACGGAGGCGAGGCCGCCCCGAGTCGCCCTGACTCGGGAGGTGAAGCGCACCGAGCTCGTCGGCGTGCCGGTAGATGAAGTCGCGGGAGACCCCGAGCCTCCTGGCGAGGGTCGCCGCGTCGACGAGCTGGTCGCCGGAGGTCGACCTCAGCGCCTCGGCAATACGGTCGCCGAGACCAGCTTCGAGGAGCTCGTAGGCCAACGCCCGCGCCAAGCCCTCTTCGCCGTTGGCGCTCATCGCCTCAGCGCCTCCTCGGCGTGGGCCCGCCATACGTCGATCGCCCCTAGGGCGGCGTCGAGATCCTCCGCGGCGAAGGCCAGGTCGATCTTCGTTTCGAGCTCGGTCCAGCGAGGTCCGGAGAGGTTGGGTAGGTGATCGGCCGGCAGCCGAGAGGCGAGTCGATTCAGCCGCCGAAAGGCGAACTCGAGCCTTCGCGTTGCCGCGGCCATGCGCGCGTCGGCGCATTCGCGCTTGTGGCGCCGGGCGTCTAGGGCCTGAATCTGGTTCATAGGTTGCCGTCTCCAGATGCCGGTGGCAACGGAGTTTCCGCCGTGCCAGAGCCGTTCTCGGAGGGGTTGCCAGCCACGCCACTCCCTAGGGGCGCACGCACTGGCAACGACCACCCGTCCGCGCGCTTTTCGGCCAGGCCATCTGCCTGCAGGTCGCTCAAGACCCGCCGGATGGTTCCGTCCGTCTTGCTGCGTCCGAGCAGCGTCGCAATGCGAGCGCCTGGCTTCGGCTCGCTAGCGAGCACACCCAGCACGTCGTCTCGCAGAGCGTCCCGAGGTCGGTCGGCGCCTTCCGAGTCATAGGCGTCGGCTTCGTCGATCGTCACGAGCCCGCGTGAGCGGTCCGGAGCGATCGTCACCCATCGCGGCGCTGGTTCCTCCTCGATCCGGCACTTGATCGCGGTGATCCTCCGGCGGTGTCGGCCCTCTGGATCGCCGGAGACGCGACCGAGTGTGAAGAGGAGGTCGGCCTGGTCGAGAATGACGCTCGAGCCTCGAAACTCGCTGAGCTCCGACTTGCCGCGGTGGTGGATCAGGACGACCGCCGCGCCCGTCTCCCGAGCCACCTCCTTGAGCGCGGTCACGAGCGGCTCCATCTCGTCGGAGTCCGATTCCTTCACGCCCGAGCTCAGGACGCGGAGGGAGTCGAAAACGACGAGGTCAGCCCGCTCAGCCTCGATGACCGCCTGAAACCACTCGAGGTCGCGGCGCAGGCGAAGCCCTCCAGCGTCGACGGGCTGGACCGAGAGGTCGGGTGTTACGCCACCGGCGCGAAACCGACGAGCGATGAGCTTGGCGCCGTTCTCCGCGTCGAAAATCAACGCGCGCCCCGCCGCACAGTCGATGCCCGCCACTGCCTGGCCTCGAGCTACTCCGCAGGCCAGGGCGAGGGCGAGCCAGGACTTGCCCTCGCCGCCGCGGCCAGCGAGAACGGTGAGGTAGCCATCGGCGGCGATCTCCTGACAGCGCCACTCAAGAGGTTCGTCCGGGGCGGCGAGCATGGCTTCTACGTCAAGTAGGCGGCCGGCGTACGGTGCGTAGTCGCCCTCACCCTTGCTCCCTAGCTGCGCTTTGCACGCTCTGACGAGCTCCTCCGCGACAGGCAACGCCTCATCTGCGTAGCCGCCTGATTGCGAGAGGCGGAGCGTCAGCTCACTGAGCCTGGCGAGGTCGGCGCTCGAACTCATCAGTTGAGCCCCGGTGGCCCCGCCGGCCCGGCGGGACGCCAGCGGAGCTCGTCGACACTTGTGGCGCCGGCTAGCGCTGCCCATTCTGCGCGGCCGCCGACGCTGCGGCCCGCCACGGGTAGTCCGGCGACCCGGATGAACGTCAGTGGGCCGACGCGGACGCCGGGGCGACCTTCGGGACTGTGGATGAATTCCAGCGCGTAGCCCTTGCCTCGGTAGAAGTCCTCGCCGAGCGCCTCGGTCACCTCGCGCCAGAGCTCGAGAACCTCGGAGGCTGCAGCGTCTGCGATCTCGGCAGCCGTCGCGAAGAGCTCGGACTCGGGAAGCCCTAGCGCCTCGCTGATCCGCTCCCGTAGGGAGGCGCCTGGTCGCTGGCCGGCTTCGACGCGGGAGATTACGGTCGCGGACGTCCCGGCCCGCCTAGCGAGCTCGGTCGCCGTCCAGCCACGGCGCCGGCGCGCACGCTCGACCCGCGAGATCCCGTCGGGCCCTTCCGCCATGCTGTCGGTCGATTTCATGACCGACAGGCTGGCTGGCAGACCAGGAGTGGATGCCCACAATAAATCCACGCCACGGCGTGGGCGGCCGCCGCGCGCTGGATCGCCGGATCCCGTGAGAGAGATGCAGCGTCTCCTCTCGCATGGACCGCAGCTGCTCGCGCGCTCGGGCGTCTCCGGGCGACTGCTGACGACGCGCGCACGCGGCTACCTGCTCTGGCGCCTCGCGCGTGGAGCGGTGCACTGGGATCCGCCGGCACTTGATTCTCCGGATCAGCTCGAGCGACACCGAACGAGCGCGGAGTCAATAGTCAGAGACGCTTTGGTGGCGCGGGTCGATCGACACCGCGAAGCGCAGGCGTCGGGCGCCGCGGTCCTCGGCCTGCAGATGGTCGACCAGGGAGCGAGCGGTGCGAGGATCGTCCCGGCGATCGGTGGACCCGGCCTGCCAGGGCTCTACTCCTGCGACTGGCCCACACCGATCGGCCTTCCCGGCGAGGCGACGGAAGCGGAGGCGCGGTCCTACGTGCGCCGCGGGGGATTCCGTGTCCTCGAGGTCTCGAGCTCGGCCCTAGGGGCTGCCCGCCGGCGGTTCCGGGAGGGCCCGCTCGACGAGGCGGCGATCGCTGAGGAGGTCGCCTCGCGCTACACCCGCGAGGAGGCTCGCAACGTCGAGCGGTTTGTCGAGCGACTGCTCGCCGATGCCGGTCGCCACGAGTACCGGCACCTCGCACCGGGGCGCGGCGAGTCGGTCGGCAAGACCGAGCTACCGCGCGCCGCGCTAGCTAAGTAGGAGCGGCCCCGCGGGCAGTCGAACGAATCAATCGCGCCCGCGGAGCCGTCCCAGTTCGGCTCGATGCCGCCCCAGGGGAGAAGAAGCCCCTATCGGCACCTCACCTTGAGCGCTAGCGGTCCCTTTGGCCGCGCCCCTTCGAGCCTGAGCTAGAGCTCGAAGCCTTCTCGACGTAGCCCTCGTCAGCGAGCGTCTTCGCATCGCCGGCCGAGACACTGATCGACTCGCCAGAACCGACCAGCCTGCCGTCGACGGTGACCGCCCTGCGAGGCAGGACGGTCACCTTCACCTTGCTCACGCGCGGACGCCCGTTGAGACGACGAACGACTCGGGGTGAGCGAGCTGAACATCGGCACGGATCCACGCCAGGAGCCCGACCGTCATCGTGTCGAGGCCGTAGCTGCTCGAGGCCTTGACGTTGACCGGGAATCCACCTTCACCGTTCGCGGTCCGCTGGACCTCGATCCGGACTCGTGGCCGGACACCGATGAGCAGGTCGTCCCACTTGCCGGTGTAGATCTCCGACGTGTCGGAGTTGGAGCCCTGAGTGAGGTTCTCCGGGATCTGATTCGAGACCAGATTCTGGAGCCCCTCGATCAGCGGTGGCTTGCGCAGCGGCTGCCCGGTCGTGTCGACCATCCCTGAGAACGTCTTCGCCGTTCGCGCCGAGTAGATCGATGCGTTCGGCTCGACGTTGTCGGCCTGGAGCGCCGCGACCGCTTCGACGAGCGGGGCGTAGGCGGTCGGAACCGCACCGTTCGCGCCGAGCGACTGAAGCGTCACGCCGGTCTGGTTGCGGATGCCCTCCGGCTGGTTGCTCGATCCCGAACCTCGGAGCGACGCACGGTCGACCTCGAGCGACAGCGCCTGGACGAGCTCGTTCTCGATCACGGCGACGCCCTCGTCGCTGAGGTCGTCGAAGAGCTCGTAGGAGAGCTCGACGAGGACAGCCAGCGTCTTCGCCTCGAACGTGATCCGCTCGAACGCCGGGTTCGACTTGGTGACCGCCGCGTTCTCCGCCTTCCATCCACCGGTCACTCCCGTCGCCAGGCGCGGAAAGTGGTGGGTGTCGGACTCCATCGGAATAACGCGGGCTCCGGCCTGGAGGACCTTCGCCTTGTTGCGAACCCGGTCGATGACGCTGGCGCCAAGAACCTCGGGCGTCAGGAAGCCCCCGGCACTGTCCGTACCGACGCTCAGTGCACGCTGTTCGGACTCGGCGCCTTCCCAGCGGCCGGTGACCATTCCGCGAATGGCCCGACCAAGCGACAGATTGCGAACCTCGTCCTGCGAGAGACCGGACTGATCCGGCACGTCTCGCGAGATCGCCCAGTCGACCATGCGCGACTCGTCGCCGGCCCGGCGGGAGATCGCCGCCATTCCGGACGGCGCCGAACCTGCATCGGGCTGTCCGCCCGCGATCGACCTCGTCATCCCCGGCGTCGTCGGGAGGATCTTCTCGAGCTCCTCGATCTCGCCGGCGAGGCGCTCGAATTGCTTCTCGCCGAGGTCGAAGCGGCGCTTCTCACCGCTCGAGAGGTCACGGTTCTCGCGGTCTGCGGTGTCGGCGATGCCGCGCAGCTCGTCGAGGGTGTCTGCGCGCTCGTGCCTCAGTCGCTCGAGCTTTCGCAGCGGAGTCTCAGTGGGCATGGTGCCCTCCTAGGGGTTGCGGATTCTGCTTTCCGCAGTCCGGCCCAAGATCTCCGCCCTGGATGGAGCTGGACTGCTAACCGCTCCACCCTTCGCTCGGGCGATCCTCTGGCACTTGCCTCTTTCAGCCCTGTTGCTCGGCGCTCCTGCAGGGACCTCAGGCTTCGAAGTGCGCCGCCCGAGAGAGGCAATAGGAACGGTACGCCCGCCGGCGGTCGGAAACCGGTCACGCCGGGTCGCGGAGAAGCTCCTCGTAGAGGTCGATGAGCTCGACGTGCCAATCCGTCGCAGGATCTCCGGGGCCTTGCTCTGCGAGCAAGCGGATCGTCTCGCGGGCCGAGTCGCGTACCTGCCCTTCGAGCAGGCCTCGGTTCTGCAGGTCGCTGTATGCCGCGAGCAGCCACGCAGAGGCGGCGTACCCGCGGGATTCAGCAGATTCCGGGCGGGTCACGGTCGATCGGGCCCCTTCTTCTACGGCCTGTCGGGATCGGGGAGAGAAAAGCGGCGACTGCAGCGGTGCTGCAGGCGCGATGCTAAGAAAAGCCGGTGTCGGAGCCTGCGCCCATTCATCCGATCTATCGCCGGGAGCCCGGCGAGGATCGAATCGTCCTGTATGTCGGAGACCTGGAAGTCGGCGACGAGGCGAACCCCCAGCGCGTACCGGGCCAGGTCGAGCTGTCGCTCTTTCCCAAGACTGAGCTCGTCGCGAAGGTCGAAGGGCCTACGAGCACAGTCGGCGCAATGATGCTTGCGACGGAGGACGGGTTCGCCCGGATTCGTGTCCCGCGGGGCGTCGAGCCCGAGCCTCCGGGGTCGGAGCGATTCGAGGCCGCGCCGAGGGAGCGCGGTCGCGGATGGTTTCGGAGCGAGCGGGCGCTCGAACCGATGGCTGCCGGCGATATCGCCGACGCGCGGCGCTTCGTGATCCACCTGACCGGCGCGCTTCAGGCTCGAATTAGGACCGGCGTTAGCCAGGGTCAGATCGCGTTCTCGCTCGATGGCTGGGAGCTGCGGTTCGCCCTAACGGTGCATGAGGAGTACCTAGACGATCGCGATTTCGGCGCGGTGATCGAAGCGGTTCCACCGACAGAGCTCGTCGTCGAGAACGAGGTAGATCGGCTCACCGACCGCCTGTTCCATGTCCTGAGCCTCGTCGCGAATCGTGAGGTCGGCGTCGGGCCGGTTTGCGGGCTCGATGTAACGGGGCGCGTCGTTTGGGCGGAGTGGGGGCCGCCCCGCGCACGGTCGGGCCGGACGACCTTGGGCTGGTGCCCTCCTCACCTTGTACCCCAGGCCTTGCCTGAGGTCGCCGCCCGATACGAGAGGGAGCTCGTCACCCGGAGCTGGGAATTGATCGTTGAGAGGGCGATCAACGTCCTCTGTTTCTGCGATGGCTCCGAGGTCCTAGACGTAAGGATCCCGATGGCCTGTTCGGGGATCGAGCTCTTGAGCTGGGGTGTTCTGCGCCGCGAGGGCCTGGCGGATCAGCAGACGATCGGGAAGATCACGGCTGCTGCGGCTGCCCGCCTACTCGTCGGCTGGGCCGGCCTGCCGCTGGAGATCCCAGCCGGGTTCGACGCCCTGGAACGGCGTGCGCGAGCTTCTGGGAAGCGCGACGTCGGAGGACCCGAGATTCTCTTCGACGTGAGGAATTCCCTGATCCACCCGCCGAAGTCAATCGACGACCCCGAGTGGCCGGACGGCGAAGAGCTCTTCGAAGCCTGGAAGCTCGGGACCTGGTACCTCGAGCTCCTGATCCTGCGGGTACTGGGCTATCGCGGCTCGTACTGGTCGCGCCTCGAGATCGCTCGAAGTGACATGGAGACCGAGACCGTCCCCTGGGCGGCCGGGCAAGCCAACGGGCACTAGTGCCCAAACCCTTCCGAATCAGCGCGAATCTGATGGGGTCTCGGCTCTCGGTGGGTCGGAGGCCTGCGGCTCGCTCGGCGCTCTAGGATGCGGGAGTCAGGCGCTTGTGAGCATCTGGAGCCTCAGGTCCGGTCAGTCCTCCGGAGCATGAGGTCGCAGGTTCGAATCCTGCCGGGCGCGTCGGCTCGTAGAGCCGGACGAATCGGCCCGGCCCGAGACGAGAACGAGCCCGTCACCCGCGAGGTGACGAGCTCGGGGAACGCGGTCGCCGCAGCTAGGAGCTCAACCGCGATGCGAGCAGCTTCTTGCCCTGCTCCCCGCCCTTGCGGCTTGCCTCCTGGCCCCGCTTGAAGAAGTCGGCGAGCTCGGTATCGCCGTCGCGATCCGCGTCCTCGATGTAGCTGTCGAGCCGAAGCGCATTGCTCAGCGGTGGTGTACGAGCCGCGCTACCCGAGCGCATCTGGCGGAAGCGCACTGCGCTCGTCCCGGCCTCCTTCCGAGTCGGGGTTGCGAAACGAGTGGCGAAGGACGTCCGCGCGGGGCTTCGCCTCCCCGAGTAGGTTGGTTACATCAGCGATTCTCGACAATGGTTCAACGTCAGCTTCGAGGGCGAGAGGACGCTCGAGGCGATCCGGGCCCTGAAGCTCGTCGGCGCCGGTGATCTCTCGGTGAGCGATCCTCCGTCGGTCGGGCCGCACATCGTCCAGCTTCGCGCCGGAACCGCTCAGGGGGCCGTCGGCCTCGTCCAGGCGGCGGTCGCGCCGTGCGGCAAGTTCGCGAACTTCAGGGTCGCGGCCAAGGTCCGAAAGAGCTACGCCGACCGCGTCGAGGGCATGAATCGCAAGCGACCGTGAGCGCCGGCGACCTAAGATCGGCACCGCAAGGCGCCTGAGCGGTGGTCTCGGTGCCCGGGTCGCGGCGGCCTCTCCGGCGCCCCTGGGACAAGGGATCGCAGGTTCGAATCCTGCCGGGCGCGTAATTCGGATCGCCTCCGGCGGAGCGGAGTCGGGATGGACCTCGACCTCACATTTCTCGGAACCGGCGGCTCGGTGCCGAGCGCTCGGCGCTCGACGGCCTCGGTCCTGATCCGCGCCGGCGGCGACCGGCTGATGATCGACTGCGGCGAGGGCACGCAGCGCCAGATGCAACGCGCCCCCGCGATCGGCGGCGTCGTCCAGGTCGACGACCTCTTCCTCACCCACTTCCACGCCGACCACGTACTCGGCGTTCCCGGTCTGCTCTCGACCTACGGTCTCCACGACCGCGAGCGACCGCTGCGCGTGATCGGGCCCGTCGGGCTCGAGGCGCTCTTCACGTCGTTTCGGCGCAGCGTCCTCGGCCGGCTGCCCTACGAGCTCGATCTCATCGAGCTCGCCGATGGCGACTCGGTTCGCGGCGAAGGCTTCGAGGTCTACGCCTTCGGGGTCGACCACCGCACGCCGGCGCTGGGTTATGCGCTCGTCGAGGACGATCGGCCGGGACGGCTCGATCCCCAGGCGGCCCAGCGGCTCGGCGTGGCACCGGGCCCCGACTTCGGTCGCCTCCAGCGCGGCGAGGCGGTCGAGGGCTCGAACGGGACGGTCCGGCCCGAGCAGGTCGTCGGCGAGGACCGGCGCGGGCGGCGGATCGTCGTGACGGGCGACACGCGGCCGTGCCGGATGACCGCCGTCGCGGCCGAAGGCGCGGAACTGCTCGTCCACGACGCGACGTTCGCCGACGAGGACTCAGAGCGCGCGGAGCAGACGGGGCACTCGACGGCGCGCCAGGCCGCGCGTCTGGGCGCTGAGGCCGGCGTGTCGATGCTGGCGCTGGTCCACATCTCGAGCCGGATCCACGTCGGCGCGCTGCTCGACGAGGCCCGCGAGGAATTTCCCGGTGCGCTCGCGCCGCGCGACTTCGACGTCGTCGAGATCCCGATGCCCGAGCGCGGCGAGCCGAAGCTCGTCCGTGGAGACGCCCCGGCGAGCTAGCCGAGCGGCGCCGCGAGGTCCGCGATCGCCTGCCCGAGCGGGCGGAACTGATCCTCCTGGGGGAAGTGCTTCGCGTCGAGCATGATCGGATCGCTCACGCCGAGGACGCGCTTGGCGACCTCGAGCTGGTCGGCACCGATCGCGGTGTCGCGCTCGCCCCAGATGATCCGCGTGGCCACCCGTTCGCCGAACCCGGCGGCGCCGAGGCCGCGCTCGATCGCCGCCTGGGACTCGAGCGAGTAGCCGAACGAACGCATGATCCGCAGGAACGCGCGGCCACCGTCGCCGAGCGTCAGCAGCTCGCGGTAGGCGAGGACCTCGCGACGACTGATCGCCGAGCGGTCGGCGACCCCGATCGCGCCGAAGAGCAGTGCGAACAGGAACGGCGGCGTGCCGCGAAGCCAGGTTCGGCCAAGCCCGCGGCGGGCGAAGGGGCGCATCATCCACGGCGGCTGGAACTCCGCCGGCGCGAGCATCGTGTTGAGCGCCGTGAAGCTGAGGACGCGGTCGGGGTTCGCGATCGCCCACTCGGCTGCGATCGGACCCGAGATGTCGTGGACGACGAGGTGGCAGCGCTCGATCCCGAGCGCGTCGATCGCCTCACCGAGCCAGCTCGTCAACCCCCGCGGCGAGTAGTCGAACTCCGTCGGCCGGTCGGCGAGGCCCATCCCGGGAAAGTCGAGCGCATAGCCGTGCACGCCCTCGTCGGCGAGGACGGGGATCACCTTGCGGTAGGTGAACGAGCTCGCCGGGACGCCATGCAGGCAGACGACGGCCGGCCCCTCACCGCGGTCGAGCACGAAGCTGCGAACGCCGCCGGCGTCGAATCGCCGTCCTGCGGCGCTGTGAATCTGGATCACCTCGGCGATCTCGGCACGCATGAGGGCCGAGACTACCCTTGAGTGCAGACATGGGTTCCAAGCGACAGATTTGGGTCGGCGGCGTCCCGATCGGGGGCGGCGCCCCGGTCGCGGTCCAGACCATGACGAAGACGGAGACGGCGAACGTCGAGGCGACGATGGAGCAGATTCGCGCCGTCGCCGACGCCGGAGCCGACGTGGTGCGCTGCGCCGTTCCACGCGACAAGGACGTCGAGGCCCTCAAGACGATCGTCAAGGAATCGCCGATCCCGGTGATCGCCGACATCCACTTCAACCACACGCTGGCGCTCAAGGCGATCGAGGCCGGCGCCGACTGCATCCGCCTCAACCCGGGCAACATCGGCGGCCGCGAGAAGGTGGCCGAGGTCGCGGAGCTGGCCAACAGGAACATGACGCCGATGCGAATCGGCGTGAACTCCGGCTCGCTGCCCAAGCACCTGCACGAGCTCGAGCGCGAGAACCCGGTCGAGGCCCTCGTATCGGCGGCGGTCGAATTCGTCGAGCTGATGGAGTCGCTCGACTTCGAGAACTTCAAGGTCTCGATCAAGTCGACGAACGTCCCGAACACGATCGCCGCGAACCGGCTGCTCGCCGAGCGGATCCCGTATCCGCTCCACCTGGGGATCACCGAGGCGGGCACGAAGTGGTCCGGGTCGCTGAAGTCGGCGGTCGGCCTCGGCACCCTGCTCGCCGACGGGATCGGCGACACGATCCGGATCTCGCTGTCGACCTTCCACGCCGAGGAGGAGGTCAAGGTCGCCTGGGAGATCCTCAAGGCCCTCAAGCTCCGCGAGCGCGGGCCCGTCCTGATCGCCTGCCCGACCTGCGGCCGGCTCCAGTTCGACATGGACACGGTCGTCGCCGAGATCGAGCAGCGCCTCGAGGCCTATGAGGACCCGATCGAGGTCGCCGTCCTCGGCTGCGCGGTCAACGGGATCGGCGAGGCCTCGCACGCCGACTTCGGGATCACCGGCGCCAAGAACGAGGGCCTGATCTTCGCCCACGGCAAGCCGATCCGGAAGATCACGCAGGGCAGCCTCGTGGACGCGCTGTTCGAGGAGATCGACAAGTCGGTAGCCAAGGGCGGCAAGGTCGACGTCGACGCCTCCGAGGCCGCGGAGGGCGCCACCTGGCTCGCGAAGATCGAAGAGGAGAACGCCGGCGAGCTGACGCCCGAGCGGATCGCCGCGATGGAGGCCGCCGCCGCGGAGGCGACCGAGGATCCGACCGGACCGGGGGAGGGGGAGCCCTACCTCAAGCCGGTCAAGCGCGAGCCCAAGCGGCTCGACGAAGAGGCCTCACCGACCGCGGGCCGGCGCTTCACCCGCGCGTAGCGCCCGGCTCGCTCGGCGCAGACGGACCGAGCGAGCCTCAGCCCACCCGGTCGACCTCCCAGCGATCGACCCCGGTCGAGCAGTCGAGCCCCTCGGTGCGCAGCGAGACCGACATCAGCCCGCGACCCTTGCGGCGCTCGACTCGGCCATTGACCACGGACACCACTTGGAGGTCGAAGCGGTCGCTGGACTGTGTCTTGGAGAACCTTCCGCGACGGTTGAGCCTCGCGAACCGCTCGCCGTCCCCGCCGATGATCACGGGGACGGTCTGCTCGCCGTCGTCGCAGAAGGCGGTCAGGGTCGAAACCCGCATGCGGCGGATCTCCGGCCGCTTCCCCCGCTTCTCAACGACGCTGAAGCTGATCTCCGTGCCCGGTGAGGTCGTCACCTCACCCTCGAAGCGCGTCGTCGCCGCGTTTGCCGGCACGCCTGCGAGGAGCACCATCGAAGCGGCGAGGGCGAAGATCGTCGTCAGGCGTCTCATCGATTCCACGGCAGCCCTAGCGGTTCGGCCCGTTCTTGAATGCCGTGAAGTCGACGACGCCCGTCGCGCACGACTCGAACAACGGGTTCTGTCCGACGAAGCTCACGACTCCATCGATCTCGCGGCCCTGGAGATCCCCCTTGACGTCGAAGATCCGGCGGAAGCCGTTGTCGTCGACCGCGTGGACGCTGGCCTGGAACCCGCCACGCCGGTTCACCCTGGCGTTCATGCGGGCGCCGGCGTTCAGGGAGTCGAACGAGCTCCCGTCGGCGCAGTAGGCGGGCATAGCGCCCAGGCTGACCCTGGTCACCGTACGGATCACCTTCCCACGCTTTCGAATGCTGTTCACCCGCAGCTCGATCGAGCTCGCCGGGCCCGCGGGCACGCCCCGATACTCGCCCGTCCTCAACGTCCCCGCCGAGGCCGGCGTCACGGCTCCGAGCAACCCGAGACAGGCGATCAGGCACGCGACCGCGGCGCCCGCCTCCAGCTTGATCCTCATCCGTCGTTCCGAGCTCCTGGTTCGAATCCGCATGTCCGTCAGTCCTGACGCCTGGCGTCGAAGTCTGTGATCGCCGACGAGCACGAGCCATCGTTCTGGGAGTCGAAGGTGAAGCTGAACACGCCCGTGATCCGCCTGCCCTCGAGATCCCCCTTGACGTTCAAGACCGAGCGGGATCCGCCCAGCGGCCGATACGAGGTCGCCTCGAAACGACCCCGCCTGCCGACGCGCTCGCCGATCCGGTGTCGCTGCGCGGTCGTGCCCGTGAGGCCGCTGGCACAGCGGACCTGAGCCGCCACGGCGACCGAGGTGACGGTCAGCCGGGAACGCTTCTCCCTGACCTTGAGCTCGATTCCCGAGCCACTCGATTCACCGAGGTAGGTCCGCGTGGCGCCGTCGGCCGGGATGCCGGTGAAGGCCAGGCATGCCGTGCCGAGACCGATCGTGGCTACGGCGCGCGCGACCGCGCGTCGCGCCCGTGCGCTTGCTCCCATGGATCCCCCGGATCACGCTCTACCGCCTAGACCCCGCACGATAGACCCTTCTCCGGCCGCCGGATAGGCTCGCCCGGCGATGACCCGGTTGTCCGAAGCCTTTCTGCCAACGCTCCGCGACGATCCCGCCGGCGCCGAGGCCCTGTCGCACAAACTGATGGTCAGGGCGGGCCTGATCCGCCAGGTCGGCGCCGGTCTCTACACGTGGCTCCCCGCCGGCCTTCGGTCGGTGCGGAAGGCGGAGACGATCGTCCGCGAGGAGATGGACGCGATCGGCGCCCAGGAGATGCTGATGCCGGTCCTCAACCCGGCCGAGCTCTGGCAGTCCTCGGGCCGCTACGAGGCGATCGGCCCCGAGCTCTTCCGGCTCTCCGACCGCCGCGACGCGCCGATGGTCCTCGCGATGACCCACGAGGAGAACATCACCTTCCACGTCGCTCGCGAGCTGCGCTCCTACCGCGAGCTGCCGAAGCTGCTCTACCACATCCAGACGAAGGAGCGAGACGAGCCGCGCCCGCGCGCCGGCGTGCTGCGAACGCGTGAGTTCGTGATGAAGGACGCCTACTCGTTCGACCGTGACGCCGAAGGGCTCGACGCCTCCTACGAGCGGTTCATCGGCGCCTACGACCGGATCTGCGACCGCGCCGGACTCGACTGGCACAGGGTCGCATCCGACGTCGGGATGATGGGCGGCAGCGCCGCTCACGAGTACATGGCCCCGTGCGCGGCCGGCGAGGACGAGGTCTGTCTCGCCCCCGGCTACGCGGCCAACATGGAGATCGCGAGCGCCGAGCCACAGGCGGTCGAACGGCCGCGACCACTCGACGCCCTCGAGGCCGTGTCGACGCCAGGGGCGAAGACCGTCGAGCAGGTCTCGCGAGCGCTGGAGGTAGACCCTGGCGCGCTGCTCAAGGCGCTGCCCGTCGTACTCGACGGCGGTGAGCTGGTCTGCGTGCTCGTCCGCGGCGACCACCAGCTGAACGAGATCAAGCTCCGAAACGCCCTCGGTCAGAGCTCGCGGCCGGCGACCGAGGACGAGATCGCCGCGCAGATCGGACCGGCGGGCTTCATCGGACCCGTCGGCCTCGACCGGCGCGGGGTCCGGATCGTCTGCGACGAGGCGATCGCCGCCGCCGGCGGCGGCGGCTGGGTCTGCGGCGCGAACAGCCCCGACGAGCACCTGAGGGGGGTCGAGCCGGGCCGTGACTTCGGCTACGAGACGGCTGACGTGCGCCGCGTCGAGCCCGGGGACCTGTCCCCGAACGGCGATCCGATCGAGGTCGTGCCCGCGATCGAGGTCGGGAACATCTTCAAGCTCGGCACCCGCTACTCGGAGCCGATGGGCGCGACCTATCTCGACCCCGACGGGAACGCGCGGCCGATCGTCATGGGCTCCTACGGAATCGGCCCGGCGCGGATCGTCGCGGCGTCGATCGAGCAGCGCGCCGACGAGCGCGGGATCGCCTGGCCCGCTGCGCTCGCGCCATGGCGGGTCGAGCTCGTATCGCTCGGCAAGCCCGGCGACGAGGTCACCACCGCGGCGGAGGGGCTCTACGAGGAGCTGCGCGCCGACGGAATCGAGGTCCTGCTCGACGACCGGGCCGCCGGAGCGGGGGAGAAGCTGACGGATGCCGAACTGATCGGGGTGCCGCTGCGGGTCGTCTTTGGCCGCCGCGGCCTGGCGGAAGGCCGGCTCGAGACCCAGGTCCGAAGCACCGGCGAGGACGGGTCGCTCGCGCTCGAGGGCGCCGCGGCCGCGATCCGCGAGCTGATCGACGGGGGATGACCGAGGCCCCGGCGAAGGTCCCGACGCCGCAGGAGCGCGCGAAGCGCGGGTTTCGCCGTCTCGTCGGCCTCGACCGCTCGGGCCCTCCGCCCGAGCAGACGCTCAGCGGCCAGCCGCTGCGGCCGTTCACGCTGCCGAACCTCGTCGGATACCTGCGACTCGCTGCGATCCCGGTATTCCTCGTCATCGCGCTCGACTCGAGCGACGGCCGGGCGACCGCATCGACGCTGATCTTTCTCGCGATCACTCTCGGTGACTACCTCGATGGCTTTCTCGCGCGCGCGACGGGTCAGTACTCGCGGATGGGCGTGCTGCTCGATCCGATCGTCGACCGCCTGACCGTCCTCGCGGGCGTGATCGTCTGCTGGAACTTCGAGATCCTGCCCCGCTGGGCGCTGGCCCTCCTGGTCGCGCGCGAGTTCGCGACGCTGGTGCTGTCGCGCTACGCGCTGCGTGCCGGTGTCGAGATCGAGGTCAACTGGCTCGGGAGGATCGCGACCTTCCTCGTCTTCGGCGGCATCTTCTGGAGCCTCGTCTTCGATTGGGTGATCCTCCAGATCGGCTTCGTCATCGGGGTCCTGGTGGGGATCGCCGCGACGGTGGTCTACACACGCGACGGACGCGCGCGGGCACGGGCGCGAGAGGCCGGTTGCAGCCCGACGGGCTAGTTCAAGTTGAGGTTGAGGTCCGCGTATAATCGCCGTCAGGCGCCTACGCATCCGGAGGCGTCAATCGGCTTGACCAGGGGAGAACATCGGATATGAGCATGGCCTACGACGAGAGCGTTCCCGACCTCGGCTCGATGTCGGACGCCGAGCTCAAGGCCTTGATCGAGGAGTTGACCGAGGAGGAGCGCGAGACCTCCTACCGGCGCCGCACGCTTCACGGCAAGATCGACATCCTCCGGGCCGAGCTCGTCAACCGCCTGCGTACGCGTCGCGAGGAGGGTCAGTCGGCGCTCACCGGGGCGGACGTCGATCAGCTCACGGAGATCCTGCTCGGCAAGGTCCCGCCGGTGCCGGAGGATCCCGGCCGCTGATGGCACTGCACTGTCCCGAGTGCGGCTTCGTCAACCCCGAGGGCGCCAACTACTGCCAGAAATGCGGCGCCTTCCTCGGCCGCCCGGAGGGCACCGAGGATCCGACCACGATGACCTACCGGATCGACGAGACCGGCGAGTTCAAGCCGGTCGACATCGAGGAGGAAGTCGAGGACGCGGGCGCCGCGCTCGTGATCCGCTCTGGCGGTGGCCGCGCGGGGGAGAGCTTTCCGGTCAAGGCCGAGCGGATGGCGATCGGGCGCGCGCCGGAGGCCGCCGTCTTCCTCGACGACGTGACGGTGTCGCGAAACCACGCGTTGATCGTCCAGCGCCAGGACGGCTACTACGTCGACGACCTCGGATCGCTCAACGGGACCTACGTCAACCGGCGCCGGATCGAGTCGCACCTGCTCTCCGACGGCGACGAGATCCAGGTCGGCAAATACAAGCTGAGCTACCTCGAGCGCTGAGGGCGGCATGTCGATCACCGATCGAGAGCCCGAGCGCGAGCGCGCCTCGAGGCCGCGCCGGGCGCTGACCATCGGCGCCGTCGCGAAGATCCTGAGCCAGGAGTTCGACGACATCTCGATCTCCAAGATCCGCTACCTCGAAGACCAGAAGCTGCTCGCGCCTCGCCGGACCGCCGGCGGGTACCGGCTCTACAGCCAGGCCGACGTGGAGCGGCTGCGCGCGATCCTGCGGATGCAGCGAGACGAGTTCCTGCCGCTGCGGGTCATCCGCCAGGAGCTGGCCACGGGCGACTTCACCGGCCGCCGCCCCGCCCAGGATTCGGTCAAGCGCCGTGCCGTATCGGTCGACGCCCCGGTCAGTGGCTTCACTGCCGAAGCTCTGATCGAAGAGGCGAACGTGACCCCGGGCCTCGTGCGCGAGCTGCAGGAGTACGGGCTCGTCGCACCGCGCCAGATCGAGGGCCGGATGGCATACGACGAGACAGACCTCGAGATCGTCCGCGCCGCGGCCGAGCTCGCGAAGTTCGGCGTCGGCGGTCGCAATCTGCGTGTCTTCCGGACCTCGGCCGACCGCGAGGCGACGCTGCTCGAGCAGATCGTCGGACCCGCGCTTCGATCGCGCAGCCAGGCCCGCAGGCGCGAGGCGATCGAGAACCTCGAGAGCCTGGCCGGGATCTGCGGTCACCTCAAGCAACTGCTGCTCGTGCGCGACCTGCGTCGCGTCAAGGGCGAGTAGCGGCGCCTCGCAGCATGGCCGGCGTCGGCCGAACCCGGACGATCGCGGCCTCGCCGCGTCGCGTGTGGGATCTGGTCTCCGATCCTTACGGTTTCGCCCGCTGGTGGCCGAGGGCGATCCGTGTCGAGGACGTCGTCGGTCGGGGCGACCGGGCCCGTTGGACGCTCGTGCTGCAGACCGAGAAGGGCCGGCCGGTGCGCCTCGACTATCGCGCCACCGCCGCCACCGACGAGCGGCGCTTCGTGTGGAGCCAGGAGATCGAGGGCACGCCGTTCGAGCGCATCCTGCGCTCGGCCGAGCTCGAACTGCTGCTCGAGCCCGTGGGCGATGAGGCAACGTCGGTCGAGCTGATCGCGCGCGATCGACTGCGTGGCCTCTCGCGGCTCGGCAAGCCGATGATGAAGAGCGCTGGGCGAAATCGCCTCGATGCCGCCCTGGACGGTCTAGAGCAGGCGCTCGTCGGCGAGCCGGGCGCGACCGGAACGCCGAGCGACTAGCGCTGACCGCCCGCGCCGGCGCCGCCGCCCTGACCCTCGGGCGGAGCGAGGCTGCCGCTGAGGACCTTCTCCCCGGGGATCTCGACGAATCCTTCCTCGCGGACGGCGCTCTGGATGTTCTTGCCGAGCTCGCGACTCGGTGAGAGCCAGACCTCGATGGCGCCCTCGGGTGAACGCGACGCGCTCTCGAGCACCGGGATGTACTCGGTCGGAATCTCGAAGCGATCGCTGAAGCTCTTCGCGTTGTCGGCGTTGATCTCGAGTGGGACGAACGGGTAGCCCTGGCCGTCCTCCTGGACGAACCAGATGAAGTAGACCTGGTCGGGGTTCGGCGCCTGGAGATCCTGGATCTCCACGTCGAGGTAGGGAACCTGGCTGTCGGTCGTGATCCCGACGGTCGCCACGCCGCTCGCGTCGCCGCCGCCCTCGGCGCGCAGCGGTACGGCCTGAACGTCCTGTCCCTCGCCGAGATCCGTCGCGGACGTCGGATCGGAACCGTCGGCGGTGCTCGTCGACTCCGAGGAGGCGGTCGCCGAGCCCGAACCCTCGTCCGAGCCGCCGAACACCCCGGTGACCGCGAGGACGACGACGAGCAGCACGATCACCCCGGCGGCGATCGCGGCGAAGATCCGGGTTCGCTTCGGGTCGCGCTCGGTCGCCTCCGGGGCACCGGGCTGAACGGTCGCTGGCTGCCCTCCGGGGCGTCGGGCCGGGAGCGAGGGCAAGCGCTCGCGCAGGCCGGCGAGACGGCCGGGACCGCCCCCGCGCGGCTCACCGGGGAGCCGGGGTAGGTCGGCGTCGGGTGCGATCGCGCGCAGCTCGGCGATCATCCGCGCGGCCATCTCGCGATCGGCCGGGCTCGAGCGCAGATGACGGATCGCGTCGGCGCGGTCGATCGCGTCGCCCTGTCCGAGCAGGTAGTCGGTCAGAGCGGCTTCGCGATCGGGATCGGCATCGCCGAGCTCGGTCAGCGCCGCGCGCGCACGGGTCCTGACCTCGGTCTCGCTCACGCCGAGCAGGCCGGCGATGTCGGCGTAGCTCTGCCGCTGTACCAGCAGCAGCTGGATCACGGCCTGTGCTTCGGCTCCGAGTGCCATGGCGACCGTCAGCCTAGGGCTTTCAGCCCCCGCTGCAGGCGGTTAGGGCCCCTGCCTTCACCGAGCTCTAACCCGGGTACGCTGCGCTGGATGGCGCCGCCGCTGAAGCTCGAGGACATCGGTCCCGACCGCGTGATGGAGCACTTCGGCGCCACGATCGAGCGCGGGGTCGAGGAGGCCGACGGGCATGTCGTGGCCCGCTTCGACGTCACCGACGCCGTCCGCCAGCCGTTCGGGATAGTCCACGGCGGCGTCTACTCGGCGGTCGCCGAGAGCGCCTGCTCGATCGGGACGGCCGTCGCCGTGGCGGC
This sequence comes from Thermoleophilia bacterium SCSIO 60948, assembly GCA_021496505.1. GTDB lineage: Bacteria > Actinomycetota > Thermoleophilia > Solirubrobacterales > 70-9 > JACDBR01. Next base: position 1,597,436 of record CP053031.1, on the reverse strand, counting down.
CGACGGGCGGATCGCGATGGGGCAGTCCAACCAGGCGAGCTTCATACGACCCGCGAGCGACGGCGAGGTCACGTGCGACGCTCGCGCCCGTCACCGTGGCCGCTCGACCTGGATCTGGGACTGCGACTTCACCGATGGCGCCGGCCGGCTGCTGGCCGTCGTGCGGATGACGATCGCGGTTCGCGACGCTCCGGGTTAAGGCGCGGGGTCGCGCCGGCGGTGCAGGTTGCCGACGATCAGCGCGACGACGGTGACCATGTAGATCTGGCCCAGCAGCGCCTCGAGGATCGCGAACGAGCGCCCGACGTCGGTCGCGGCGGCGAGGTCGCCGTAGCCGACCGTCGTCAGCGTCGCGTAGGAGAAGTAGAGGAAGTTCGACGGGACGTCGAGCGACTCTCGGCCGAAGAACGCCGTGCCCTCGCCGGCACCGATCGCGCCATAGGTGCCGGAGAAGAGCAGGCCGATGAACAGGTAGAGGCAGAGCGTCCCGAACATCGTCTGGAGCGTGATCCCGTTGGCGCGAATCCCCCGGACGAGGCCGAGGGCGATCGCCACGGGTCCCGTGGCGATGAGGATCAGCGTCACGAGGCGAGCCGGGAGCTCGTCGAGGCCCGTCGACGAGACGGCGAGAACCGCCCCGCCGACCGCCAGGATCGCCAGCGCGGCGACCGGGATCACGATCACGCGCCGCACGCCGGCGGCCAGGAAGGCGAGGACGAGCGCGAACCCCTGCAGCGCGATCACGATGACCCGTGCGAACTCCGAGTCCGGCGCCCCGAGCTGGAACACGATCGAGCACAGCAGCACCGCGAGCAGGGCGCCGTAGTGACCTCGCAACTCCTCGAACACGCGTCCCTTCACCGCGCCGCAGAGTAGACACAGCCGCCGCGGCAGGCATAGTCCAGGGGGTGGAGCGAACGGCGGTGGAGCGGATGGCGGTCGTCGACATGGGGTCGAACTCGTGGCGGATCGTCGTCTTCGACTACGAGCCCGGCACCACCTGGTGGACGATGTCCGACGAGATCCGGGAGTCCGTTCGGATCGGCGCCGGGATCGACGAGGACGGCGCGCTCGATACCGACGCCATCGAGCGCGGCATCCACACCGCCGCCGTGTTCGACGGCTTCTGCCGCGCGAGCGGGATCACGGACGTCGAGACGGTGGCGACCTCGGCGATCCGCGACGCGCCCAACCGCGAGCGCCTGCTCGGCCCGATCCGAGAGCGGACCTCGCACATCCGCCCGCAGTTGATCGACGGTGAGCGCGAGGGTCGGCTGGGCTACCTCGCGATCTGCAACTCCTCGACGATCGTCGACGGGTTCGGACTCGACATCGGCGGAGGTTCGATCCAGGCGATGCGTATCGAGGAGCGCGACCTCGCGGCCGTCGAGTCGCTGCGGCTCGGTTCGGTGCGTGTCTCCGAGCGCTTCCTGCCCGACGAGGAGCCGACGAAGAAGCAGCTCGGGAAGCTCCGCAAGCATGCCGCTCGCGAGCTCGAGGCGCTCGGCTGGTGGGAGGGGGGAGGCCGGCTCGTCGGAATCGGCGGGACGATTCGAAACCTCGCCGCCGCGGTGATGAAGAAGCGCGACGTACCACACGTCGACGGCCAGGGCTTCGAGCTCGAGCTCGGCGAGCTCGAGGAGCTGATCGCCGAGCTCGCGTCGCTACCGGCCTCGGAGCGCGGCGACGTCGGCGGGATCAAGCCCGACCGCGGCGACGTCATCCTCGGCGGCGCCCTCGTGCTCGAGACCGCACTTCGCGAGGGCGGCTTCGACGCGGTCGAGATCACCGAGGCCGGGATCCGCGAGGGACTCTTCTGCGAGCGGCTCCTGGCCGACTCCGACCCGCCGCTGTTCGAGGACGTCAGGAGCGCATCGGTCGCCAACCTGGCGCACCGCTACGCGGTCGACGGCGCCCACACCGAACACGTGGCGAGGCTGTCGGGGCAGATGTTCGACGGGCTCAAGCGGCTCGGCGCGCACGAGCTCGCCGACCCGGAGCGCGCGTTGCTGATCGCCGCCTGCGCGCTCCACGACATCGGCGTCGCCGTCGGCTACGACGACCATCACCACCACTCGCGCTACCTCATCCAGAGCGCTGGACTACCAGGCTGGACACCGCGCGAGGTCATCCTGATCTCCCTGATCGCGCGCTACCACCGCAAGGGGTCGCCGAGCAGCTCGGAGCTCGGCGACCTGGCGATCGACGGTGACGACAGGCGGCTCCGCATCCTCAGCGCGCTGATCCGCCTGGCCGAGCAGTTCGAGCGCAGCCGCGACGGCAGCATCGACCGGATCGAGGTCGCCGAAGCCGACGGGGACGACGAGGGTCGGCCCGCGATCGTTCTCGAGGCTCACGCCACGGGTCAGGACAGCGAGGTCGCGCTGTGGTCGGCGCGACGCAACGTTCAGCTCCTCGCCGACTCCCTCGGACGTTCGGTCGAGGTCCGCGAGGCCGCCGCGGCCTGATCGCCGCGGGGTGGCTCCTCGGGCGACGGGCCCGGCGGCGAGATCGCCACCAGCTCCTCGATCGCCGCCTCGAGATCGGCGGCGAGGTCTTCGATGTCGGCCATCGCGTCGCGGTCGCCGACGATCCCGAAGGAGACGTTGCCGTCGTAGCTCATGATCCCGAAGCAGACCGCCTGTCGCTTGGCGAGCGGCACCATCGGATAGAGGCGCTCGAGCTTGCGCCCCATCAGGTAGATCGGGAACTGCGGGCCCGGAATGTTCGTGACCACGAGGTTGAAGAACCGCTGACCCGCCTGCAGCCGCGCGGCCTGCCCGGCGATCGTCGGCGGCGCGAGGTCGGCCAGCTCGGTGATCATCGTCGCGCCGACCGCCTGCTTGGACGCCTTGAGGTCGCCCATCGTCCGCGTGACCTCGGCGAGGCGCTCCTCGGGGTCGGGGGCCCAGATCGGCAGCGGCGCCTGGAAGGCCGAGACGCGGTTGCCGAGCGCGCCGTGCTGGTCGTCGGGACGGACGCTGATCGGCACCATCGCCCTGAGGTGCATCGAATCGACGTCGTGGCCGTGGCGCGCCAGGTAGCGCCGCGAAGCTCCGGAGACGGCCGCGAGGACGACGTCGTTGACCGTGCCGCCGTGATGGTTCTTGATCCGCTTGAAGTCGGCGAGCGGCGCGGTGACCGTCGTGAAGCGCCGGTGCGGGCCGATCTCGACGTTGAACGGGCTCGGCGGCGCGGCGACGCCGGTCTTCGCGAAGGCGCCGATCGCCTCGAGCCCATCGACCGCCTTGACCACGGCGCGGCGCGGCGCTCGTACGACGCGGCCGATGCCGCGCGCGATCTCAGCCGGGCTCGTCGCGCGCTCGAGCAGCGCCTCCCCGAAGAGCTGCGCGTCCGAGGGCTCCGGCGCCGCGATCCAGTCGGGCGCCGGGCCGGGCCCCGCCTGCGGCTCGGGCTCGGCGTCGAAGAGCACCGTCGTGATGTCGATCCCGGAGACACCGTCGACGAGGCAGTGGTGGGTCTTCGAGATGATCGCGAAGCGATCGTCGGTGAGACCCTCGACGAGCCACATCTCCCAGACCGGCTTCGAGCGGTCGAGGCGCTGGGAGAAGATCCGGCCCGCCAGGTTTCGCAGCTGCTCATCGGACCCTGGTGCGGGCAGCGCCGTGGCGCGGACGTGGTAGTCGAGGTTCAGGTGCGGGTCGTCGACCCAGATCGGGCGACCGCCGCCCCAGGGGACGAACCGCAGCTTCTGGCGGAAGCGCGGTACGAGGTGCAGTCGCGAGGCGACGTGATCGCGGAAGTCCTGCGGGTGGGGAGGGGTGCCGCTGAAGATCGTCGTCGAGGCGACGTGCATGTGGGCGGGGCCGCGCTCCAGCTGAAGGAAGGAGGCATCGAGGCCGCTGAGGCGCTGGTTGGTCATCAAGGGTCGAAACTACCCGATGCCCGCTGATCTCAGACGACTTCGAACGTCGCCATCAACCCGTGGTCCTCGTGGTCGAGCATGTGGCAGTGGACGATGAACCGCCCACGATGGTCAGAGAGCCGGCCGGCGACGACGATGCTCTCCCTCGTGTCGAGGAAGAAGGTCTCCTTGAGACCGTCGAGCGGCTCGCGCGCGACGGTCTCGAAGCTGCCGTCCTCGCGGATGCGCTCGCGGCGCAGGACGTACCAGTCGGTGTGGTGGAGGTGGACGAGGTGGGCGGCCGAGCTCGGGTTGGAGAGTCGCCATACCTGGGTCGTGTCGAGCGCCGCCGTGTAGTCGACCCGGCCCGGGTCGAAGCCCTTCACGTCCTTGTCCTGGCTCTCGTCCGGCCTGATCGCCGCGAAGCCCCAGCTGCGGGCCAGCGGATCGATCCCGAGCTTCCACGTGACGTCGGGCGCGGCGTCGGGGTCGAGGCCCTGCGACCACGCCGGCAGCGATCCGAGGACGGGGGCGATCGGCGCCGCCGGTGGAGCCGAGGAGGAGACCCGGAACTGCATCAGCGCGCCGCGGTAGGCCTGTGAGCCGAATCCTGGGAACGCAGGGCCCGGAGAGCGGTTCGCGCTCGAGAGCACGAGGCTCGCGCCGGCGAGACCCGAGAAGTCGATGACGATCTCGGCCCGCTCCCCGGGGCCGAGCAGCAGCCGGGTCAGCTGCCGCGGCGCGGTGAGCAGACCTGCCTCGCTCGCCACGAGCGTGAACGGCGTGTCGCCGGGGAGCGCCAGGTTGTAGGAGCGAAACAGGGACGCGTTCAGCACCCGGAAGCGATAGGTGGTGGGGGCGACCGAGAGATGCGGCTTGATGCGCCCGTTGACCAGGACGTAGCGGCCGTTCGTGCCGTCCTGCGGCGGCGGCGGGAAGGTCCTGAACGGATCCGTGAACTGGTTTCGCCGATCGAAGCTGCGGTCCCCGATGATCAGCGGTACGTCCCGATTCCCGGTCGGCAGGCCGAGCTCCTCGTCGTGCCCCGAGGGGGCGTCCACGATCCACATCCCGGCGAGCCCGCGCCAGATGTTGCGGGCGGTCTCGCCGCAGCGGTGGTCGTGGTACCACTGCGTCGCCGGGCGCTCGGGTTCGCCGTCCTCGATCGATTCGTAGGAGTAGGAGCGCGATCGCCCCGGTTTCACCAGATAGCGATCCGGGTCGTAGCCCCCGGTCGATCCCGTACGGATCCGGCAGTAGGCCGCCGTCTGACCACGACCGGACATCGCCCCCGGCTGGCCGTCGTCGGCCTCGGCGTTGTGGCCCCCGTGGAGATGGAGCGTGAGCTCGCCGGCCCCCCTCGGTAGCGCGTGGCGAAACCTGACCTCGGTCGCGGCTCCGGCGGGGCGGCGGATCGTCGGCCCCGGAAACTCGCCCTCGTAAGCCCAGGTTCGAGTCGGGGAGCCGGGGAGGATTCGCGCCTCACCGGGCTTCGCCGTCAGGGTGATCTCGGACGAGCGGATCTCACGCGGGATCCGAAGCGGCTTCGCGTAGGGCTTCGGAGCGGCCGCCGGAGCGGGGGACGGGAGGCCCAGCCACCTCGAGCCGCCGTACGCGGCGGCGGCGGTGGCTCCGGCGGCGATCAGGGAGCGTCGCGTGAGCGCATGAGCGCCCCTGGCCCCCTGATCGCCGTCCATCGCCTGATCCGAACCGTTGCTACTTGGTCGGGATCGCGTCCTCGATCTCGATCGAGCCGCGCATGTTCGGGTGGACCGCGCAGAAGAACCGAAGCCGCTGCTGGTTCGACGTCAAGTCCTGGGAGAACTCCTCATCCTGTTGGCCCGAGAACCAGGAGTCGCCCTTCTTGCGCTTCGTGCCCTTCTGGTTCCAGCCCGGGCCACCGACGCGGACGACCGGCTTGTTGACGGTCTCGGGCGGGACGAACTCGTGCCAGTCGGCGATGATCCGGCAGATCTCCTTCGGCGTGAAGCACTTGCGGCCGTTCGGCGCCTTGTCGATCGTCGGCTGCGAGAGCAACGTGAACGTGTGCGGGCCGACGCCCTGCGGATCCGTCTCGTTGACGACGTTCAGCGGCTCGCCACGCACCAGGACGTCGGACCCGCCGATGCCCTCGAACTCGAACCGCAGATCCTTACCCGTACCGCGCATGTAGACCGTCTGCTCGTCGAGCGGCGGAATGGTGGTCGTCGTCGTGGTCGTCGTGGTCGGTGGCTCCGTCGTGGTCGTGCCCTGGTTGGCGGCGGTTGCGCCGCCGGCGACCATCGCCGCGCCGACCCCGGTCACGACGGCCAACGTGCCCACCGCGGCACGCGCCTTCTTGTTCAGTTTCAAAAAACCCTCCATGTGATGCATCGATCCGGATCACTCGAGTCCGGAGCGCTCGGCACTCTGACACGCCGTGCGGCCAGAAGGCGTCATTCGAGCGGAGGATGGGGTCCGTAGAAAACCGCAGACTTTTCGCGCTCCAGCGCCTACGATTCGGGCGCGATGGGCTCAGCCGCGAAGAACCTCGAGGCGATCTCGAAGGCGATCGACCAGCACAACTCCTCGTGCCCGTTTCCGGCATCGGAGGTGCGGATGAACCCGTTCGAGATCGAGCGGCTCGGGTGGGACGAGATCCGCGGCCTTCCCCTCGTCGGCGACCCGGAGCTCGCAACCGGCCGCTTCCGGATCGTCTGCTCGCGCGAGGGCGACGGCGAGGGTCTCGAGGAGACCGAGGCCGTCGGCACCGAGGTCGAGGTCGGCGGCCCGATGGTCGCGCCCGGCGGCCCCGGACACCGCGAGGTCTGAGCCTCAGAGGTTCAGGCCGAGGTCGCTCGTCCAACCCTGGGCGAGCTGGTTGAGCCGCTCGAATTCGCCGGTCAGGATCGCGAGACCCATCGCGATCAGCACCAGCCCGCCGAAGACGACGATCGCCCGGTAGTGGCGCTTGACGACCCCGAACGCCGTCGAGGCCTGGCCGAAGGCCACAGCCGTGATCAGGAACGGGATCGCCAGGCCGGCCGAGTAGGCGGCGAGCAGCAGCCCGCCGCGAGCGACCGAGTCGCTCAGCGAGGCGGCGGTCAGGATCGCGCCGAGCGTCGGCCCGATGCAAGGCGTCCATGCGATCGCGAAGGCGGCCCCGGCGATCAGGGGGCCACCCTTACCGGCGCGCGCGAGGAGCGCGGTCGAGTGCCACTCGCGGCCGAGTCGCGGGACGAAGGGGGAGAGGACGAACAGCAGCCCCATGACGATGATCAGGACCGCCGCGACGTCGGTCAGCCAGCCGATGTTGTCGCGGAGCAGACCGCCGATCGACGTCGCCGTGAGTCCGAGCAGGATGAAGATCGCCGAGAACGCCGCGACGAACAGCAGCGCGGGTCGAAGCACCGTCCAGACGCGAGCCCGCTCGAGGTCCGATGGAAGGACCCCTGAGACCGCCGACAGGTAGCCGGGAACGAGCGGCAGGACGCAGGGCGAGAGGAACGAGACGAAGCCGGCCAGCACGGCGGCCAGGACTCCGACGCCGACGCTCGGATCCGCGGGCACGCGCCCGGCCCTTCCGCCTAGTGCAGCACCGCCGCCAGTCGGCGGCGGTGCTCACGGGCAAGTGGATGGTCGGCGCCGAGCTCGGTGAAGATCGCGACGAGAACCTTCCGCAGAGCGTCGCGCTCGGCGGGGTCGCTCGAGGTCGCGAAACGTGCCTGGAGCGCCTCGAGCGCGTCCTCGTAGCGGCCGTCGTCCCAGGCCGCGAACGCGGGATCGAGCTGGGCTCGACCCGCCGAGGATCCGAGCTCGGCACGGGCCGCGAGCCCCTCGGCCTCGAAGTCGCCCGGCACGGCCTCGAGCAGCTGCTTGGCCTCCGTCAGCTCGTCGGGACCACCGCGGCTGATCAGGAGGCGCCCGAGCGCCAGTGCGCCGTCGCGGTGGCGCGGGTCCGCCTCGAGCGCGGCTCGGAGCGAGGCCTCGTCACCCGCGGCGGCCAGTTGGTCGGCCGCGGTCGGAACGAGGCCGTCGAAGAACGTCTCGACCTGCGCCGGCGGGATCGCCCCGGTGAACTCGGCGACCACCTGGCCGTTGCGGAACGCCTTGACCGCGGGGATACCGCGGATCCCGAACGCCGCGGCGAGATTCTGGTTCGCGTCCGTGTCGACCTTCGCGAGGTCGACGTCCCCGTCGCGGCTGCGTGCCGCGGCCTCGAGCGCCGGGGTCAGCTGGCGGCACGGTCCGCACCACTCGGCCCAGAAGTCGACGACCACCGGGACCTCGCGTGAGCGCTCGACGACGGCCTGCTCGAAGCTGGTCTCTGAGACGTCGCTGATCATCCGCCGAGGAGCGTAGCCCTCGCCATAGTTGGGCGCGTGGACTCGCTGCGCGGCAAGCTGCTGATCGCCTCACCGGCGCTCGACGACCCGAACTTCGCCCGCTCGGTTGTACTGGTGACCCAGCACTCGGAGGAGGGCGCCATGGGGATCGTGCTCAACCGTCCATCGGAGACGATCTCGACCGACTCGATCGACGAGCTCGAGGGCCTCGGCGGTGGCGAGCCGCTCTACGTCGGAGGTCCGGTCCAGCCGAACGCCGTGGTCGTCCTCTGCGAGTTCACCGATCCGGCCGCCTCCGCCTGGCTCGTCGTCGCCGACGTCGGCTTCCTGGCTGCCGACGCCGACAAGGCCGCCGCGGCCGATCACGTGCGCCGCGCGCGCGTCTACGCGGGTTACTCGGGCTGGGCGGCCGGCCAGCTCGAGGCCGAGCTCGAGCGCGAGGACTGGATCGTCGAGCCGCCGATCCCGCGCGAGCTCTTCCCGGCCGATCCAGAGCGGCTCTGGGCCGACGTCCTCGAGCGCAAGGGCGGTCAGTTCGCCCTGCTCTCGAGGATGCCCGAGGACCCCTCGCTCAACTAGACGCGTCCGGCCCGCCGGCATCCGGCGGCCGGTCGCCGAGACGCTCGACGATGCGGCGGATCTGCTCACCGCCGAACTCGTGGAACTCGGGCGAGTGCACGTCGAGGCCGGTGAGTCGTTTGACCTCGGCCGGGAAGATCGACTGCGCGACGACCATCGACTGGAGCATGAGCAGGACGAACCCGGGATCGAGATCGTCTCCGATCTCCCCGCGGCGCTTGTACTCGCGCATCGAGGCGAGGTCCTCGCCGTCGGGCTCGTAGTCGACCGCCGCCGGATCCTGCTCGAGCGTCTCGCGAACGAACAGCCGTTGCATGTCGTCCTGGCTGAAGGCGACGTCGAAATAGCGCCAGGTGAGGTCGGCGAGACTGATCTCGGGGTCCTGCAGCTGGGTCTCGCGCTCGTACCAGCGCTCGAGGATCGCTTCGTAGAGGCCCTGCTTGCCGCCGAAGTAGTAGGAGATGAGCTGGGCGTTGACGCCGGCGCGTCTGGCGATCTCGCTCACGCGCGCGCCCGCAAGCCCCTTGGCTCCGAACTCGGCCATCGCCGCGTCGAGCAGCAGGTCGCGGCTCGACTCGGACTCGGAGGCGCGCTCACCGCGCGCCTTCTCCGTGCCGGGCGCGGCGTCGTCGCGCGCCTGCCGGCGAATCTGGTCGCGCAGGACGCGATCAGGTGATTGCCGTCGCTCCGCCATTCCAGAGCCGATTCTACGCCTCACAGGCGATCCCTTCAACCATTTGATTGACACATTCAATCGTTTGGTTGATACTGGCCGCCATGCAGAAGACCCAGATCATCACGGCCGAGGGGCTCGAGAAGCGCTACGGGGAGGTGGAGGCACTCGCCGGCCTCGACCTCGTCGCCGAGCGCGGACAGGTCCTCTCGGTCCTCGGCCCGAACGGGGCCGGCAAGACGACCCTGATCAGGACGATCGCGACGCTGACGCGCCCGGACGGGGGCCGGCTGACCGTCGCGGGGCACGACGTGACGCGCGAGCCGCAGGCGGTCCGTCGCAAGATCGGCCTCGCCGGTCAGAGCGCCGCCGTCGAGCCCGCGATGACGGGTCGCGAGAACCTGGTCATGGTCGCGCGGCTGTTCGGGCACACGCGCCGCGAGGCCGGCCGGGCAGCCGACGAGGTGCTCGATCAGCTCGGCCTCTCCGACGCCGGCGGGCGGCTCGTCAAGGGCTACTCGGGCGGGATGCGACGGCGCCTGGACCTCGGGGCGAGCCTCGTCGGGGCACCAGAGATCCTGTTGCTCGACGAGCCGACCACCGGCCTCGACCCGCGCAGCCGCAACGATCTCTGGGTCGCGATCGAGCGGCTCGTCGCGAGCGGCACCGACGTCCTGCTGACGACGCAGTACCTCGACGAGGCCGACAGGCTCGCCGACCGGATCGCGATCATCGATCACGGGCGCCTCGTCGCCGAGGGGACCGGCGACGAGCTCAAGTCCAAGGCGGGGCGCGATGTCGTCGACCTGCGCGTCCGCGACGCGGGAGACCTCGACCGGGCCGCGGAGCTGCTCGGCGGGCTCGGCGACGAGGTCCAGGTCGATCGCGCGCGCCAGCGGGTCGCGATGCCGACGACCACGGGCGGCGACGCGCTGATCGAGGTGGTCCAGGCGCTGGCGCGCGAGGGGATCGCGAGCGAGGACATCGGCCTGCGCCGCCCGACGCTCGACGACGTCTTCCTCGCGCTCACCGGTCACGCGCCGGAGGACGGGGGCGAGGCCGCCGACGGAGATGACGATGACGCGGGCTCCCGCGAACCCGAGATGGAGGTCGCCCGATGACCGACACGACCGCCGGCAACCTCGGCACCGGACTGCGGCGCCCCGAAGGGACGGCGAGCGCGCTGACGACGCTCGCGACGATGGCGCGGCGGACGGCGCTGAAGCTGTTTCGCACCCCGCAGATCCTCGCGATCTCGATCGTCCAGAGCGTGATCTTCCTGCTCATGTTCCGCTACGTGATCGGCGGTGCGATCGGGGTTCCGGGGACGAGCTACGTCGATTTCCTGATCCCGGGGTTCGTGTTCTCCGGGCTCCTGTTCACGGCGGGCGGCTCCGCGGTGGCGATCGCCGAGGAGGCCGTCGCCGGCCTCAACGACCGGTTGCGCTCGCTGCCGATCGGCGACGTCGCGACGCTCGCGGGGCGGGCGTTCGCCGATGCCGCGCTGATGTGGGTCGTCGGGCTCGTCACGCTCGCCGTCGGGTTCGCCGTCGGCTTCGGGCTCGGAGGGTCGATCGCCGAGCTCGCGCTCGCGCTCGGGCTGCTCGCCGTCTACGCGTTCGCGTTCGCGTGGGTGTTCATGTGGCTCGGACTCGTCAGCGGCAGCTCGCAGGCCGCGCAGGGGCTCAGCATCCTCGCGGTGCCGTTCTCGTTCCTGTCGAGCGCGTTCGTCCCGATCGACTCGATGCCCGAGGTGCTGCAGGTCTTCGCAGAGCACCAGCCGCTGACGTTCATGATCGACACCGGCCGCGCGCTGATGCTGGGCGAGACGACGGCGATCGGGCTCGAGCACTCGCTCGGCTACTACCTGATCGGCTCGCTCATCTGGTCGGCCGCGATGATCGCGGTGTTCGCGCCGCTCGCCGTGCGCGCCTACCGCAAGGACTGAGCACGACTCAGCACGCGGGACGGACCCGGATCGCGGACGCTCAGGGACCGAGGTACTTGAGCGCCGCGATCCGGGCGCACGACTCGCGCAACTCGTCCTCGTCGAGGCTGCCGGCCTCGACCGCACGGACCAGCGTCGCGTCGAGACCCTCGACGGTCGTCGCGGCGTAGAGCAGGACATCGACCCCGGCGGCGCTCGCGGCGACGGCGGCGCGCTCCGGGGTCGCCTCGGCGCCGATCGCCCCGGCGAGCAGGTCGTCGCTGACGACGACACCCTCGAAGCCGAGCCGGTCGCGCAGCAGGCCGGTGACGATTCGGCGCTCGAGGACCGCGGCCGAATCGGCGCCCAGCGCCGGGTAGGCGGCGTTGGAGACCATCACCGCCGGAGCGCCGGCGTCGATCGCGCTGCGAAAGGGCGCGATGTCGGCGGCGAGCGCATCGGCCGAAGCGCTGATCTCCGTCGGCTGCTCATCGGTGTTCGACGCAGTCCGCCCGATGCCGGGAAAGTGCTTGAGGACGGGGCTGACGCCGGAATCGGCGAGGCCCGTAGCGAACGCGCCGCCGAGGCGGGCGACCTCGGCGGGCTCGTCCGAGAACGTCCTGGCGCCGACCGCGGCACCGGGCAACCCGAGGTCGAGCACCGGCGCGAGGTCCATCGTCACCCCGATCTCGCCGATGAACTCACCGGTCGCGGCACCTTCTCGGGCGGCCGCATCAACGTCTCCGATCTGGGGCGGAGCGACGTCGGGCGGGCCGTCGAAGCGCTCGACGATGCCGCCCTCCTGGTCGGTGGCGACCAGCAGCGGCGGCCGTCCCGCGGCACGGGCGGCATCCTGGAGCCTCGCGACCTCGCGAGCCACCGAAGCGCGCGCCGAGGGGTCGACCGGGAACAGGATCACACCTCCGAGCGAGCCCGCGCGGGTCGCGGCGATCAGCTCCGGCGTCGCCTCGTCCTGCATCCGGACCATCAGCTTCTGGCCGGCGACCGCGGGGAGCGGGCCGCCGCAGCGAAGCGCCGCCGTCGGCTCAGGCCGCGGCCCGACGGGTCCGAGGCCGACGGCGCACCCGCCGACGAACGCGAGTCCGGCCAAGGCCAGAACGGTCCAGCGTCGGAACCGGGTTCTGGCGGGCGAGCGACGGGAACGAACGGCGATCGGCCACGTCTATCAGTCATCGAGTCCCGGGGGACCCTGCGCGGTCGCCGGGCAACGCTCCGGGCCGGATGCGAAATCAATGCTCGATAACGCTCGTTATGGATACTCGAATGATTAGGACTGGGTGAAGCCCTCCGAAGCGTCCGCGGCGAGAGTAGATTTCCGCCCGTGCTCAAACGCGGTCCCGTCCCCGCCGTCGTCCACGGCCTCGTCGAGTACGTCGCCGGACTGCTGCTGATCGTCGCGCCGATCCTCGTCGAGTACGGCTCGTCGGGAGCCGTCGCCGTCTCCGTGATCCTCGGGGTCCTGATCCTGATCATCGCCGCGAGCAGCGACATGCCGACCGGCCTGATCTCCCAGATCCCGGTCGGCGCGCACGTCGTTCTCGACTTCGTGCTCGCGGTGATCCTCATCGCCTCGCCTTTCGTCTTCGGTTTCTCGTCGGAGGCGACGCCGACCTGGATCTTCATCGTGCTCGGGATCCTGCACCTGCTGTTGACGATCGCCACCCGCTTCGAGCGGGATCCGGGCATCGGACCGCCGCCACGGCGAGACGGGTTGACATAAACGCACCCCCGTCCATCCGTCCAGACGCGGAACGTTCGCCCCGGCGTCAGCGTTTGCGTAGCCTGCGTGTCGTCTTGCGCACGACCGATCTCTCGCGATGAGCACCGAGGCCCCCCAGAACCCGGGCCCGCACGAGGCACTCGCCGAGGAACGGGAGCTCCTGAAGCGATTTCACGCGACCGGCGATCCCGCAGCCCGCGAGGAGATCGTCCGTCGCTTCCTCCCGTTCGCCCGCAGCCTGGCGATGCGCTACTCGGGCGGCGCCGAGCCGAGCGAGGACCTGATCCAGGTCGCGAGCCTCGGTCTCGTCGCGGCGCTCGGCCGCTTCGACCCCGAGCGCGGCGTGCCGTTCGCCGCCTTCGCCGGCCCGACGATCCTCGGCGAGCTGCGTCGCCACTTCCGCGACCGCGTCTGGGTGATGCGAGTCCCGCGCGGACTGCAGGAGCGAATCCGCGACGTCGACGGCGCGATCGCGACGCTCTCCAACGAGCTCGAGCGCTCGCCGACGGTCGACGAGATCGCCGCCCACCTCGAGATCACACCGGCGGACGTCCTCGAGGCCTTCGAGGCCTCCGACGCGCGCCGGACGATGTCGCTCGACCAGCCGCCGTCGGGCGACGCGGCCGAGGACGGCTCGATCTCGGAGCGGATCGGCGGCGACGACCCAGGGTTCGAGCTGGTCGAGGACCGCGCCGCGCTGCGCGCCAGCTTCGGTGCGCTGTCCGAGCTCGAGCGCGAGGTCCTGCGGCTGCGCTTCGTCGAGGACCTGACGCAGTCGAAGATCGCCGAGCGCGTCGGCTATTCGCAGATGCACATCTCGCGCATCCTGAGGCGCGCGCTCAACACCTTGCGCGAGGTCGCGGGCGCCGACCCAGGCGCATCCGCCCCCTCCTGAGCTCCTCGGACTTCGAGGGCTCGCCGGGCCTCAGCTGCCGCTGAGCGTCACCCGCACGTAATCCGCCTCGCCGTCGGATTCGACGGCCACCTCGTCGGCGAGCGCGGCGAGCGACATCCCGACGCCGGGTATCGCGAGGCGCTCGACGAGCGTCCCGCCGCTGCCGGCGACGAGCGGCCCGATCTGAAGTTCGAACTGGCTCTCGTCCTGCGAGATCGAGATCCGCGCCATGCCGCCGAGGTAGGAGTCGGGAGCGTGGGTCGAGAGCGCATCGGAGAGCAGGACCGCGTCGGAGAGGCGGTCGATCGAGAAGTTCGCCTTCGTGGCCGTCATCGAGACGACGCGCGAGAGGATCGGTCCGACGAACTCACCCGCGGGAACGTCGATCTCCGTCGCCGTCGGAGCCGTCGGCGGGGTCGGGTCCTCGGCGTCAGCGGGACTCGGCACCAGCGGGAGCGTCAGTCCGACCTCGGTGCCCCCATCGGGCGAGCGGCGAATCTCGAAGTCAGAGGTGAGCGCGGCGATCAGCGGCAGCCCCAGGCGCAGCGACTTCCGCCCATCGTCGGCCACCGGGCGGATTCCGGCGCCCTGGTCGCGGATCCGGACGTGGATCGAGCCGCCCTCACCCCAGGCGCGGACCTCGAGCGGTCCGTCCTCACCGGCGTAGGCGTGGAGGCAGACGTTCATGCAGGCCTCGGTGACGACCGTCTTGAGGTCAGCGATCGTGCCCTCTTCGGCGCCGAGGGCCGCGGCGAGCCCGGCGAGCGCATGCCGGACGAGGGCGACGTTCTCAGGCTTGGCGGGCAGGCGAAGGCCGACCCCCGGTGTCTCGACGACCTCGGTCCCGTACGTGCCGCTCATCAGATGACGCTCACCCTGCGCTGCGCCTCGTCGCGCTCCGTGGCGATCTCGACGGCGGCGTGCAGCCCTGTCACCTCGACCACCCGCTTGACTCCGGCCGCGGCGTCCGGCGGGATGAGAAGCGCGTAGCCCACGCCGGCCGATCCGGCGCGACGCCCGCCGTCGACGAGGGTGGCGAGGATCGAGGAGTCGACGAACGTCGCCGACCCGAGGTCGACGACGACCGGCTCGCCGGCGCCGATCGCGGTCTCGATCTGCGTCTTGAGCTCCTCGGAGGTGGTCAGGTCGTGCTCGCCCGCGACGGCGATCACCGCGAGGCCCGAAGGGTCTCGGTCGGTACGGATCTCGCTGGCCGTCACGAGCGGGTACCTACCCAACGTCGGGGCCGCATAACGGACCCCCCTGTCGCGGTCTACCTGTCGCGCTTCCAGCGACCGCCGAGCAGGCGGCCGATCCGGCCCTGCGGCGCGTCGGCCCGGAAGGTGCCGGCACCGTTGTCGGGCGGCGGGAGCTCGGCGACCTTCGCCGCGGGGATCGTGAGCGTCACGCCTCGCTCCGCGGTCCGCGCCACCTCCGGGGCGTCGGCGAACACCCGGCGACCGCCGGGGAGCTCGATGACGAAGCCGTCGAGGATGTGCTCTCGGTAGTTGTCGACCACCTGGTGGACCCTTCCGGCCTCGAGCTCGTCGGAGCCGTAGACGGGGGTACCGGGTTCGACCGCCGAGTAGTGGATGGCGCTGCCGTCGTCCATTCCGGCCTCGGATTCTAGGTCAGCCGACCCGTCGGCGGACGCCATCGCTCGCGACGAAGGCGGCGATCTCGCGGGAGAGCTTCCCGCCCTGCCACGCGAGCGGTGACTCGCCCTCGTCCTCGCTGATCAGCTCGGCGCCGGAAATCCGGGCGGCCCAGCGCTCGGCCACCGCATAGGGATGACCGGGGTCGGCCTCGTCGCGGCTGGCGACGAGGAGGACCGGCAGATCGAGCTCGGCGAGGTCGTCCATGCCCTCGAAGGGCTGCGAGCGCGGAATCTCGCGCAGACAACGAACGATCGCGCCGAGGTCGCGGTGCGCCGACATCCGTTCGCGCGTGATCCGCTCGATCGTCTCGACCCACGCCGGATCGTGCGGCCCGAGTGCCGCCACGAACCCATCGATCCCATCCTCCTCGAGGCTGGAGGCGAGTCGGTCCCAGTACTCGATCGACTCGCCGCCCGGCGGCCCACCGTCCACGGCCGGCCCGACCAGGACGAGCCCCGCGTAGCGATCGGGATCGGCGAGCGCGGCCGCGGCGGCGGTGTGAGCCCCCATCGAGTGACCCGCGAGCAGCGGGCGGCCCTGAGCCTGATCGTCCACGACGGCCTCGAGGTCGGCGACCAGTTCGTCGTAGGTGTAGGGCACGTCCTCCGGGGCCCCGCCGGACTCGCCATGGCCGCGGGCGTCGAACGCGATCAGCCGGTGACCGGCGCGGGGCAGCGCGCGTGAGCGATGCACTACGTAGCGGCGGCTGGCCGTGAGCCCGTGCAGGAGGACGATCTCCGGGCCCTCCCCCAGCGTCTCGCCCCGCAGCGCGACACCACCGCGCTCGAGCTCGAACTCGCGCGGCTCGAACTTCGCCACCCTCAGCCCTCGGCCGAGATCTCTACGGACGAGACCACGAGCGGTTCTTGGGGCTCGCTCTGGCCCGTCGCCGGGTCCGGGGTGCCGGCCAGCTCGTTGATCCGGTCGAGGACGTCGAAGTCCTCCTCGCGGACCTGACCGACGACCGCGTAGTCGGGCGGTAGGCCGGCGTCGGCCGGGGCGGTGACGATGAAGTACTGGCTCGACGAGCCGCCGGCCGGATCGATCGCGCTCTTGCCCATCGCGACCGTTCCGCGCAGGTACTCGGTGCCTGCGGGGACCTTCTCGCTGATCGAGTACCCGGCGTCGCCGGTGGCGTCCTGCGTCGGGCTGCCCGTCTGGAACACGAAGTCCGGCTCGACACGGAAGATCACGTTGTCGTCGTAGACGCCCTCCTCGGCCTGGTAGGCGAACGAGGCGGCGGTCTCCGGGAAGTTCTCGGTGTCGAGGTCGGCGACCATCTCACCGCAGTTCGTCGTGATCGTCGCCTGCAGCGGCCCGGAGGGCGGCGGTCCCTTCGGCGCCGAGAGCGAGAACTCCTGCGGGCCGGGCAGGTCGGATTCGGCTACCGGCTCGCAACCCTCGGGGTAGGCGCCGGTCGGCTCGCCTCCCCCCTGCTCGTCGTCGCGGGTCAGCAGGACGACCGCGACCGCCGCGGCCAGGAGGACCACGAAGGCGATCAGGATCGGAAGCCGGCGGCTGGACATCGGGCGGGGAGGCTAGACGATCGGCGGGTTGCGACATGATGGGTCGCGCGTGAGCGATTCAGGGCGAAGGGACGATCGCGCCGGGTCCGGCGACCGCCGCGACGGGAGCGAAGGCGATGGCGCTCCGCCGCGCCACACGCGCCTGATCGGTCGCGCGATCACCGGCCTCGTCGCGCGGGCTCCTTGGACCTGGCCGGTCCTGCGTGCGCCCGTCACCCGGTTCTTCTCCGATCGCGC
Source organism: Thermoleophilia bacterium SCSIO 60948 (assembly GCA_021496505.1). Classification (GTDB taxonomy): domain Bacteria; phylum Actinomycetota; class Thermoleophilia; order Solirubrobacterales; family 70-9; genus JACDBR01. The sequence continues at coordinate 1,580,010 of CP053031.1, read as the reverse complement.
CGAGGGCTGGGACGAGCGCACGGGCGCCGGAGGGGTCGACCACCTGGCCGCGCTCGCCTCAGCAGCCCTGCTCGTCAAGCCGCATCCCGAGCGGGTCCTCGACCTCGGGACGGGCACCGGCGAGGCGGCGCTGTTCCTCGCCAGGGAGTTCCCCCGCGCCCGCGTGCGCGGGGTCGACGTCTCCGAGGAGATGGTGCGCGTGGCGCAGTCGAAGGTCGGACTCGACCCCGAGGGCAGGATCGCCTTTCGCGTCGCCGACGCCGCTGCGCTTCCGTTCGACGACGAGAGCTTCGATCTCGTCGCCCAGGTCAACGTCCCGGTCTTCTTCGGCGAGGCGGCACGGGTCCTGCGGCCCGGGGGCAGCGTCATCGTCGTCTCGAGCATCGGCCCGCGGACCCCGTTCCACACCCCCGCGGCCGTGTTGCGTCGCGGGTTCGGACGCCGGGGCATCCGCCAGGTCGAGAGCGGCACGACGGGCGAGGGAACCTGGTTCGTCGGGCGCAGGCCCGGCTGAGCGACCACGACTAACCTGCCCACGGTGCTCGACGGCACGCACCTCACGACCCCGCGGGGCCGGCGCCGCGCGCCGCGCTCCCCCTCCCCGAGCCTCACATGAGCCGGGCCTCCGACGCGACCTTCGCGGCGAAGCTCGCGCTCGCCCGCGCCACGGGCGAGGTGAGCCGGCGGACCGGCCGCGGGGGCGGCACGACGCTCCCGGGGCGCATGCTGCTGCGCCTCGAGCCGGATGCGCTGTCGCGGATGCGCTCGCGGCTGCCCGAAGGATCGACGCTGATCTCGGCGACGAACGGAAAAACGACGACGGCCGGGATGATCGCCTCGTGCCTCGAGGCCGCGGGACGCCATCCCGTCCACAACCGCGCCGGCTCGAACATGAGCTGGGGGATCGCGACCGCGCTGCTCGCCGGGAGCGGCCGCGAGGGCCTGTTCGAGGTCGACGAGGCGTGGCTGCCGCGAGTCGCCGCCGAGCTTCGCCCGCGCACGATCACTCTGGCGAACCTCTTCCGCGATCAGCTCGATCGCTACGGCGAGCTCGAGCGCCTGGCCGACGACTGGGCGCGAGTCGTCACCGCCCGGTCGGGGAGCTCGCAGTTCGTGCTCAACGCCGACGATCCGCTCGTAGCCGACCTCGGCCGCGACCGCGACCTGCGCCGCCGGCCGGGCGTCGCCTTCTTCGGCATCGACGACGTGAGCCAGGCGCTGCCCGAGCTCCAGCACGCCCACGACGCGAAGCACTGCCGTCGCTGCGGAGCCCCGTACGTCTATGAGCGAGCGTTCGTCGGCCACCTCGGGCACTACTCGTGCTCGCGCTGCGAGGCGCGTCGCCCGGACCCCGACGTCGTCGCCACCCGGATCGAGCTCCGCGGCATGGGCGGCTCGACGGTCACGGTCCGAACGCCGGGCGAGACGGTCACGTTCGAGGTCCCGCTGCCCGGCCTCTACAACGTCTACAACGCGCTCGCGGCGCTCGCGACGGCGCTCTACGACGGGGTCTCGCTGCGAAACGCGGTCGCCGGCATCGAGCGGACGAAGGCCGTGTTCGGCCGCGTCGAGACGATCGACGTCGCCGGCACCCCGGTCTCGATCCTGCTGATCAAGAACCCGGCCGGCGCGAACGAGGTGATCCGCACGATCGGCCTCGAGGCCGCGCGCGGCGGCCCCGACTCGGAGAACGCGACGGTCTGGATCGCCCTCAACGACCGGATCGCCGACGGTCGCGACGTCTCCTGGATCTGGGACGCCGACTTCGAGCTCCTCGCCGGCGGCGTCGATCGCGTGGTCTGTGCCGGGACGCGGGCGCCCGAGCTGGCCCTCCGCCTCCGCTACGCCGGGATCGATGCCGATCGGATCGAGACGATCGGATCGGTCGCCGACTCGCTCGACCATGCCGTCGGGCTCGCCGGGGAGCGCCTCTTCGCCCTCCCCACCTACACCGCCCTGCTCGAGCTGCGGACCCTGCTCGCGCGCCGCGGCCTCGCCAAGGACTACTGGGCGTGATCGGGGCGTGATCGCCATCGGCACCGACCCGACAGGCGCTGCGGCGTGGCAGGACGTCGAGTGCGGCGGCTACAGCGCCGATCTGCCGCGGCTGGTCGAGCTCGCGCTCTCGGCTCGGGGGCCGGTCGTCGAGCTCGGGGCCGGGTCCGGTCGCGTCGCGCTCGAGCTCGCGGGCGCCGGAGCCGACGTGATCGCCGTCGAGAGCGACCCGTCCCTGGCGGCGGAGCTCACCGCGCGTGCGGCCGAGCGCGGCCTCGCCGGGCAGTTGAGCGTCCTGGCCACCGGAGCGGCCGAGGCCGACGTCGACCCGGGTTCGGTCGCGCGCGTGCTCGCCCCGATGCAGTTCCTCCATCTGCTCCCGGCGGACGCCCGAGCCGAGCTGCTCGAGCAGGTTCACGGCTGGATCGCGCCGGGGGGCCTGCTCGCCGCGGTCGTCCTCGCCGATACGGCCGCCGCGATCGCCGGAGATCCTGACGACGCCCCTCCCCTCCCCGACGTCCGCGAGCGCGACGGCTGGGTCCTCTCGAGCCTGCCGGTCGGCCTCCGCGTCGAGCCGGGCCGGATCGAGGTCGATCGCGTTCGCCAGGCGGTGTCGCCTGACGGCGAGCTCACCGAGAGTCACTCGGTCGACATCCTCTGGGACCTCGATGCGGACGGGCTCGTCTCGGAGGCCCTGCGGGCAGGGTTCACGGAGCTCGGCCGCGAGCGGCTGCCCAGCGACGAACTCCACGTCGACTCCATCCTCGTCCTCCTGGAGGCTCGATGAGCGCCCCGCCCGATCGCGCCCTGCGGATCCTCTGGCTCTATCCCGAGCAGATGAACATCTACGCGGACCGCGGCAACATCCTCTTCCTCCAGAGGCGCTGCGAGTGGCGTGGGATCGGTTTCGAGCTGACGAGCGCCGGGCTCGGCGAGGATCTCCCGGCCGAGACCGACCTGATCTACATCGGAGGCGGTCAGGACCGCGACCAGCGCCTCGTCGCAGCCGACCTGCGCGAGACGAAGCGCGAGGCGATCGCGGCCCACACCGCTGCCGGTGGCGGGATGCTCGCGGTCTGCGGCGGCTATCAGCTACTCGGCCGTTTCTACGAGCTCGGCGACGAGCGGATCGAGGGACTCGGGCTCGCCGGGCTCGAGACGCGCCGCGAGCCCGGGCCGCGGCTGATCGGCAACGTCGCGATCGAGACCGGGCTCGGCGCCGGTGAGGGCTCGACGCGGACCCTCGCCGGGTTCGAGAACCACGGTGGGCGCACCTACCTGGACGCCGGGGAGCGGCCGCTCGGTCGCGTGATCGCGGGACATGGGAACAACGGCGGTGATCGCGCCGAGGGCGTCTGGCGCGACGGGATCGTCGGCACCTACCTGCACGGCCCGCTGCTGCCCAAGAACGCCTGGCTCGCCGACCACCTGATCGCGCGCGGACTCGGATTCGAAGCGGCCGCGCAGCTCTCCCCCCTGCCGTCCGAGCTCGAGGATGCCGCGCACGAGTCGGCGCGACGCGCGGCGCTGCATCCGGCTTCCGGATGAGGGTCACACCCTAAGTTACGCCAGTGTAAGTTAGGGTACGTCGCCGCCATGGGAGAGAACGAGTCAAGACAGGTCCAGGAAGTCGATGTCGCGATCCTCGGAGCCGGATTCTCCGGGCTCGGGATGGCCATCGAACTGCTCAAGCGCGGCCGCGAGGACTTCGTCATCCTCGAGCGCGGCGCCGACGTAGGCGGTACCTGGGAGTTCAACACGTATCCGGGCTGCGCCTGTGACGTGCCCTCGAACCTCTACTCGTTCTCCTTCGCCCCCAACCCGGACTGGAAGCGCACCTACTCGCGCCAGCCACAGATCCGCGAATACCTCCACGGCGTCGCCGATCGCTTCGGGGTCCGCGACCGGGTGCGCACGAACACGCAGGTCACGGAGGCCTCCTGGTCGGTGTCCGAGGGGCGGTGGGACATCGAGACGAGCACCGGCCCGGTTCAAGCCCGCGTCCTGATCACGGGAGCCGGACCGCTCGCCGACCCGAAGCTCCCCGACGTCCCCGGCATCGAGACCTTCGAGGGCCACAGCTTCCACTCCGCGCGCTGGGATCACGACTACGACCTTCGCGGCAAGCGGGTCGCGGCGATCGGCACCGGCGCCTCGGCGATCCAGTTCGTCCCGGAGATCCAGCCGCAGGTCGCGCAGCTCCACGTGATCCAGCGCACGCCGCCGTGGATCCTCCCGCACACCGCCCGCCCGGTCTCGAAGCTCGAGCGCGCGCTCTACCGCCGGCTGCCCGTCGTCCAGCGGATCCAGCGCGGCTTCGTCTACACCGCCCGCGAGCTTCTCGCGATCGGCTTCACCCGCGCTCCGAAGCTGCTCTCGCTCGTCCAGCGGCTGGCCGAGCGCCACATGGATCGCCAGATCTCCGACCCGGAGCTACGACGCAAGGTCCAGCCCGACTACACGATCGGCTGCAAGCGGATCCTGCCGTCGAACAAGTGGTATCCCGCGCTCGGCGCCGACAACGTCGAGCTCCACACGGGCGGCGTCAAGGAGTTCAAGCCGCACTCGATCGTGACCGGCGATGGCACCGAGATCGAGGTCGACGCCGTCGTCTACGGCACCGGCTTCCAGGTCACCGACATGCCGATCGGGCACTTCGTACGCGGCCGCGACGGGAACACTCTCGCCGAGCACTGGAACGGCAGCCCCAGGGCGCATCTCGGGATGACGGTAAGCGGCTTCCCGAACCTGTTCCTGCTGCTCGGTCCGAACACCGGGCTCGGCCACTCGTCGATGGTCTACATGATCGAGTCGCAGATCGCGCGAGTCGCGGCCGCGCTCGAGACGATGGACGAGCGCGCCGCCGAGACGATCGAGGTCTCCCCTGAGGCCGAGCGGCGGTTCACCGAGTCGGTCGACGAGCGGATGCAGAGCACCGTCTGGAACAGCGGTTGCTCGAGCTGGTACATCGACCAGACGGGCCGCAACTCGACTCTGTGGCCGGACTTCACGTTCGTGTTCCGCCGCGATTCGGCCCAGATCGAGGCCGGCGAGTTCGAATTCGACTCCGAGCGGACCCGGACGGAGGTGCCGGCATGAGTGCACGCGTAGCGATAACCGGCGGCAACGGCGGTATCGGCCGCGCCGCGGCGGAGTTGATGCGCTCGCGGGGCGCGTCGGTCGCCCTGCTCGACCTGAAGCCGACCGACGAGGTCATCGAGTGCGACGTCCGCGACCAGGACTCGGTCGATCGCGCGATCGCCGCCGCGACCGAGCGCCTCGGTGGTCTCGACGTCCTCGTCAACTCGGCCGGAATCGGCATCCCGCAGTCGGCCGGCGACAAGCCCGACGCGGACGCCCTCGCGGTGGTCGACATCAACCTCTTCGGCACCTGGCGCGCGACCGCCGCCGCACTCCCCGAGCTGCGGCGAAACCGCGGCCGCGTCATCAACATCGCCTCCGGGCTCGCCCACATCACCGTCCCGCTCGCCACCGCCTACAGCGCCTCCAAGCGCGGGGTCGTGGCCTACTCCGAGTCGCTTCGGATCGAGTACGGCAGTGAGCTCGAGGCGGTCACGACGATCTACCCCGGCTACATCAAGACACCGATCCACGACGCCTCGGCCGAGCGCGGGATCGGCCTCGACAAGCAGGTGCCCGAGGAGCCGCTCAGCGCCGCCGCAGAGGCGATCGCGCGCGCCGCGCTCGACGATCCGATCAACGACCTCGCGACGACGCGCCGGGGCACGATCTCCTATGCGATCGTCGACCGCCTGCCACGGCGATGGGTCCACCGCGCGACCGTGGCCCACATGAAGCGAATGATCAACAAGGGCCACTTCGGCGGGGGCATCAGCGCCGAGCTCGCCGAGCGCCTGCGCCGCTCCTGAGACCCTGACGTCCCGGCCGATGGCCCGGGCCGCGTCAGACCCCGCTCGACCCGAAACCGCCCTCGCCGCGCCCGTCGTGGTCGCCGAGGGCGTCGACCTCGAGCGGCTGCGCGTGCGCGTACGGCGTGATCAGGAGTTGGGCGATCCGGTCACCCGGCGCGATCTCGAACGCCGACTCGCGGTCGGTGTTGAGCAGTAGGACCCGTAGCTCGCCGCGGTACCCCGAGTCGATCAGGCCCGGAGCGTTGACGAGCGCGATGCCGTGCCTCGCGGCGAGCCCCGACCGCGGCAGGACGAGGCCCGCGTGGCCTGGCGGGATCTCGACCGCGATCCCGGTCGGGACCATCACTCGCTCGCCCGGCTCGAGTCGGTGCTCTCCGAGCGAGCGCAGGTCGAGACCGGCGTCGCCGGGGTGGGCCCGGGTCGGCGCGCTCGCACCCGGCGCCAGGACCCGAAACCGCAGCTCGCTCGCCATCGACGCGCCCTAGCGGCCGTTGAGGGAGAAGCGCTCGAAGCGGTGGGCCAGGGCCCGCGGCACGCGCGCCTGGACGTGGACGCCGTCGCCGCGCTCGGTCCGCTCGACCTCGCCGCCGAGGTCGTAGAGCTCGGAGAGCGCAGCGCCCTCGGAGTAGGGAACGAGCAGCTCGATCGGTTCGAGCGTGGCGGCGAATGCGGCCTCGATCGCCGCGAGCAGGTCCTCGATCCCCTCCCCCGTCGCGGCCGAGATGCCGACGACCCCCGAGCGGCCGACGAGCAGGTCGGCGCGCTCCTCGGGGCTGAGGCGGTCGATCTTGTTGAGCACGACGAGGCGCGGGATGTCGTCGGCGCCGATCTCGCGCAGGACCTCGTCGACGGCTGCCATCGCGCTCGCACGGTCGGCCTCGGGCTCCGAGGCGTCGACTACGTGGCAGATCAGGTCGGCGCGGTTCGTCTCCTCCAGCGTCGCCTTGAACGCCTCGACGACCGAGTGCGGGAGCTTGCGGATGAACCCGACTGTGTCGGTCACCAGGTAGCGGCGGCCGTCGTACTCATAAGCGCGCGTCGTCGGGTCGAGGGTGTGGAAGAGGCGCGACCCGACGCCGACCCCGGCGCCCGTCATCGCGTTGAGGAGCGTCGACTTGCCGGCGTTCGTGTAGCCGGCGAGCGCGACCTTCGGAACGGGCGAGGCGTCGCGCTGGGCGCGCATCACGCCACGGGTGCGCTCAACCTCGCGCAGCCGCCGCCGCAGCGCGGTGATCCGGTCGCGCGCGAGCCGGCGGTCGGTCTCGATCTGGGACTCACCGGGGCCCCTCGTACCGATGCCGCCGACACCGACGCCGGCGCCGAGGCGCTCGAGGTGGGTCCAGAGGCCGCGCATCCGCGCGAGGTTGTATTCGAGCTGCGCGAGCTCGACCTGGAGCTTGCCCTCGGCCGAGTTCGCGTGGTCGGCGAAGATGTCGAGGATGATGGCGGTGCGGTCGATGACCGGCACGCCGAGCTCGGCCTCGAGGTTGCGCTCCTGGCGCGGAGCGAGCTCGTCGTCGCAAGCGACGACGTTGGCGCCGGTTCGCTTGATCATCTCGCCGACCTCGGCGAGCTTGCCGCGACCGAAGTAGCGGTCCGGGTCCGGCTCGGAGCGCACCTGGGTCGCCTCGCCGACGGTCGCGACACCGGCGGTGAGGAGCAGCTCGCGAAGCTCGCCGAGCGGCTCGATGCCGTCGTCCGGCGTCTCGGAGATCACGCCGATCGCCAGCGCGCGCTGGCGAGCGCGCCGGTTCGACTCACCGTTGCCGGGCGTCGGTGTGCGGGTCTCGACCCTGCGTCCTGTGCGCGTCTCGTCCTCCAATGTGCGGCGCCTCTGAGTCTACGGGCGTCGCTCGGGGGCGTCCGCCGCGCTCAGTAGCCGTGACCGCTGTGCGCCCGTGCGCGCTCGGCGCGGTGCAGGCCGCCGTGTTCATCGAGGTGTTTGCAGGCGTGGACGAGGTCATCGACGAGCGTCCTGGCGCCCGAGTGCGAGACGTTCTCCTTGACCAGGGCTCGCATGATCGTCTCGTCCTGAGCGTTCTTCGGCAGGCTGTAGGCGGGGACCATCCAGCCGCGGACGGCCTGGATCTTCGCGGCGACGTCGAACTCGTCGTAGGCGAGCGATTCCGAGCCCGAGAGCCGGAACGTGGCGATCGGCAGCTTGCGGTTGTCGGACTCGCGCGAGGCGACGCGCTCGAACCGATCGGAGTTGAAGATGTCCGAGCGCAGGAAGTCCGCGTTCTTCTCCATCGCCTCCATGATCCGCCGGTAGCCGTCACGGCCGAAGCGGCAGAAGTTGTAGTACTGGGCGAGCATCATCGAGCTGCCCGTCGAGAAGTTCAGCGTGAATGTCGAGTCGGTCTCCCCGAGATAGTTCTCCTCGAAGACGAGCTCTTCGGGGAGCTGCTCCGGATCGCGGAACACGAGCCACCCGATGCCGGGGTAGACCATTCCGAACTTGTGGCCTGAGACGTTGATCGAGGCGACACGCTCGATGCGGAAGTCCCAGCGCTCCTCGGGATGCAGGAAGGGCCAGACGAATCCACCGCTCGCGGCGTCGATGTGGAGCGGGACGTCGATCCCCCGCGCCGCGGCGAGGTCGTCGAGCGCCGACGCGATCCCTGTGACGTCGTCGGACTCCCCGGTGTAGGTCGTGCCGAGCACGGCTACGACCGCGATCGTGTTCTCGTCGACGTGCTCGGCGACGTCGGCGCCGCGCACGACGTATTGGCCCGAGCTCATCGGGATCACGCGCGGCTCGACGTCGAAGTAGCGGCAGAACTTGTCCCAGACGACGTGCGCGTCGCGCCCGAACACCAGGTTCGGCTTCGAGGCGTCCTCGCCGGCGGCCTCGCGCGCCTTGCGCCAGCGCCACTTGGCGGCGAGGCCGCCGAGCATCACGGCCTCCGAGGAGCCCTGACAGCGTGCGCCCGCCACCTCGCCGGTCGCGTTGTAGAGGTCACCGAGCATGCGGATGCAGCGCTTCTCTATGTCCGCCGTGCGCGGATACTCGGCGTGGTCGATGAAGTTGCGGTGCAGGTTCTCGCCGATCACCTGCTGGGCCTCCGGCTCCATCCAGGTCGTGACGAAGGTGGCGAGATTGCGGGCCGGGTCGCCGTCGAGGGCGACCTCCTCGGAGATCAGCTCGTAGGCGTCGCGAGCCGACATCCCGTCGGCCGGGAAGGCATCGGTCGGGACGCCCTCGACGAAGAACCGCGATCCGTAGCGCGCCGGCAGGTCCCCGGTCATCGGTCCTGCCCTTCTTGCATCGGGATCGGCATCGGCCGAGGGTATGTCACGCCGAACGAGCGCGAGCGCGCAGGAAGTCGCGCTCGCGCTCGTTCTTGCACAGCTCGGCAGCCGCCTCGAAGGCCTCGGCGGCCTCCTCGGATCGGCCGTCGCGCTCGAGCAGGTCCCCGCGCACGGCCGGCAGCAGGTGGTAGCCGGCGAGCTCTCCCCCGGCCTCGAGCCCGGCGACGATCTCGAGCGCGGGCCCGGGGCCGTCGGCCCTGCCGACCGCGACGGCGCGGTTCAGCTCGATCACCGGCGACGGCGATATCCCGGCCAGGGCGAGGTAGGTGTCGGCGATCCGGCGCCAGTCCGTCTGCTCGAATCCGGCGGCCCGTGCGTGGACGGCCGCGATCCGCGCCTGCAACCCATAGGGGCCGAGGCTGCCGGGAAGCGCCTCGGCGCGCTCGAGCACGCCGATCGCGTGCGCGATCAGCGTTCGGTCCCAGCGGGCACGGTCCTGGCGGTCGAGCGGGACCGGGTCGCCCATCTCGTCCTCGCGCGCCCCGAGCCGCGATGCCTGGAGCTCGATCAGCGCCAGCAGGCCCAGCGCCTCGGGCTCGTCGGGCATCAGGGCGGCCACCGTGCGGCCGAGGCGCTGCGCCTCGCGACAGAGGTCGCGCCGCAGCAGCCTGTCGCCCGAGGTCGCCGCATAGCCCTCGTTGAAGATCAGGTAGATGACCTCGAGCACGGCACCGACCCGCGCCGGTCGCTCGGCCGGGCCCGGCACCTCGAACTCGACCTCACGCTCGCGCAGTGTCCGCTTGGCGCGCACGATCCGCTGCGCGACCGTCGGCTCGGAGACGAGGAAAGCGCGCGCGATCTCCGGTGTCGTGAGACCGGCGACCGAGCGCAGGCAGAGCGCGACACGGACCTCACGGCCGAGCGCCGGATGGCAGCTCATGAAGATCAGCCGGAGGACCTCGTCATCGATGTCGCGCGCTGCGCGCTCGTCGATCGCCGCCGCCATCTCATCCTGTTCGGGAGCGGGTCCGCGCTCGAGCTCACGAGCGAGGTCGGCGTGGCGGCGCGTGGCCATCTGACCGTGGCGGATGCGATCGAGCGCGCGGTTGCGGGCCGTCGCCTGGAGCCAGGCGCCCGGGTTCGCGGGGACGCCGTCGCGAGGCCAGGTCTCGAGCGCCGCGACCAGCGCGTCCTGCGCGGCGTCCTCGGTCAGGCCCAGGTCTCCCCCGAGGACGCGGGTCAGGCTCGCGACGATCCGCCGCGACTCGACCCGCCAGACGGCAGCGACGCGGGTACGGGCCTCACCGGCCCGCACCCGCCCCGGACGGCTGCGGTCGCTCTCAGGCGTCGCGGCCCTCGACCTGCTCGCGCATCGCGTTCTCGCGCTCCTGGAGCTCGGGCGTGAACTCATCGCCGAAGTCCTCCGCCTCGGCGATCCGGCGGATCTCGAGGTTCGTGTCGGGGCTGTTCGGGATCCCCCGCATCCGCTCGACCGCCTCGTCGACCGAATCGACCTCGAGGATCCAGAACCCGGCCACCAACTCCTTGCTCTCGGCGAACGGACCGTCGACGACCGACGGCTCCTCGTCGGGATCGGAGGTCTCGTAGCTGATCCGCTTGCCGTGCGAAGAGTCGAGCAGCCCCTCGCCACCGAGCATGACGCCGGCCTTGACGAGCTCCTCGTTGAAGGCACCCATCGCCGAGAGCTCGGCCTCCGACGGCATCCGCCCGCTCTCGATCTCGGGAGTCGACTTGATGATCACCATGACGCGCATTCTCTGACCTCCTGGTCTGCTTGGCCCGCCCCTTCGGCCGGCCTTCGTAGTGACGACGAACGAAGACGACCGAAATCGACAGGGTGGGTGGGAAACTTCGTTGAAACCTTCGTTCTCGGCTCCCTCAGCGGCGTTCTGGCCCCTCAGAAACCTTGAATAGGGGCCACCGGCCGGGGACACCGCGCAGATCCGCCTCTCCCGCGGCGGCAAACTCGAGACCCGAGCCGATGACGAGGTCGCGGACCGTCGAGGAGGCGAGGACCTCATCAGCCCCCGCCTGATCGGTGATCCGCGAGCCGATGTGGACGGCGACACCGCCCAGATCCGATCCCATCCGCTCGACCTCCCCGGTGTGCACGCCCGCGCGCATGCCGAGCCCGATCTCTCGCGCCGCGCCGACGATCGCCAGCGCCGCGCGAGCGCCGCGCGCGGGGCCGTCGAAGCGGGCGAGGAACCCATCGCCGGTCGACTTCACAGCGACCCCGCCATGTGAGGCGATCAGCCTGCGGCTGAGATCGTCGTGTCGCTCGAGCAGCTCGCGCCAGCGCCGGTCGCCGAGCTCCGCCGCGCTCGCCGTGGAGTCGACGATGTCGGTGAACATCACGGTCGCGAGCGTGCGGTCGACCTCGGCCGGCCGTGTGACGCCGCCGGAGGTGAACTCGTCGATCGCGTCGACGTAGGCCTCGAGCCCGTCACCGAAGGAGATCGCGTCACGGCCGGGGAGCTCGCGGGCCTCGGCACCCGGGATCCCTTCGATCAGGTGGGCCGCGTGGCGGCGATCGATCCCGTGGGCATCGGGGCGCGTGCAGATCATCGTCGGCGCCTGGATCCGCGGCAGGATCGCGCGGACGTCCATCTCGCCCATCAGCTCGAGCTGCGCCCGCGCCCAGCTCGGCGGTGAGGAGGTCCGCTCCCAGCGCCCCCACCATTCGATGAAGTCCGGGTCACCGTCGGCGAGGACCGGGCCGAGCCATCTGCCGTTCTCCCCCGTGCCCCAGCGGGCGAGCATCGGTTCGACCAGGCTCGAGCGGCGCTCGGCCGCGTCCCACGCCCACTCGTACCCCTCGGCCTTCGTCATCCGCGCCATCCCGTTGAGGACGACCATCCGCTCGACGCGCTCGGGGTGCGTGGCGGCGAACATCGCGGCGAGCGCCGTCGCCTCGGCCTCCGCGCAGAGGATGACCTGCTTCGCGCCCGCGGCGTCGAGAACCGCGACCGCGTCATCGACCTGCTCCTCGAGCGTCGGCGGCTCGGGGACGTTGTCGGAGAGCCCCATGCCGCGGCGGTCCCAGACGATCAGCCGGCCGACGCGCCGCAGCCGCTCGACGAGCCGCAGCGCGGGCGGCTCGTCGATCAGCTCGCAGGTCCCGACGGTCGGCAGGACCGTGAGTACGTCGCGATCGCCCGCGCCGTAGGTGCGATAGGCGATCCGCAGGCTGCCTGAGTTCGCGTAGCGGACCGGAGCGCGCATGGCGACGAGACTAGGCGGCGCTCGGCCCCATGTGGGTTCGCATCCGCTCGACCGCCTCGGTGATCCTGTGGTCGGGCGCCGTCAGGGAGATCCTGAAGAAGCCCTCGCCGTGGGGCCCGAACTGCGACCCCGGCGAGATCACGACGGCGGCCTGGTCGAGCACGAGCTCGGCGAACGAGGCCGAGCTGTGACCGTCTGGGACCGGTGCCCAGACGTAGATCGTGCCCTTCGGCGGGTCTACTTCGACACCGATCTCGGCGAGGGCGGAGACGACGAGGTCGCGGCGGCGGGTGTAGAGCTCGTTCATCTCGGCGAGCGGCTCCTTCGGCCCGTCGAGCGCGGCGGTCCCCGCCAGCTGGACGGCCTCGAAGAGTCCCGAGTCGATGTTGGTCTTCAGGCGCCAGTAGGCGGCGACCGCGTCGGCGTTGCCGGCGATCGCCGCGCAGCGCCAGCCGGTCATGTTGAAGCCCTTCGACAGCGAGAAGACCTCGACCCCGACCTCCTTGGCGCCGGGGGTCGCGAGGAAGCTCGGGGCGACATAGCCGTCGTAGGTCGTCTCGGAGTAGGCGTTGTCGTGGATGACGAGGATCTCGTTTCGCCGCGCGAACTCGACGACCCGCTCGAAGAACCCGTCGGGTACGACCGCGCCGGTCGGGTTGTTCGGGTAGTTGAGGAACATGATCCGTGCCCGCTCGAGGACGCCGGCGGGGACCCGGTCGAGATCCGGGACGAAGCCGAGCTCGGGGACGAGCGGCATCAGATGCGCCTCCGCGCCGGCGAGCGCCGGACCGCCGGTGTAGACGGGGTAGCCGGGGTCGGCGGCGAGGGCGATGTCGCCCGGGTCGAGGAAGGCGAAGCAGACGTTGTAGATGCACTCCTTGGCGCCGATCGCCGGGATGATCTCCGTCTCGGCGTCGATCTCGACGCCGAAGCGGTCGCGGTAGAAGCGCGCGAGCGCGTCGCGGAACTCCTCGCGGCCGCGATTCGACGGGTACTGGTGGGTCGAGGGGTCGGCGACCGCCTTCTTCATCGCGTCGACGATGAAGTCGAAGGTCGGCTCGACCGGGTCACCGATACCGAGGCTGATCACGTCGATCCCCTGGGCGCGCTTGGCCGCGACCTTGCGTTCGAGCTCGGCGAAGGCGTATGGGGGGATCGTGTCGAGCCGACGGGCGGGCTCGGTCAGCGGTCGCTTGGAGGCCATGGCGCCGCAGACTATCCAGCGGCGAGTGCCGGTAGACGGCCGCGCTAGACCGCGCCGATACGGGCGACGAGCTCGTCGGAGAGCGTCGCCGAATAGACACGCTCGGCGACGCCCGTGAGCGTCAACTCGAGCTCCGGGCCCACGTCGACGATCAGCTCGCCGCCATCGAGGTTCACCGTCAGCGGGCCTTCGGCACCGGCGAGCCGCGCGGCGACCGCGGCACCGCTCGCGCCGGTGCCCGAGGAGAGCGTCTCCCCCACCCCGCGTTCGAAGATCCGCGCTCGCACCGCCGCGCCGTCGAAGCTCACGAAGGAGACGTTCGTGCGGTTCGGAAACAGCTCGCTGCGCTCGATCGCGGGACCGATCCGCGGCAGGTCGAGCTCCTCGAGCCCGGAAGCGACCTCGATCACGCACTGCGGGTTGCCGACGTCGACGAACTGGAAGTCCCAGTCGCGACCGTCCGAGCTGACCGTGCCGCGGCCGTCGGGACCGCCGGAGGGGAAATCCTCCGAGCTCAGCGACGCCGATCCGAGCTCCATCGAGACCTCGCCCGGCGCCGTGATCGTCGGTCGGAGCTCCCCGGCGGAAGTGACGATCGTGAAGCGGTCCTCATCGACCCAGCCGGCCGCGCGCAAATAGAGCACCGCCTCGCGCGCGCCGTTGCCCGACAGACCCGACTCCGAGCCGTCCGGGTTGAAGATCCGAAGCCGGGCGACGTGCTCGGGATCGTCGGCTGGGGAAAGCAGCAGGACGCCGTCCGAGCCGACGCCGGTGTGCGGCGCGCAGAGCTCGCGGATCCTCGCCGCGGTCAGCTCCCAGGGGAGCCGTTCCTCCTCGACGATCACGTAGTCGTTGCCGAGGGCCTGCCACTTCTCGAATCGCATCGGGGCGCGAGTATTCCAGTCCTCAGCCGCGTCCGGCGAGCGCGAGGAGCTCTCGGACCCGCCCGGCGACGTCGGCATCGCCGATCGCGGTCCGGTCGACCAGCTCGATCCCCGGGGTGCGCCGGATCCAGGTGAGCTGACGGCGCGCGAAGCGGCGTTGCGCGCGAACCAGCGCCTCGACGTCGCCCGCCTCGAGCTCGCCGAACCCGATCGCCGAGCGGGCGGTCCGGGAGGCGCCCGACCTGAGCGCCGCCCGAACCTCGTCGGCGGCGCCGGCCGCGGCGATCGCGTGCGCCCGGCGCTCGATCCGGGCGTCGAGCTCCTCGCGCTCGCAGACCAGCCCTACGCTGAGCGTCGGGTGGCGCGGCTCCTCGGCCCACAGACCCTCGGCACCGCGGTGCGGCTCGATCCCCGCCCGCGACAGCTCGGTCAGCCGCGCGACACGCTTGCGGTCGTTCGGATGGACGCCCGCGGCGAGCTCGCCGAGCTCGCTGTGGAGCGCCGCCGCCCCGCGCTCCGCGAGATCGCGCTCGACCGTCGCGCGGATCTCCGCCGGGACCGGTGGGCGGAGATCGAGCGTGCCGAGCGCCGCGCGCATGTAGAGCCCGGTCCCGCCGACGACGATCGGCGTCCGGCCCGAGTCGAGGGCGGAGTCGATCTCCCGGTGGGCCAGCTCCGCGAAGCGCCCGGCGCTGAACTCCTCCGCGGGGTCGATGAAGCCGACCAATCGGTGCTCGAGGCGCCCCCGCTCCATGGGGCTCGCGGCGCCGCTCAGGAGCTCGAGACCCGCGTAGACCTGGATCGAATCGGCGCTGATCGCGATCGGATCCTCGCCACGTGCCCGCAGCAGCTCGGCGAGCTCTATCGCGACGGCGGTCTTCCCGATCGCGGTCGGACCGTAGAGCGCTACCACGCGCGGGGCGCCGGGCCCCGCGGCGCTCATCCGATCCGCGAGAGCAGGCGCTCCGAGCCGACGAGCGTCATCGAGCTCGCCGAGGAGATCTCGACCTCGACGAGCTCACCGGGTGCGGCCGTGCCCTCGAAGTTGACCATCTTGTTGTGGCGATTGCGACCGCGGAGCTGGGACTCGTCGTGTCGTGAGCCGCCCTCGACGAGGACCTCGACGGTGCGGCCGACGAAGCGCTGCGCGCGGTCCTTGGCTCGCGCCTGTACGAGCTCGACGAGCCTGCCCATGCGCTCCTTCTTGACCGCGTGCGGGACCTGGCCGGGCAGATCGGCGGCCTCGGTGTCGCGGCGCGGCGAGAAGACGAACGTGAACGCGCCGTCGAAGCCGACCGCGTCTACGACCTCGAGCGTCTCGGCGAAGTCCTCTTCGGTCTCGCCCGGGAAGCCGACGATGATGTCGGTGGTCAGCGCGACATCCGGCAGACGCTCGCGGATCTCGGCGACGCGGTCGAGATATCGCTCGCGTCCGTAGGTGCGGCGCATCGCCTTGAGGATCCGGGTCGAGCCGGACTGCAGCGGCAGGTGGATGTGCTCGCAGACCGCGGCGCAATCGGCATGGGCGGCGACCACATCGGCGCGCATGTCCTTCGGGTGGGGGCTCGTGTAGCGGATCCGCTCGATCCCATCGACCGCGTCGATCCTGCGCAGCAGCTCGGCGAAGCTCGTCCGCCGCTCACCGAGGTCGCGCCCGTAGGAGTTCACGTTCTGGCCGAGCAGGGTCACCTCGCGAACGCCGTCGGCGGCCAGGCCCTCGACCTCGAGCAGCAGCTCCTCAGGATCGCGGCTGACCTCGCGACCGCGGGTCGACGGAACGATGCAGTACGAGCAGCGGCAGTTGCAGCCCTGCGAGATCTGCAGCCAGGCCTGGAACTCGCGACCGCGCTTCATCGGCAGGTGCCCGGTGACGTCCTCGAACTCGAAGTAGCCCTGGGCCGTGAGCGAGTCCGAGGTCAGGAACTCCGCCAGCCGACCGACCTGGCCGGGACCGAACGCGACGTCGACGAAGGGGAACCGCTCGAAGACCTCGTCCTTGACCGACTGCGCCCAGCAGCCGCCGACGCCGACGATGCGGTCCGGCTGCTCGGCCTTGAGGCGCTTCGCGCGACCGAGATGGGCGATGAAGCGGCTGTCCGCGGACTCGCGGATCGAACAGGTGTTGAAGAGGATCAGGTCGGCGTCGTCGGGCGCCGCGGCCTCGCTGTAGCCGAGCGACTCGAGCATCCCCTTCATGCGCTCGGAGTCGTGCTCGTTCATCTGACACCCGAAGGTGGTGACGTGGTAGCGAGCGCTCATCGTCGTGTCCAGGCTAGAGCCCGGAGGGTCGAGACTCAGCCGCCCTCGACCTCGCCGCTGTCGCCCTTGGCCCCGGACCCGTCGGCGCCGCCGACCTCGGTCAGGTAGGCGACGAGCGTGTCGAGGTCCTCGGGCGAGAGCTGCTGCTCGTAATCCTCGGGCATGACGCCGGGCTCGTAGCCCTGTTCGACCTGGGCGTTGGGATCGACGATCGAGACGCGGACGAACTCCTCGTCCTCGCCCTGGAGGGCGCTATCGAGCGACGGCCCGACCGCGGCGCTCGCGCCGGCATCGGAGAGAGCGTGGCAGTTCGCGCAGCCGGCGTCGGCGAACAGCGTGCGGCCATCCTCGAGGGTCTGCTCGTCGATCGTGCTCGAGGGCTCGCCCGGAAGCTCGTCCTCGTCGCCCGTATCGGGGACGTCGGGCTCGCCCTCGGCGGTCCGCTCGGCCTCGAGCTCGGCGAACTCGGCCTCCTTCTTCTCGAGCTCCTCGGCTCCGACCTGGATCGCGATGAAACCAGTCGCCACGACGACGACCGCCACGGTCCCGAGCATCAGCCCGACCCCGCGCTTGGAACCGGGGAAACGCTCGGAGCGCAGACCGATGAACGAGGTGATGAGAGCGGCGGCGACGAGGACGCCGCCGAGGATGTAGAAGACGGTCGCCAGGCCACCCGTCGCCGCGAGCGGGACGAGGCCGAGGACGTCGTTGGTCGAGGTCGTAGGCATCGGCGCGCGATCCTACCGGTCCGCTGCGGCGGTCAGCCGGCCACGCTCGTCGACCGCGTCTCGCGGACCACCGTGATCCGGATCTGGCCCGGGAACTCGACCTCGCCCTCGATCGCGCTCGCGACCTCCTTGGAGATCAGGGCCGCCTCCTCGTCGCTGACCTTGCCCGGATCGACGATCACCCGGACCTCGCGACCCGCCCGCATCGCGTAGACGCGCTCGACGCCGTAGTGGCGCTCCGCGATCTCCTCGAGGTCACGGAGCCGTGCGACGTACTGCTCGAGGGCGTCGCCGCGGGCGCCGGGCCGCGCCCCCGAGACGGCGTCTGCGGCCTGGACGATGACCGCCTCGACGGTCCTCGGGTCGGTCTCGTTGTGGTGGGCCTCGATCGCGTGGACGATCGCCTCCGACTCACCGCGCCGCCGCGCCAGCCGGGCGCCGATCTCCGCGTGCCCGCCGCCGGACTCGTGGCTGACGGCCTTGCCGATGTCGTGCAGGAGCGCGCCGCGCCGGGCCGTCTGGACCGACGCGCCGAGCTCGGCGGCGATCATCGCCGCGAGGTGGGCGCACTCGACGAGGTGGTCGAGGACGTTCTGGCCGTAGCTCGTGCGGTAGCGAAGCCGCCCGAGCGTCTCGAGGAGATCCGGGTGCAGACCCTCGACGCCCGCCTCGAGCGCGGCTCGCTCGCCCTCACGCGCGATGCTCTCGGCGACCTCCTTGCTGGCCTTCGCGTAGGTCTCCTCGATCTGGACGGGATGGATCCGGCCGTCCGCGATCAGGCGCTCGAGGGTGATCCGCGCGATCTCGCGACGCACGCCGTCGAAGCTCGACAGGGTGATCGCCGACGGGGTCTCGTCGACGATGATGTCGACACCGGTCAGCTTCTCGAGCGCACGGATGTTGCGCCCGTCGCGACCGATGACGCGGCCCTTCATCTCGTCGGAGGGGAGCTCGACGAGGCGAGTGGTCGTCTCGCCGGCATGGCTCGAGGCCAATCGCTGCGTCGCGACGGCGAGGATGCTTCGCGCACGGCGCTCCGCGTCTCGCTTCGCCTCCGCCTCGACCTCGAGGACGCGCAGCCCGGCGAGGTGGCGCGCCTCGTGCTCGACGTCGGCGAGCAGCATCTGCTTGGCCTCCGAGGCGGACAGCGACGAGAGCTTCTCGAGCTCGCGCCGCTGCTTTCGCTTCGCCTGCTTGAGCTCTTCCGCCTGCGTCTCGAGATTGCGCTCGCGGTCGGTGAGCGCCTGCGAGCGACGCTCGAGGTCGGCACGGGTGAGCTCCGCCGAACGAGCCTCGGCCAGCGTGCGCTCCTCGATCCGCGTGATCTCCTCGCGGCGAGCGCGCAGCTCGTCGCGCGCATCATCGAGGGTCCGCCGCTCGGCCTCGATCGTCGCTCGCATCGCTCGGAGCTCATCGGCCGAGAGCGCGGGCTCCGGAGGACCCGGCGGTGCCGGCGTGGCCGCGGGCGGAGGGGCATCCGCCCACTCGGGCGGAGCGGCTGCCTCGAAGTCATCCGCCTGCTCGTCGGGGGCTCCTCCACCCTGGGGCTCCGATGCCGTCTCCGCGTTCACCGAACCCGCTTCCGCGGCCTGCGAATCGCGTGCGACCGCGTCCTCCGACGGAGCGCGCTGCGCGGGCGCGGGCGAATCGGGGGTGCGCGTCTCCTCCCCCTCGTGCGGGCGATCGGTGCGCCGCCACGGTCTGAAGGACGCGGATGGCTTCATCGGTTCCTCTCCCCGGCCCACACGCAGGTCGGCTTCGCGTACTTCCCAGACCCGCGCGATCCCGCGTCGGGCCACGAGCGGTCGTCTCGTCGCGCGCCGATCTGTCGAACCGAGCGCCCAGCCCTCAGGGCGCCTCGTGTGTGACCTCTCCGCGGTCCTCAGGCGGAGGCTCTGTCCGCGCTCCTCCCGCGCCGCCGGTGGGGCGCCGCGTTCGCGTTGAAACTTGGATTCAGGCTGGAAATCAAGGTCAAATTCGTGATCGTTCGCGCGCCGGGGGACGATCCCTCGACCCCAACGAGATTAGTGAGGCGATCGATCGATCACAAACGGTCTCCGGCCGCGGGTCAGGCCGCCCGCCGGATCGCGTCGTAGCAGAGCTCGGCCTCGAAACCGCGCCGGGCGAGGAACGACAGCGCGCGTCGGCGCCCGGCGTCCGTATCGAGGTCGCCACGTGAGGCGAGCAGCCCCGCGGCGCGCTCGAGCTGGTCCTCGCGATCCTCCAGCTCGACCGACCGGTCGATGACGCTCCGAGCGACGCCGTGGTCGACCAGCGTCGCGACGATCCGCTCCGGCCCCCAACCCTCGAGCTCGCGCTTGTCCTCGGCGAACAGCCGCGCATAACGGGCGTCGTCGAGCGCACCGATCTCGATCAGGCGCGCGACCGCGTCCTCGAGCGCGGCCTCATCGAAGCCGCGCGAGGCGAGGTGGTCGCGAACCTGGCGCTCGGTGCGCTCACGGCGCCCGATCAGGCTCACCGCCTTGGCGAACGCCTCCTCGGCCTGCGCGGCTTCGGCGGCCAGGGCTACGCCGCCTTGGCCTCGGCGATCGGCTCGACGGGCGCGGTGTCCTCGGGACCGGCATCGGCGACGGGCTCGGGCTTGCTGCCGTCGGGGTTGAGACCCAGCGCCTCGAGGATCTTCGCCTGGATCTCGGCCGCGAGCTCCGGGTTGTCGGCGAGGAACTGCTTGCTGTTGTTCTTGCCCTGGCCGAGCCGCAGCTCGCCGTAGGAGAAGAACGAACCCGACTTCTGGATCAGGTCGTGCTCGAGTCCGAGGTCGATCAGCGAGCCCTCGGTCGAGATGCCCTGGCCGTACTCGACGTCGAACTCGGCCTGGCGGAACGGCGCCGCGACCTTGTTCTTGACGACCTTGACGCGGACCCGGTTGCCGACCGCCTCAGTCCCGTTCTTCAGCGTCTCGATGCGGCGGATGTCGAGCCGCTGCGACGAATAGAACTTGAGCGCGCGACCGCCCGGCTGGGTCTCGGGGCTGCCGAAGCTGACGCCGATCTTCTCGCGGATCTGGTTCGTGAACAGGCAGACGGTCTTGGCCCGGTTGAGGTTGCCGGCGAGCTTGCGCAGCGCCTGGCTCATCAGCCGCGCCTGGAGGCCGACCTGCTGGTCGCCCATCTGGCCCTCGAGCTCGACGCGCGGGGTGAGCGCGGCGACCGAGTCGACCGCGACGACGTCGACGGCGCCGGAGCGCACGAGGACATCGACGATCTCGAGCGCCTGCTCGCCGTAGTCGGGCTGCGAGACGAGCAGCTCGTCCGTGTTGACGCCGATCCGGCGCGCATAGGCGGGATCCATCGCGTGCTCGGCGTCGACGAACGCGCAGACGCCTCCGCGAGCCTGAGCCTCGGCGATGATGTGGTAGATCAGCGTCGTCTTGCCCGACGACTCCGGGCCGAAGATCTCGACGATCCGGCCACGCGGCACGCCGCCGACGCCGAGCGCGAGGTCGAGCGAGAGCGCGCCGGTCGGGATCGCCTCGACCTCGACGGTGGCGTCGGCCCCCAGCTTCATCACCGAACCCGCGCCGAACTGGCGGTCGATCTGGGTCAGCGCGGCCTGGAGGGCCGATTCGCGCGCCTTCGACTCCTTCGGGTCCGCGGAACGCAGGCTGGTCTTGTCAGTCATGGCTCAATCACCTCTGGGTTGCGGTCCGGCCCGCCCGTCCGGCCGGTGGGAAGCTCGAGTCCGGCCAACGGCTCGTATCCCCCGTCCGACGGACCACCGGAACTCTTGTTCGAACGGTAAAGACAGACCCGGACGGCATCGTGGTGCCGATCGATGCCGCGAGCCCCGGCTCCGAGGGCCTCCGGGACGACGATCGGCGAGCGGCCCCCGCGCGCCCTCAGAACGGTCACGTGCGGCCAGAACGGCCGCTCGAGCGCCTCGCGGTCGCCGTATGGCAGACCGGCGTCCTCGAGGCGCGCGACCAGCTCGGCACGGAGCACCGCGGCGCCGGGAGCCGCGAGCTCGGCGGCGAAGAGACGCGGGCGGCCACGGGGAAGCCCGGCGAAGCCGCTCACCGAGAGCTCGACGCGGCGTGGCACGAGCTCCATCAGGACCGCTCCCAGCCCGGGCACCAGCCCGCGCGAGACCTCGCCGAGGAACAGCACGGTCACGTGAAGTCGCGCACCCGCGACCGCGCGCAGGCCGCTATCGGTCGCGGCGGCGCGCTCGGCGACGTCGTGGAGGGCCGCGCGCAGCGGTTGCGGCAGGTCGAGGGCGAAGAACAGCCGCTCGCGACGCTCCGGTGATCGCCCTGCCTCGGTCACGAACGCCACGCTAGGTGAGCGTGCGGTCGGCGTTGTGCGGACTCTGTGCCGGGTCCGAACCGAAACCGTGACGAGATGCCGGCGGCCGCTCAGCCGGGGTGCGAGGCGAGCAGCGAGCGCAGCATGTGCAGGGCCACGGTGGTCGAGCGATCGCGGATCGTCGCCCGGTCGCCGGGCAGCACCGGGTCGCGCTCGACCCGCCGCTCGCCACCGGCGGTGGCGCAGATGCACACGTATCCGACGGGCTTGGCCTCGGTGCCACCCCCCGGGCCCGCCACGCCGGTGATCCCGACGCCGAGGTCGCCGCCGAAGCGCTCCCTGGCACCCTCGGCCATCGCGGCCGCGACCGGCGGCGAGACCGCGCCGTGCTCGGCGATCAACTCTTCCGGGACGCCCAGGTGCTCCGACTTCGCCGCGTTCGAGTAGGCGACCACGCCACCCATCAGATACTCGGAGGATCCGGGACGGTCGGCGAGCCTGGCCGCGAGCAGACCCGCGGAGCACGATTCGCCGAGCCCGATCCGCCGCCCCGTGAGGAGGCCCGCGACCTGCTCGTCGATCGTCGATCCGTCGCGCGAGAACAGTCGCCGCCCGTACTCGGTAGCGATCCGCTCCTCGAGCGCCTCGTAGCGCGGACGCGCGGAGGCCGGATAGGCGACGACGATCTCGAGCTCGGCGCGGCGCAGGCAGGTCGTGATCTCGAGCTCGGTGAGCTCGAGGCCCTCGGACTCCGCCTCGCGCAGCGTCTTCGCGATCTCAGACTCGGGCGCGCCGAAGATCCTCAGGGTCTCGACGCCGCGCTCCGGAGTGCGATCGAGCAGCTCGCGCACCGCCGGCGCCTCGAGGGCCGCCGGCCACATCGCCTGGAGCTCGCGTGGGGGGCCGGGCAGCACGACGGTAAGCGGCCCCTCGTCGCGAGGCGGCACGACGAGGCCGGGCGCGGTGCCGGCGGGATCGAGGGCGAGCGCGCCCTCGGGGACCATCGCCTGCTTTCGGTTCGCAGCCGCGAGCGCCTCACGGTCGGTCTCGAAGCGACGCGCGAACTCGGCCAGGATGCCCGCGATCCGCTCCTCCATCGCGCTGTCGAGACGCAGTTCGCGACCGGCGTGGCGTGCGACGACCTCCGCTGTCAGGTCGTCGGCCGTCGGGCCGAGCCCGCCGCTCGTGACGATCAGGTCGAGGCCGAGCGCGGTCAGGTGCTCGAGCGCGGCACGCAGGTCGTCCGGGCGGTCCCCGACCACCAGGATGCTCTCGACGTCGATCCCGAGCTCACCGAGGCGCGCGGAGACCCACGGGCCGTTCGCGTCGGAGACGATCCCGGTCAGCACCTCGGTGCCGGTCACGACGATCCCCGCTCGGGGTCGGGGCGCCGCGGCGCCGGTCACGGACAGCTCGCCGGCGGGGGGTCGATCCGCTCGACCGAGCGCCCCTCGATCCGGTACTGGGCCGGACCGTCACCGGACTCGGGCTCGAGGTCCGCCGGCTCGCCGCGCACGGTCAGCTCGGCGTCACCGGCGGCGAAGCCCTCCGGGAATCGCAGCGTCAGCCGCTCGGCGTCGAACGGCCCGAGCTCCTCGCCCTCAGGCTGGACCGATCCGTCGACGAGCGGCTCCGGGGTTTCGTCGAGCAGGCAGACCGCGGTGTCGCGCTCGATCGCCAGGACGACTCCGTCCTCGGCCGCGCGCGCCTCACGTGCCTCGCGGCGCTCCGCACGCTGCTCCTGCTTCGTCGGCTCGCCGCCCGACTCCTCGCCGGAGTCGCCGAGCAGACCGATGATCGCGAACACGACCGCGGCCAGGACGACGAGCCCGACGGCGATCGGGACGATCGGCGGGAACATCGGCGGCGGACCCTGGGTCGCCGGGTTGGGCGTGGCGCGCCGGCGCGTCGAGGCCTGAGGGCCGAAGGGCTGGTCGTCGGGGCCGACCTCGACCTGGCGGCGGAACTCGTCGACGAGCGCGTCCCCGTCGAGACCGAGCAGCTGCGCGTATGTGCGCAGGAAGCCCTTCGCGTAGGCCGGGCTCGGGAGTTGATCCCACTCCTCCGCCTCGAGTGCGCGCAGGTACTTGATGCGGATCTTCGTCGTCCGCTCGACGTCGGTGATCTCGAGCCCCTCGCGGTTGCGCGCATCGCGCAGGACCTCGCCCAGGCGCATCGATGGATCACGTCGGCTCATGCGCCCATTCTCACCGGATCGTGAGAGAAATGCCGCCAGCGGGGCCCGAAACCCCCGCTCAGCGGACGGATTCGAGCTCCGCGTCGGCGTCGTCGATCGCTTGGGTGCCCATGTTCTCGAGCATCCGCGGCAGATCGGACTGCGAGACGAGGACCTGACGCGGCTTCGACCCCTCGTAGCCGGAGATGATGCCTCGGCGCTCGAGCATGTCGATCAGGCGACCTGCCCGCGTGTAGCCGACGCGCAGTCGGCGCTGGATCATCGAGACCGAGGCGGTCTCCGACTCGACGACGATCCGCGCCGCGTCGGCCAGGAGGTCGTCCTGGTCGGGCGAGAGCTCGCCCTCCGCCCCACCCTCGGCGGGAGCCTCCTCGCGCTCGGTCAGCATCTCCTCGTCGAACTCCGGTTCGCCCTGGCGCGCCCAGTGCGAGCAGATCCGCGCGATCTCGTCCTCGGTGATGAAGGCACCCTGGATGCGTTGCATCTTCGAGCTGCCGACCGGCCGGAACAGCATGTCGCCCTGCCCGAGCAGGGACTCGGCGCCGCCCGAGTCGAGGATCACGCGCGAGTCGACCTGCGAGGCGACCGCGAAGGCGATCCGTGACGGGATGTTGATCTTGATCGTGCCGGTGATGACGTCGGTCGACGGCCGCTGCGTCGCGAGCACCAGATGGATCCCGACCGCGCGCGACTTCTGCGCGAGGCGGATGATCGACTCCTCGACGTCGGCGGGCGCGACCATCATCAGGTCGGCGAGCTCGTCGATCACGCAGAGGATGTGCGGGAGCGGGTTCTCGCCGTTCTTGCGCCGGATCTTGTTGAGCTCGTTGAGGTTGCGGCCGCGGGCCTTCGACATCACCTCGTAGCGGTTCTCCATCTCCCCGATCAGGTTGCCGAGGACGGTCGCGGCGAGCCGCGGGTTCGTGACGACCGGGGTCAGCAGGTGCGGCAGGCGCTCGTAGTGATTGAGCTCGACCCGCTTCGGGTCGACGAGGACGAGCCGGACCTCGTTCGGCGAGGCGTCCATCAGGATCGAGGACAGCATCGCGTTGATGCACCCGGACTTGCCCGAGCCGGTCGTACCGGCGACGAGCGCGTGCGGCATCAGCGCGAGGTCGGTCCAGCAGTCCTGGCCTGCGACGTCCTTGCCGAGCCAGGCGACGAGCGGCGAGGCGCCCTTCGGCCGCCCGGCGTAGATGTCACCCAGCTTGACCATCCGGCGACGCGCGTTCGGGACCTCGACCCCGACGGCCTTCTTGCCGGGGATCGGGGCGAGGATCCGGATGTCGGTCGAGGCGAGCGCGTAGGCGAGGTCGTCCTTGAGCTGCGCGACCTTGCCGACCTTCGTTCCCGGCGCGAGCTGGAGCTCATAGCGGCTGACGTGCGGTCCGGAGACGGTGCCGAGCAGCTTCGCGTCGACGCCGAAGTGCTTCAGCGCCTCGATCAGCGACTTCGCCACGGCTTCGCGGTCGCGGATGTCGGGCCCGGGGTCGTTCTTGCCCTTGCCGAGCATCCGCGGGCTCGGCTTCGTGTAGTTCAGCTCGTCGGATTCGGTGATCCCTCCGGTGCGCCGGTTGCCCATCGGGGTGGTCGCGACCGGCTCGGAGGAGCCCTGCTCGTAGACGTCGATCCCGCCCTCGTCGGGCTCGGGGGGAAGCGGCGGCGGCTCGAAGTCGCCCTCGACCTCCGCTTCCGGTTCGGGATCGGGCTCCGGGTCCGGCTCGGCCGCGGGTTCGGGGTCGTGCTGGCCGGTCGGCGGTCCGTCGTCGATCTCCCAATCGTCATCGGCTTCCGGGGCCGGCTCGAAGCGGCGGGTCGGGGCCTCCGCGCGCGCGGCCTCGAGCTCGCGCTCGCGACGGCGCTCGAGCCGTGCCTCCGCCGCGCCTCGAGCCATCTCGCGTGTGCTGTCGTTGGCCCGGCGGTAGGCGTCGGCGCCGCCGCGCTGCACCGCCTCGAGCAGCTGCGCGATCGTCGTGCCCGTGATCAGCAGCAGGCCGCTGATCAGCAGCAGGACCGCGACGATGTGTGCGCCGGCGCGCTGGAAGAGTGAGGTCGTCGCCCAGTAGAGCGTCTCGCCGGTCAGCCCGCCGTGCTCGGTGTAGAAACGCGGCTCGAACAGCTCGCGACGGATCGGGCGCTCGCCGCCGAGCCCGGCGGTCTGCGCCGCGAATGCGAGTAGGAGCGCCGCGCCGATCAGGAAGGCCCCGGCCCCGAGCGCGGTGCGAGCGGGGATCAGCGGCCGGGCGACGAGCATCGCGCCCCACGCGGCCAACGCGGCCGGGGCGGCGTAGGCGAGCTTTCCGAACAGGGCCGCGAGCCCATCGGACAGCGCACCGGCGATCGGCCCGCCCTCCCAGCCGAGGTAGAGCACCCCCGCCAGGTAGACCGCGAGCGCGATCAGCGCCAGGCCCGCCAGGTCGTAGGCACGCTGGTCGAGACCGGCGATGCGATCGCGCAGGCTCGGTCGTTGGGGCTTGCGCCGCGCGGCGCTCTTCGCGGGTGCCTTCGCTCGCGCGCGCGAGGTCGCGGAACGGGGCTTCGATCTGGTGGCCATCTGCAGGTGGCTTCGACGTCGCGCTCCGCGACCCTTCGCCCGGGCGGCCGCGGGCTCGGCGCGGGCATAAAGCCGGGCTCAAAAGATCCTGCATCCGAACCGCTTCGAGGTCTAACCTAAAGACAGAATGCTCGCTTCTGATCAAGCAACCGGCCGGGTCCTCGTCGTCGAGGACGACACCGCCATCGCCGACGTCCTGCGCCGGACGCTCCGCCAGGAGGGCCACGAGGTGCGCGCCGCCTTCGACGGCGTCGAGGCTCTGCAGGCCGCCGAGGAGTTCGCACCGGACCTCGTCGTCCTCGATCTCGGCCTCCCCCGCCTCGACGGCGTCGAGGTCCTGAAGCGGATCCGCGCCTCGAGCGATGTGCCGATCCTCGTGCTGACGGCCCGGACCGAGCTCGACGACCGCGTCGGCGGACTCGACGCCGGCGCCGACGACTACCTGCCGAAGCCGTTCGAGCGCTCCGAGTTGCTCGCCCGCATGCGCGCTCTGCTGCGGCGGCGCCCGCCGCGCGGCAGTGCCTCGCTCGTCGTCGGCGACCTACGCCTCAACGTCGACGGCCGGGAGGTCACCCGCGGTGATCGCGAGATCGAGCTGACGAACCGCGAGTTCGAGCTGCTCGAGCACCTGATGCGAAATGAGCGCCTCGTCGTCTCGCGCGAGCAGCTGCTCGAGCAGGTCTGGGGCTATGACCCGGCGGCGATGACGAACACGATCGACGTCTTCATCTCGAACCTGCGGCGCAAGCTCGAGGAGGGCGGCGAGGAGCGGATGCTCCACACCAAGCGCGGCGCCGGCTACGTCCTGAGGGGGCCACGGACCGCGGATGCGGGCTGATCCGGCCGGTCCCGGGCCGGGTCTCGCGGGCAAGCCGCGCCCACTCCTGCTGACCCCGCGCCGCTGGCCCGTGCGCTGGCGCCTGGCCGGCGTCTCGGCGGGCCTCACGTTCGTGATCCTCGTCTGCGTCGCCGTCGTGGTCGGCCGGCTGACGTCGGACCGGCTCAACAACGACTTCCGCACCGACACCGCGGAGGTCGCGAGCAACCTGGCCCTACAGCTCACCACCCGCTATCCGGCCGGCGACTTCGATCCTTCCTTCCAGGGGCTGCCGACCAGCGGTGAGTCGGTAGTGCGGCTGCTCGACTCGAGTGGCGACGTCGTCGATCAGACGGCGGGAGCTCCCGACTTCGGGACCCTCGCCCCCTCGGGCGAGGCGGTCCAGATCGCCGACTGGGAGGTCGCGACGAACCCGATCAACACTTCGATCGCGGCGTTGAACTCGAATGCTCCCGTCCTCGTTCAGTACGCCCGCAACCGGACCGAGCTCGAAGCGACGATCGGCCGGCTCTGGCTGCTCTTGATCGGCGGTGTGATCGGCGGAACGCTGCTGGCGACGCTCGCCGGGCTGGCCGTCGCGAACCGCGCGATGAGCCCCGTGGCCTCGCTCACCGGGGCAGCGCGCCGGATCGCCACCACGCGTGACCCATCGCTCAAGATCCCGCAGCCCGAGTCCGACGACGAGGTCGCCGAGCTCGCGCGCACGCTCGAGGAGATGCTCGCGGCGCTCGACGCGGCCCGAGCCGAGACCGAGGCGGTCGTCGAGGCCCAGCGCGAGTTCGTCGCCGACGCCTCGCACGAGCTCCGCACCCCGCTGACCAGCATCCTCGCCAACCTCGAGCTGCTCGAGATCGAGATCGACGACCCCGACGACGCCGAGGTCCTCGCCGGCGCGCTCGGCTCGACGCGGCGGATGCGCCACCTCGTATCCGACCTCCTGTTGCTGGCCCGCGCGGACGCGGGGCGGATCGGGAGCCGGCGCGAGATCGACCTGGCGAAGGTGGCGACCGCCGCCCTGACCGAGCTTCGGCCGCTCGCCACCGAGCACCGGCTGAGCTCGCGGATCGAGGCCGAGCCCCACGTGCTCGCGAACGCCGACGAGATTCACAGGCTCGTCCTCAACCTGCTCGACAACGCCGTCCGCCATACGCCACCGGGGAGCGCGATCGAGCTCGGGCTGAGCTCCGACGGCTCGACGGCGCGGATCGAGGTGGCCGACGACGGCCCCGGCGTGCCCGAATCACTGCGCGACCAGGTCTTCTCGCGGTTCGCACGCGGCGACGGGCCGTCCGACGTCCGCGGCGACCCCGGCACCGGCCTCGGGCTGGCGATCGTCAGCGCGGTCGCCGAGTCACACGGCGGCTCGGTCGCGGTCGGTGAGTCACGGTTCGGGGGTGCGCTGTTCTCGGTCGAGCTGCCTCTCGCCGCGCCCGCGGAGCGAGCCGGTGGCCATCCGGATCAGCAGCCCGCCGACGGACAGAAGCCGCGCGACTCCATCTCGCCCTCGATCTGAGCGACGTGCTCACCCGCGTAGAGCGACTCGTCGACGGCGATCATCGCGCGAACCCCCTCGCGGAAACCCGATCGCGAGGTCATGAGGAAATGCGAGTCGACGACGACACGGTCGGTGATCATCCGCCCCTCCGAGTCCTCGCCGAGCGCGGCGCGTAGGTCCCAGAGCGCCGCCGACCAGGGCAGTCCGATGCAGTGCGGATCCCCCCCGCAGCGGCGCTGAGCCTTGCGGAGCCTGAGATTCGAGTCGACCTTGCGCAGGCAGCTCGGCTTCGCCTGGTAGGAGGTCGAGTCCCACTCGCCCACGCAGACGTCGAAGCGGGTAGGCAAGCGCGAGAAGCGCTCGCCCACGGTCGCGGCCAGGTAGTCGCCGAACCCCTCGCCCATCGCGGCGCCCTGCGAGGTCCGCCCGAAGCCGGGCGCCTGCGCGTCCTGCACCGCGTGGCCGTACTCGTGGACGATGATCTCGCCGTCCTCGCCGTCGTCGACTCCGCCGCGCCCGAGCGTGATCTGATCGTTCGACGGTGAGAAGTAGGAGTTGTCGACGTCGATGCCGTTGGCGTTGACCCGCTGCGGCGCGTCGAAGATCGGCCCGCTCAGATCGAGCGAAGCCAGGTACGCCTCGGCCCGGTTGACGTGGAAGTAGGCCATCAGCGGCTCGAAGGACTGCGACGCGCGCTTCGTCTGACGCCAGTCGCGCGAACGCCGGCAGATGCTGCGCTGACTCTGCCCGGCTCGCACGACGACGGCCTCACCGCGCAGACAGCCGCGACGGCCGTGCATCCGCGGCAGCTCGACCGGGCGCCGCTGGCGGTTCAGGCGCTTGTAGTTCTCGTCGCCGCGGTCGCTGAGGCCCTTGTAGGAGCGCTGCTGGGAGATCGGGTTGTCGCGGTGGAGCTTGGCGCGACCCGTGAAGCCCTGGATCAGGTTGCGGCGCGCGAGGATCGTTGCGTCGGCGGCCGAGACGAGGAGTTCGCGGTCGGCGAAGGGCTCGACGGTCGGTAGCACGGCTCGCCAGACGAGCTCGCCGGACGCCGGGTCGACGACGAGCTCCGCGCTGGGCTCGAAGCGCAGCTCGGGATCGCCGAGATCGGCGGCCGCGGTCGCGAGTGCCTCCTCGCGACCGACGAGCGGTGCGTCAGGGACGTCGAGGCCGGCAACCGTGTCGTCGGCGATCTGCGTCACCGACCCATCGGGCTCGCGGACGAGGACGGACTCGCCGCCGAGAACCGGGTGGCCGCCGACCTCCTGCTCGACACGCAGCACGGTCGATCCGCCGGCGATCGCCGAGCGCTCGACGTCGAGCTCGTTCTCCGGCGCGGCGAGGGCGTCGAGCGCGGCGGCCGTCTGCGCCGGCGGGGCGGGCGACCCGAGCGCCGCCGGCGCCGCGAGCGCCATCGCGACGACGAGTGCGATGGCCACCGGGGCCCTCTGGCGCGCTCCGAACACCGCCTCAGACCTCCACAACGACCGGGAGCACCATCGGCCGGCGCTTCAGTCGCTTGTGGATCAGACCGGCGACGTCGTCGCGGATGTCCTCGCCGAGCAGGTCCACTTCACGGACCCCGTCGCTCGCGGCGCGGGCCAGCGAATCGGAGACGAGCTCGCGGAGCTCCTCGATCAGCGTTCCTGTGCCATCCGGATCGGCCTCACCGCCGGAGACGAACGGTACGCCGCGGAAGATGACCTCCGGCGGACTGACCTCCGAGCCGTCCTCCTCGGCGATCGTCGCGACGATGATCAGCACTCCGTCCCCGGCGAGGGCCCGGCGGTCGCGGAGTGCGACCTCGTCGATGTCGCCGATCCCCATCCCGTCGACGAAGATCATCCCGGCCCGCTCGTCGGGACCGAACCCGGCTCCGTCCTCGGTGAACTCGACCGGTCGGCCGTTTCGCGAGCAGAAGACGTTCTCGGGGTCGATGCCCACCGACTCGGCGAGGTCTGCGTGCAGACGCAGGCGCCGGTGGTCGCCGTGCATCGGCATCACGTACTGCGGCCGGGTCAGGTTGAGCATCAGCTTGAGCTCTTCGCGCCTGCCGTGACCGGAGGCGTGGATCGGCGCCTCGGCGGCGGTCACCACGCGTGCGCCGAGCTCGTAGATCCTGTCCATCGTCTCGTTGACGGCGCGCTCGTTGCCGGGGATCGGCGTCGCCGAGAAGATCACCGTGTCGTCGGCGTGCAGCTCGAGGTCGCGGTGGTCGCCGTGGGCCATCCGTCGCAGCGCGGAGAGGGGCTCGCCCTGAGAGCCGGTCGAGATCGCGATGACCTTGTGGTCCGGGAAGTCCTCGATCTCGCGCGGCGGGATCAGCCGGCCGTCGGGCGCGTTCGCGATCCCGAGATTCGAGGCGATGTTGAAGTTCTTGCGCATCGACCGGCCGACGAGCGCGACGCGGCGATCGAGCGCGGACGCGGCGTCGACGACCTGCTGTACGCGATGGACGTTCGACGCGAAGCAGGTGACGATGATCCGCCCCTCGCACCGTGAGAAGAGGTCCAGCAGCGCGGGGCCGACGCTCGACTCCGACGGAGCGACGCCGTCGCGGTCGGCGTTGGTCGAATCCCCGCACAGGCACAGAACCTCGCCCGCCTCGCCCAATTCGGCGAGCCTCGCCATGTCGGCCGGCTCGCCGTCGACCGGTGTCTGGTCGAACTTGTAGTCGCCGGTGAACAGCACCTTGCCGAGCGGGGTCCCGATCGCGACGGCGAGCATGTTCGGGATCGAATGGCTCATCCGGATCGCCTCGAGCTCGAAGGCGCCGGCGAGCCGGGTCTCGCCGGGCTCGATCACCTCGAGCGGGGCGTCGCGGAGCCGGTGCTCCTCGAGCTTGGAGCGCACGAGGCCGATCGTCAGCGGCCCGCCGAGGATCACCGGCGGCATCCCGAGCTCGCGCAGCACGAAGGGCAGCGCGCCGACGTGATCCTCGTGGCCGTGGGTGAGGAAGATCGCGTCGATCTTGTCGACGCGATCGCGGAGGTACTCGAAATCGGGCAGCACGAGGTCGATCCCGGGCATCTCCGAGGTCGGGAACATGAGCCCGACGTCGACGATGACGATCCGTCCGTCCGCCTCGACGAGCGACATGTTCTTGCCGATCTCACCGAGCCCGCCGAGCGGAAGAACGCGGACCTTCGAGCTCACGAGCCCTCACCCCGAGCCTGGGCGAGCGCCTGGGCGACGACCGCGCGCTCAGCGTCGGTCGCCGCGACGATCGGCAGCCGCGTATGCGCCTCGATCACGCCGTCGAGCTCGAGCCCGGCCTTGACCGGGGTCGGGTTCGTGGTCACCGACATCGCGGCGTAGACGGGCGCTATGCGCGCGTTCAGCTCGTCCGCGGCCGCGCTGTCGCCGGCCGCCTCGAGCTCGAGGACTCGCCGCATCTCCGCGCCGACGAGGTGCGAAGCGACGAGGATGCCGCCGGTGCCGCCGAGGCGAAGCGTCTCGAGGAAGATCTCGTCGTTGCCCGCGAGCAGGTCCATCCCCTCGACCGGGGCGAGGTCGTCGTTGTTGGCCTGCTTGAGCGCGACGATCGGGTCGAACTCGGCGGCCAGCGCGGCGAGCTGGTCGAGCTCGATGTTGATCACGCAACGGCCGGGGATGTTGTAGACGATGATCGGGGTCTCGCCCGCGGCCTCGGCGACGGCGCCGAAGTGGGCACGGATCCCCGCCGGGCTCGGCTTGTTGTAGTAGGGCGTCACGACGAGGACGCCGTCGACCCCGAGCGCCGTGACCCGCTCGGTCAGGTGGACGGCATGGCGGGTGTCGTTCGAGCCGGTCCCGACGATGACCGTCGTCTCGTCGCCGACGGCGCCGAGAACGGTCTCGGCGAGGCGCACCGTCTCATCGTCGCTGAGCGTCGGCGATTCACCTGTCGTGCCCGCGACCACGAGGCCGTCGGAGCCGTTTCGGATCAGGTGTGTCGCGAGCCGTCCCGCGCAGGCGAGATCGACCTCGCCGTCGGCATCGAAGGGCGTCACCATCGCCGTCAGCACTCCCTCGAACTGCGCCACGCCCCCAAGTATCGCCCGCTTTGCCGACGACTCCGGTGCGCTCCCCCGCAATCGGCTCAGTCGAGCAGTTTCTCGAGCCCGACCGTGAGCGGCTCCGGGAGCTCAGCGACGCGCCGGACCGCCAGTAGGACCCCGGGCATGAACGAGCGCCGGTCGAGCGAGTCGTGGCGAATCGTCAGCGTCTGACCCTCGCCGCCGAACACGACCTCCTGGTGGGCGACCACTCCGGGGAGCCGGATCGAGTGGATCGGCTCGTGGACGTTGCCGCCGGCCGCGTCGATCAGGCGCGCGGTCCGCGCGGCGGTTCCCGACGGCCGGTCGATCTTCGCCGGGTTGTGGAGCTCGACGATCTCGCACTCGGGCATGTGCGGAGCCACCTGCTGGGCGACGACCATCATCAGGACGGCGCCGATCGCGAAGTTCGGCGCGGCGAAGGCGCGGGCGGGCGCGGCGTCGCTCGCGATCCGGTCGAGCTCGGCGAGGTCGAACCCGGTCGTCCCGACGACGAAATGAGCTCCGGCGCCGAGCGCCGTCCTCGCGTTCTCGAGCGCGGAATCCGGCACGGTGAAATCGACGACGACGTCTGGGCGGCGCTCCTCGAGCGCCTCGGCCAGCGATACCCCGAGCGACGGGTCAGCCCGACCGCTCAGCTCGGTGTCCTCGGCCTCGGTCACGGCCTCGCAGACGGCTCGGCCCATCTTGCCTTCGGCGCCGCAGACGAGGACTCGGATCGCCACGGGATCGCTCAGGCGGCCGCGAGCGCCGGGTCGACCGCGCCGACGGCGCGGCGGAACGTGTCCTCGTCGGCGCCGATGCAGGCGGCCGACAGTCGCGAGGGGTCGTAGATCTCAGCGGCGAGCTCGGCGACGTCCTCGACGCTCACCGCCTCGACCCGGGCGATCAGCTCGTCGAGCGACTGGACCGGGAGGTCGAACAGGACCGCGCGTGCCAACCGCGACATCCGCGACCCGGTCGACTCGAGACTCAGGACCATGCGGCCCTTGATGTGCTCCTTGGCGCGGGCGAGCTCGCCCGGCGTGACCCCGTCCGAGCCGAGCGAGCGCAGTTCGCGACCGATGATCTCGCAGGCCTCCGCAACGTTGTCGGCGCGCGTGCCGACGTACATCGCGACCGCGCCGCGATCGACGAACTGTTCGGTGTAGGAGCCGACCGAGTAGGCGAGGCCGCGCTTCTCGCGGATCTCGCGGAACAGGCGCGAGGAGACCGCGCCGCCGAAGATCGTGTCGAGGACGGCGAGCGCGAAGCGCCGCTCGTCGCCGCGCGAGATCCCGTGGCCGCCGAAGCAGATGTGGAACTGCTCGGTGTCCTTGGCCTGGAAGCAGAAGCGGGGGTCGACGCCCGGCGGATGGGCCGTCGGCCGCGGGTCCGACTCGCCGGCGTCGCCGAGTAGCCGCTCGGCCAGCCCGACGACTCGGTCGTGCTCGACGTTGCCCGCCGCCGAAACGACGAGGTTGCGGGCCGCGTAGCGCTCACGGTGGTAGGCCGCGATCTCGGGCACCGGGACGTTCGCGATCACGTTCGACGATCCGAGGACGCGTCGGCCGAGCGGGTGGTCGCCGTAGATCGCCTCGGCGAGGACGTCGTGGACGCGGTCGGAGGGCTCGTCCTCGTACATCGCGATCTCCTCGAGCACGACCTCGCGCTCGGAGTCGATCTCACCCTCGGGCAGTGCCGGGCGCATGAACATGTCGGCCATCAGCTCGAAGGCCTCTGTTGTGTGCTCGTCGAGGAAGCGAGCGTGTAGGTGGGTCGACTCCTTCGAGGTCGCGGCGTTCGACGCCGCGCCCATCGAGTCGAAGAGCTCGGAGATCTCGATCGCCGAGTGGCGGTCGGTCCCCTTGAAGAGCAGGTGCTCGAGGAAGTGCGAGATCCCCGCCTCGCGCGGCTCCTCGTCGCGCGAGCCGGTCCGCGCCCACATGCCGAGCGCGACCGAGCGGAAGCCGGGAACGTACTCGGTGACGACCCGCAGGCCGTCACCGAGCTCCGTTACGTCGACGTTCTCCGGCAGGCTCACCGGCGCCCGTTGCCGCCGCGACCACCACGGTCACGGCCGCCGCGACGCTCGCCGCCGCCGAGACGCTCGCGCTGGCGACCGCCGCCGCCTCCGCCGCCGCCCGTGCCGAGAGCGATGATCTCCTCGGGGGTCTTGCCCTCGATCGCCGGGTCGTCGGAGAGCCGCAGACCGATCCGGCCGCGCTCGCGGTCGACCTCGGCCACGGTGACGTCGAGCTCGTCGCCCGAGCTCAGCACCGACTCGACCGTGTCGACCCGCTCGCCGGGCTTCACGTTCGAGATGTGCAGCAGGCCGTCCGTGCCCTTCGTCAGCTCGATGAAGGCACCGAACGTCGTCGTCTTGACGACCTTGCCCTTGAAGCGATCGCCGATCTCGGCGTCCTTCGTCATCGAGTTGATGCGCTGGATCGCGTCCTTGACCTGCTTGCCCGTCGGGGCGTAGACACGGACGACACCGTCGTCGTCGATGTCGATCTCGGCCTCGAACTCCTCCTGCATGCCGCGGATCGTCTCGCCACCCTTGCCGATGACGGCGCCGATCTTCTCCGGATCGATCTTGATCGACTCGATCCGCGGGGCGAAGTCCGACAGCTCCTCGCGGGGCTCGGAGATCGCGCCGGACATCTTGTCGAGGATGAACAGGCGACCCTGGCGAGCCTGCTCGAGCGCCTCCTTGAGGATCTCGAACGTGACGCCCGTGATCTTGATGTCCATCTGGAGGGCGTTGATGCCATCCGCCGAACCGGCGACCTTGAAGTCCATGTCGCCGAGGTGGTCCTCGACGCCGGCGATGTCGGTCAGGACGATGACGTCATCGCCCTCCTTGATCAGGCCCATCGCGACGCCGGCGACCGGCGAGGAGACGGGGACGCCCGCGGCCTGGAGCGCCATCGAGGACGCGCAGACCGAGCCCATCGAGGACGAACCGTTGGACTCGAGCGTGTCGGAGACGACCCGGACGACGTAGGGGAACTCCTCCTCGTCGGGGATCGACGGCTCGAGGGCGCGCTCGGCGAGCGCGCCGTGGCCGATGTCGCGGCGCTTCGGGCCACGCATGAAACCGGCCTCCCCGACCGAGAAGGGCGGGAAGTTGTAGTGGTGCCAGAAGCGCTTCGTGGTCTCGAGGCCGAGGTTGTCGACCTTCATGTCCATGCGCGTCGTGCCGAGCGTCGCGCTCGACAGGATCTGGGTCTCACCGCGGGTGAACAGCGCCGAGCCGTGGACGCGCGGAGCGACGTCGACCTCGACCTCGATCGGACGGATCTCGTCCTGGGCGCGGCCGTCCGGCCGCTTCTTGTCGACGGCGATCCGGCGACGGATCGTCGTCTTCTCGAGCGACGCGAAGGCGCGCTTGACCTCGGCGACGAGCTCCGGGTCGGGCTCGCCGTCGGCGGGTGCCGGGGCGTGCTCGACGAGCACCGCGGCCTCGACCTCCTTGATCGCCTCCTGGCGGGCGAGCTTCTCGCGGACCTGGGTGGCCTCGTCGAGCTTCGCGCCGTGCGAGGAGCGGATCCGCTCGACCAGGGCCTCGTCGACGCCCGGCGCGGTGACCTGGATCTTCTCCTTGCCGGCGATCTGCTGGAGCTCCTCCATCGCCGCGACGAGCTTCTTGATCTCACCGTGGCCGATGTCGAGCGCGTCGAGCACCTCTGCCTCGGTGACGCCGTCGGCGCCGCACTCGACCATGAGGATCGCCTCGTCGGTGCCGGAGACGATGAGGTCCATCTCGAGCGCGTCGAAGTCCTCCTCGTCGGGGTTGACGACGATGTCG
The DNA here is from genome assembly GCA_021496505.1 of Thermoleophilia bacterium SCSIO 60948. Lineage (GTDB taxonomy): Bacteria > Actinomycetota > Thermoleophilia > Solirubrobacterales > 70-9 > JACDBR01. The sequence goes on along the minus strand of CP053031.1, from coordinate 1,543,370 downwards.
CCGCCGAGCTTGCCGATGCGCACCGCGCCGACGTGCTTGGCGACCGGGACCGGCGAGATCGCGAGCGCCGCCGAGGCGCCGTTCATCGCCAGGATGTCGTAGGGCTGGACGTTGTCGACCGACAGCGGCTGGGCGACGAGCTGCGTCTCGTAGTGCCAGCCCTTCGGGAAGAGGGGACGGATCGGACGGTCGATCATCCGCGCCGTCAGTGTGGCCTTCTCGCCCGAGCGCGCCTCGCGGCGGAAGAAGGAGCCGGGGATCTTGCCGGCGGCGTAGTGCTTCTCCTCGACGTCGACCGTCAGCGGGAGGAAGTCGACGTCGCGGAGGTTGCCGACCGTGGCGGTCGAGAGGACCATGGTGTCGCCGCTGCGAACGACGACGGCGCCGCCGGCCTGGCGGGCGAGCTTGCCGGTCTCGAATGAGATCTCGCGTCCGCCCACCTGCGCGGTCACGCGGTGGACTTCGAACATGCTCATGCTTATGTGCTTCCTTTCGGGCGCCCGGTTGGCACCCAGAGGCTCAGAACTTCCGTTCTCGTATCAACGGGCGATGTTAACGCGACCGGACCCGCGCTCCGCGACCGATTCGCCGCTCGCCAGCAGGGATTTAGCGGCCGCTTCGATTCCTCGTCCGGTGACCGGACCGGCGACGCCGAGGGCACTCGGCGCGGCTGTGACCCCACCTCGAAGCGCGGCGAGGAACCCCGCTCGGACGCGATCGGCGGCGGCCGCGGAGCGACGGTCGGCCTCGAAGCGATCGACGTCGAGCCCGAGGCGCTCGGCGCGCTCCCACAGGTGTGGATCGTCGATCCGGCTCTGATCGACGAGGATCAAGTCGGCAATCCGGCCGGCCGCGGCGCTCGCCTGAAGTCCCGCCGCCTCGACCGCCGCGTGCAGCGCCGGCGAGCGCGGCCGCCGCGCGGCGAGCGGGAAGTGGCGGATACCGAGCCGCAGCCCGAGGACGCGCAGGCGAGCCCAGGTCGCCGCGCAGACCGGGCAGGCGAGGTCCAGGTAGACGACCAGCAGCGGCCCCTCCCCCACCGCCGGCTCGTCGGAGCCGAACGGCGCGGGCGGCGCGCTGGTCAGCGCTTGCGGCCCCGCCTCCACGACCCGGAAGCTAGCCGATGGCGGCCGCGGGGACGGGCTGCGACGATGACGCGGATCGAGGCGCGCTACGACACGATCGGCCGCACCTACGCCGACTCGCGGCGCGAGGACCCGCGCCTCGCCGCGGCGATCCGAGCCGCGCTCGGCGACGCTCGGACGGTCGTCAACGTCGGCGCCGGGACCGGCTCGTATGAGCCGGACGACGCTCGCCTGCTGGCCGTCGAGCCCTCGGCGGCGATGATCGCCCAACGGCCGCCCGGCGCGCACCCTGCCGTCCTCGCGACGGCGGAGGCGCTTCCGCTCGCGGACGGCTCCTTCGACGCCGCGACGGCGATCCTCAGCATCCACCACTGGACCGACCCCCGGCGCGGGATCGAGGAGATGCGCCGCGTCGCGCGGCGATCGGTCGTACTGACCTTCGATCGGGCGGTCCTGCGCGAGAGCTGGGTCCGCCACTACGCACCTCAGATCAACGAGCTCGACGAGCCGTTCCCATCGATCGGCGAGCTCGCGGGATGGATGGGTGCGGCCGCGGTGAGCCCGCTGCCGATCCCGGCCGACTGCTCGGACCTCTTTCTCGAGGCGTGGTTCGGCCGTCCTGAGCTGATGCTCGACGCGGCCATCCGGGCCAACACCTCCGGTTTCGCGCTGCTCGGTGCGCAGGCCGAGCGCAACGCGGTCGAGCGGCTCCGGACGGACCTCGCCAGCGGCGAATGGGACCGCCGCTGGGGGCGCCTGCGCGCGGTGCCCGAGCACGACGGAGGCCTGCGGCTGCTGGTCGCCGAGCGCGGCTAGCGGCCCGCGAGTGCGTCGAAGATCAAGTTGACGCCCGGGATTCGGCTCGGGTCATCGGACTCGTGGGTCCATTCGACCCGTCCGTCCTCGCCGATGAGCACCAGAGCGCGACTCGGGTGCCCTCGGTCCTCGAGATAGGCGCCGTAGGCGGCCGCGACGGCACCCTTCGGGTGGAAGTCCGATAGCAGGGTCATCCCGAGACCGAGCTGGTCGCAGAACGCGCGATGCGCCCACTGGCTGTCGGCGGAGATCCCCAGCACCGCCGTCCGCGCGGCCTCGAACTCGGGCCGCACCTCCTCGAGGACCGAGAGCTGATCCGTGCAGGCGGGGCTGAAGTCGGCCGGATAGAAGACGAGCAGGATGCGGCGGCCGATGTGATCGGCGAGCCGGAACTCGTGCCCGTCCTGGTCGGGCATCACGAAGCGCGGGGCCTCGGCGCCGACCTCGATCATCGGGCCCTGCGTGGGCCGGCTCGCCTAGCGGCGCAGGCCGAGCTCGGAGACGAGGTTGCGGTAGCGGTCCAGATCCGAGGACTGCAGGTAGCGAAGCAGGCGCCGGCGCTTGCCGACCAGCATCAGCAGCCCACGACGCGAGTGGTGGTCCTTGCTGTGCGTGCGCAGGTGCTCGGTGAGCTCGTTGATCCGCTCGGTCATCAGCGCGACCTGGACCTCGGTCGATCCGGTGTCACCCTCAGCTCGACCGAAGCGGTCGATCAGTTCCTGCTTCCTCTGCTTCGTCAGACTCATCGGCCGATCAGCTTAGGAAGTTCCGGCGTCGTTCGCCGGTCGCGAGCGCGGCGCCGGCGGCTGGAAGCTCGCGCAGAGGTCGCGCGCCGTCGCCACGTCGGCCTCCATCTGGCGGATCAGGGCCTCCGAGCTGTCGAATCGCTGCTCGCCTCGCAGCCGCTCGAGAAACGCCAGACGCAGCCGCTGGCCATAGAGGTCCTCGTCGCGATCGATCAGGTAGGCCTCGACCAACAGCTCGCGCCCGGTCTCGAACGTCGGCCGGACGCCGATCGAGACCGCGGCCGGGTGGCCGTTGGCGAATGCGGCGTAGACGCCGTGACCCGGAACCGCGAGCTCCGGATCCGGCGTGAGATTGGCGGTCGGGTAGCCGAGCGTCCGGCCGCGCTTGTCGCCCGAGACGACGGTCCCGTCGAACAGGAACGGCGCGCCGAGGCAGCTCATCGCCGCGCGTACGTCCCCGGAGGCGATGAGGTTGCGGATCCGAGTCGACGAGACGATCTCGCCACCGATCTCGATCAGCGGCTCGATCCGGGTCTCGAAGCGCTCGGCGATCATCGCCGGATCGCCCTTGGCGCCGGCCCCGAAGCGGAAGTTCTCTCCGACCGCCACCTCGACCGCCCCGAGGCGCTCACCGAGGATCTCGTCGCGGAAGCTCTCAGCGCTTCGGGCCCGGAACTCGTCGTCGAACGGGATCACGACGAGCTCCTCGACCCCGAGTCCGTCGAGGACGTCGCGTTTCTGCTCGGCGGTCATCAGCAGCTTGGGAGCGACCTCCGGCTTGACGACCGTCAGCGGATGCGGCTCGAACGTCAGCACCGTGTCGGCGCCCCTTATCACCTGCCGATGGCCGACGTGGACCCCGTCGAAGGTGCCGATCGCGATCCGGCGCGGGCGCGGGGTCGCCTCGGCGAGCGCTGTGACCTCGATGCTCATCGCTCGCCAAGCCTTGCAGCCGCGGCACGACGACGACGCTCGAGGGCCCGCGCGCGTTCGCGTTCGTGCGCCAGGCGAGAGGCTTCGTCGATCCGCTCGAGCGCGGAACCGAGCTCGAGCGGGGTCCGCTCGTCGGCCTCCTCGACGCGGAACGGGCCGATCCGCGTGCGCCTCAGCTCGAGGCAGTAGGCGTCGCCGCCGGGCAGATCGGCGATCAGGCTGCGGACGTAGGTCCCCGACGAGCACTCGATCTCGAACCGCGCCTCCCGCCCGTCGTTCGATACGCAGTCGAAGCGTGAGACGTCGACGTGTCGCGGCGGCATCTCGACCTCCACCCCCGCCCGCGCCAGCGCGTAGCCGCGGCGGCCGCCGACGCGGACCGCGGAATGGCGAGGGGGAACCTGGGTGATCCGGCCGGTCGGCAGCGGACCGTCGAGCGGCGGGATCAGGCCGGTCTCGGTGATCGGCCCCTCGGGGTCACCCGTCTCGGATCGCGCGCCGAGCCGGGCTCGGACCTCGTAGGCCTTGTCGAGCTCCATGAAGCGCGCCTGCTGACGGGTCGCCGAGCGCCCGATGAGGACGACCAGGAGCCCGTCGGCGAACGGATCGAGGGTGCCGGCGTGGCCGCACTTGACGCCGAAGCGGCGTCGCGCCGCGTCGACCAGCCGCGACGATCCGGTCCCGGCGGGCTTGTCGCAGATCAGGACGCCCTCGACGGGCAAACCGTGGCGCCTAGCGGCCGTTGTCGGAGCCGCCGGAGCCCGCCGGGCCGCCGACCTGGCGCCGCAGCAGGGCGACGAGCTCGTCGATCGGCAGGTCGGTGCCGAAGCCCGCCGCGCGCTGGTGACCGCCGCCGCCGTAATCCCGAGCGATCGCCGAGACGTCGACGGCACCGTCGGACGAGCGCAGGCTGACCTTGCGAGCCGAGCGCTCGCCGTCGGACTTGTCGCGAACGAACGCAGCCACGCTCGTGCCCTCGATCGAGCGCACGTGGTCGATGATCCCCTCGGTCAGCTCCTCACTGGCCCCGGTGGCCTCGTAGTCCTCCGAGGTCACGTAGGCGACCGACAGGCGCCCGCCGTCGAAGCGCTGCACCTTCTCGAGCGCGCGCGCGAGCAGCCGCAGCTTCTCCGGCGGCACGCGCTCGTACAGGCGCCGGTAGATGTCAGCGACATCGACGCCGGCGTCGATCAGCGCGGCGGCCATCCGATGGGCCGCGACGTCGGTGTTCTCGTACATGAACTTGCCGGTGTCCGTGACGAGCCCGACGTAGAGCGCGGCGGCCGTCTCGGGGTCGAGCTCGGCACCGAGCAGAGGAGCAAGCTCGAAGACGATCTGCGCGGTGCAAGAGGCCTCGACGTCGACGAGGTTGATGTCGCCGAACCGAGTGTTGTCATGGTGGTGGTCGATGTTCACCCGCCGTGCGTCCTCGCGGTGGAGGAAGTCGACGGGCATCCGATCGATGTTGCCGCAGTCGAGGAAGACGAGCGTGCGGTCGGCGACGTCCGCGGGCGGCTCGAAGAAGACGTCGGTGAGCGCCAGGAAGCGGTACTCGACCGGCAACGGGAACTCCTTGGCGGGGAGGAACATCACGGAGTCCTTGCCGAGCGAGGTCAGGAGCCTGTGCAACGCGAGCATCGACCCGAGGGCGTCCCCATCGGGACCCTCGTGGGTCGTCAGCAGGAAGCGCTCGCCGCCCGACAGCTCCCCGGCCACCGCCTCCAGCGCTTCGCTCGTCGCCCCCACGCCGGCTCCGTTCGCCTTCACGAGCTCTTCTCCTCGCCCTCGTCGTCCGTCGTCGATGAGATCTCGTCCGCGATCTCATCGGCCTCGCCGGCGTCGTCTGCCTCGAGCAGTTGCGCCAGCCGCATTCCGCGCGCGGGTGCGTCGTCGTAGACGAACCGCAGCGACGGCGTGTGCTTGATCGTCATCTCCTGGGCGATCGCGCGCTGGAGGACCCCGTGCGAGGACTCGAGCGCCGCGAGGGTCGAGTCGCGCTCCTCCTCGTCGCCGAGCACGCTGACCCAGATCTTCGCGTGGCGCAGGTCCGGGCTCGTGTCGACGGACGTCACGGTGACCCAGCCGATCCTCGGATCCTCGAGGTCACGCGGGATCGCCTCCGCCACGACCTCGCGGACGATCTCGTTGACCCGCCGCATACGCTCGGCCATGGCTCAGTCCGCGAGCGTCTTTTCGACCTGACGCGTGGCGAACGCCTCGATGACGTCGCCGACCTTCACGTCGGCGTAGCCGTCGAGGACGATGCCGCAGTCCTGGCCCTCGGTGACCTCGCGGGCGTCGTCCTTGAAGCGCCGCAGCGAGCGGAGCTTGCCGGTCCAGATGACCGTCCCCTCGCGGAGCAGACGGACCTCGGCGTCGCGGGTGATCCGGCCCTCGGTGACCTGCGAGCCGGCGATCGTGCCGACGCGCGAGGCGCGGAAGAGCTCGAGCACCTCGGCCTGACCGAGGGTGTCCTCGACCTCCTCGGGGTCGAGCATGCCCTCCATCGCGGCGCGCAGCTCCTCGGTGATCTTGTAGATGACCGAGTAGGTGCGGATCTCGACGCCCTCGGCCTCGGCGGCGCGGCGAGCATCGCTCAGCGGCCGCACGTTGAAACCGATGATGATCGCGTCGGAGGCCGAGGCGAGCATCACGTCGGACTCGTTGATCCCGCCCGCGGCGGCGCGGATCACGTTGATCTTGACCTCGCCCTGCGGGACCTTCGCGAGCTCGTCCTCGAGTGCCTCGAGCGAGCCGGAGACGTCGGCCTTGAGCAGCAGGTTGAGCTCCTTGACCTCGCCGCCCTGAGCGCGGGAGAAGAACTCGTCGAGCGTCATCGAACGCGCCTGGCGACGCGCCAGCTGCTCGGCGCGCATCCGCGTCTCGCGCTCCTGGGCGAGCTGGCGCGCGCGGCGCTCGGACTCGACGACCTCGAAGCGCTGGCCAGCCTCGGCGACTCCGTCGATGCCGAGCAGCTCGACCGGATCGCCCGGCCCCGCGGTCTCCTGGCGCTTGCCGGTGTGATCGCTCATCGCCCGGACCTTGCCCCACTGATCGCCGGCGACGATCGCGTCGCCGACGCGAAGCGTGCCGCGCTGGACGAGCACCGTCGCGACGGGTCCGCGACCGGGGTCCAGGTGCGCTTCGACGACCGCGCCGGACGCCGGAGCGTCGGGGTTCGCCTGCAGCTCCTCGACCTCCGCGGTCAGCAGAATCATCTCGAGCAGGTTGTCGAGGCCCTCGTGGGTCTTGGCCGAGACGTCGGCGAAGATCGTCTCCCCGCCCCAGTCCTCGGGTGTGAGCCCGCGCTCGGCGAGCTCGCCGCGGACGCGGTTGGGATCGGCCTCCTCGCGGTCGATCTTGTTGACGGCGACGAGCATCGGCACGCCGGCGGCCTTCGCGTGGTCGATCGCCTCGACGGTCTGCGGCATCACCCCGTCGTCGGCGGCGACGACGAGCACGACGATGTCGGTGACGTCGGCACCGCGGGCACGCATCGCGGTGAACGCGGCGTGACCCGGCGTGTCGATGAACGAGATCGTCTTGCCGTTGTGGTGGACCTGGTAGGCACCGATGTGCTGGGTGATTCCCCCGGCCTCGCCCGCGACGACCTCGGTCTCGCGGATCGCGTCGAGGAGCGATGTCTTGCCGTGGTCGACGTGGCCCATGATCGTGACGACCGGCGGCCGCGGCTTGAGCTCCTCGGCGGAGTCGTCGAAGGCCTCGGCGGCGGGCTTGTCGTCCGACGCGGAGACGATCTCGACCTTGCGGTCGAGCTCGTCGGCGAGGACGAGCACCGTCTCGTCGGACAGGGTCTGGGTCAGGGTCGCCATCTCGCCCATGCCCATCAGCTTTTTGATCAGCTCGGCGCCGCCGACGCCGAACGTCTCGGCGACCTCGCGGACCGTCGCGCCCGACTGCACCTTGAGCGACTCGGGCTCGCGCTCGACTACGACCTTGTCCTCGGGCTCTTCGAGCAGGGGCCTGCGGCGGCGTCCCCCGCGGCGACGCGGCGGGCGCTGCGGGGGCGGCGGGCCCATCTGGTCACGACGCGAGGCCTGGGAGTCGATTACGACGCGGCGTCGCTTGCGTCCCTGTCCCGCGGCGGTGCCGGGACGCGAGGCGTCGGGGCGCACCGGCCCGCGGCTGGCCTGGCCGTTCTGACCGGCTCCGTCCTTCTCGGCCTTGGCCGCCGCGGCGGCGCGCTCCTCGGCCGCCTTGGCCTCGGCCGCGGCCTTGACCTTCTCGGGGTCCTCGGCCGAGCCCGTGCGCAGGACCCGCAGGACGATCTCCTCGTCGACGGAGGAGGCGGACGCCTTCACGTCGAGGCCGGCCTTCTGCAGCCGGTCGATGATCTGCTTCGAGGGGATCCCCTCGGACTTGGCTATCTCGTGGACGCGCTTCTTCGGCAAGGTCGTCTCCTCTAGGCCTCGGTCGCGGTCTCGGTCTCGGTCTCGGTGGTCGAGCCGGCCTCGGGGTCCGGCGTCGTCTCATCCGGGCCGACGGGCTGCTCGGGCTCGGCGCCCTCGTCCTCGGCGTCCTCGGAGAACTCGGCCTCCGCCCGGGCGACGATCGCCGCGACGTCGGCCTCGGACGCGTCGGGGTCGGCCAGGACCTCGATCTCGGGATCGCTCAGCGGGCTCAGGACGGTGACGCGGTTCGTCGAGAACCGGGTCAGGGCCTGGTGAGAGGGCAGGCCGCAGAAGTGCGAACCCGGGAGCGAGGCGTTCGGGCACCGGCGCCCCGCCGAGAGCACGGCGGCGCAGCGGCCGTCGGCCTCTTCCTCGCCCTCGTAGTCCATCTCCTCCTCGACCTCCGAGAACTCGGTCTCGGACTTGATGTCGACTCGCCAGCCCGTCAGCTTGGCGGCCAGACGAGCGTTCTGGCCCTCGCGGCCGATCGCCAGCGAGAGCTGGTCGTCGGGCACGATGACCGTGGCCTGGAGGTCGTCATCGTCGACGAGGACCTCGCGGACGCGCGCCGGCGAGAGCGCCTTGGCGACGAACCGGGCGGGCTCCTCGTTGTAGGGGATGATGTCGATCTTCTCGCCGCGCAGCTCGGAGACGACCATCCGCACGCGCGAGCCGCGCGGGCCGACGCAGGCGCCGACCGGGTCGACGCCGTCGGCGTGCGAGATGACGGCGATCTTCGAGCGGTAGCCGGGCTCGCGGGCGACGCCGACGATCTCGACGAGCTCGTCGGCGATCTCCGGGACCTCGAGCTCGAAAAGCTGCTTGATCAGCTCCGGGTTGCGGCGTGAGACAACGATCGACGGGCCCTTGCCCTCGGCCGAGACGTCGGTGATCACGGCCTTGATCCGGGCGCCGTGGTCGTAGCGCTCGTTCCAGACCTGCTCGGAGCGCGGCAGCAACGCCTCGACTCGCTCGCGCAACTGGACGAGGGTGTAGCGGTTGTCCGACTGCTGGACGATGCCGGTGATGAGCTCGCCGACGCGGTCCTGGTACTCGTCGAACATCATCTGGCGCTCGGCCTCGCGGATCCGCTGCAGGACGACCTGCTTGGCGGTCTGCGCGGCGATGCGGCCGAAGTCGTCGGGCGTGACGTCGCGGGTCTTGATCTGGTCCTCGTAGGGGGCGAGTACCTCGGGGTCGATCTCCGGCTCCTCGGGCTCGCGCATCTCGCCCGTCGCGGGATCGATCGAAGGCTCGGTGTCGACGGCCACCTCGGCCATCAGCTTCTCCTCGAGCTCCGGCGGCAGCAAGAGCTCGAAGACGCGGAAGTCGGCGGTGTCGTGGTCGAGATCCACACGGGCGTAGCGGGCCGCGCCGGGGGTCTTCTTGTAAGCGGACAGGAGCGCGTCCTCGAGCGCCGTCATCAGCGTGTCGGCGTCGATCCCCTTCTCCTGCTCGAGTGCCCTGACGGCATCGATGATCTCGCGGCTCAAGCCTTTCCTCCGATCGGATCTGGGACGAGGTTGGAGCGACGGATCTCGCCGAGCTCGATCCGCACCGAGCGCCCCTGGCCGCTGAGAGCGACCCCGGCGTCGTCGGCTTCGACGAGCTCGCCGGTGAACTTGCGCTGCCCGTCGATCGGGTTGCGCACCAAGACCCGCACCTGCCGACCGAGATAGCGCCGGAAGTGCTCCGGCTTGGTCAGCGGCCTGTCGGCTCCCGGCGAGGAGACCTCGAGCGAGTAGTCGACGAGCAGGTCGCGGCAGGCTGCCGTCACGCGCTCGCAGGCCTCGAGGTCGACGCCGCCCGGACGATCGATGAAGACTCTGAGACGAGCCGCGGCAGGCTGCTCGAGCGCGACGAGCTCGAGCTCGCGGTCGATGTCCGCGAGCCGTTCGGTGATCGTCCTCTCGAGTTCTTCGTGCTGGGTCAAGCGCATCCTCGCCGTCGGCGGGTCCGGGGCTCCCGTTCGCGCCGCGCGCCGCCACGAGGCCCAAAAAAAGTGGGCACCAGGCCCACCAGATCCTCACGGCGCAGGTGCGAACGAGAGATCCTCAGTATAGCCACCGGTCGCGCCCGTCCCGCGCGGCGTGAACCGGCCCTGACACCGTCGATTTGCGGGGTTTTCGTGCTCGCCGAGCTCAGGTCTCCAGCATCAGGGTCAGCGGGCCGTCGTTGACCAGCGCGACCTCCATCCGGGCGCCGAAGCGTCCCCGCTTCGCCGACGTCGCCTCGCAGAAGCGCTCATAGAGCGGCACGGCGAGCGCGGGCGGGGCCGCATCCGTGAAGCTCGGCCGGTTGCCCTTGCGCGTCGAGGCGAGCAGCGTGAACTGGCTGACGCAGAGCAGCTCACGCTCGCCGAGCGGCTCCGAGAGCCGGCCCTCCGAGTCCTCGAAGACGCGCAGCGCACGGACCTTCCTGGCAAGGCGGTCAACGTCCTCGGCCCGATCCTCACGGGCGACCCCGAGCAGGATCAGAAGGCCGGGGCCGATCGCCGCGATCCGCTCGCCCTCGACCGCGACGGACGCCTCGGCGACGCGCTGGACGAGCGCCTTCAAGCTTCCAACGGCACGACCGAGCCGCGCCTATGAGGCGCGACAGATGCGGTCGCGGTAGATCCGGTAGTCACGCCGGTCCGGGCGCAGGTTGGAGGCCATCACGAGGTGATGGCGCGCGCGTCCGGGCTCTCCGCTCAGGCTGAGCGCCCTGCCGAGGCAGAAGTGCGCGTAGTCGTTGACCGGATAACGCTCGACGACCGCCTCGAACTCCTCGGCGGCCTCGGCGAAATGGCTCGATCGAAACAGGGCGCGACCGAGCGCCTCGCGGACCGACCCCTGCTCGGGGGCGAGCTTCGCCGCTTTGCCGAGTGGCACCGCCGCCTGCTCGAAGTCGCCCGACTCGAGCAGGCTCATCCCCTTCTGGTAGAGCGAATACACCGTCTCGCCGTCGGCGCTTCGAGGCTGTTCGGCGAATGGCTCCACCGCGGCAGATTCTAGAAACCCCCGCCGCCTGCTCGATCGTGCAGCAGCGCGGGTCGAGCCGCGGCGCCGCGATCCGGCGCGCCTAGCGCGAGACCTGCCGCGAGCGGGCGCGGATCGCCTCGACCCGATCGAGGACCGCGGCGGCTATCTGCGCCTTCGGCGCGAAGCCGACCGGGTGCTCGCCGTCGGCCTCGACGATCGTGACCTCGTTGTCGGCGGTGTCGAATCCGATGTCCGCGCGCGAGACGTCGTTGAAGACGATCGCGTCGACTCGCTTTCGTGTCAGCTTCTCTCTCGCGCGCGACACCGCCTCGTCGCCGTGCTCGGCGGCGAACCCGACGAGCGTCTGGTCCTCGCGACGACGCGCGGCGAGGCCGGCGAGCAGGTCCTCGGTCGGTTCGAGGCGCAGGTCGATCGCCGCGTCTCGGGTCAGCTTTCCGTTCGCGCCGCCCCCCGTCGGGCGGAAGTCGGCGACCGCGGCGGCCATCAGCAGCACGTCGGCGGCGGCGAAGCGCGCCTCGAGCGCCGCACCGAGCTCCGCGGCGGTCTCAACGTCGACTCGCTCGACCCCACCCGGCGCCGGCAGCGTCACGTTCGCGGCGACGAGCTCGACGTCCGCGCCGCGAGCCGCGGCCGCGGCCGCCAGGGCGAGCCCCATGCGACCGCTCGAGCGGTTGCCGATGAAGCGCACGCCGTCGATCGGCTCACGCGTCCCTCCGGCGCTCACGAGCACACGCAGTCCGCTCCATGGTCCGTCGGCCGGCGGACCGGCGATCTCGGCCTCGAGCGCCGCGAGCAGCGCCTCGGGGTCCGGCAGCCGTCCCGAGCCCCACTCGCCGCGCGAGGCGAGCGCCCCCGACTCGGGCTCGATCACGCGCACGCCGCGTGCGCGCAGGGTCTCCGCGTTGGCCTGTGTCGCGGCGTCGGCCCACATCCGGTCGTTCATCGCGGGCGCGACGAGTCGCGGCGCCGTGCAGGCGAGGAAGGAGGTCGTCAGCATCGAATCGGCAAAGCCGCCCGCGAGCTTGGCGAGCGTGTTCGCGGAAGCCGGCGCGACGAGCATCGCGTCGGCACGCTCGGCGAGTGCGAGGTGCCCGATCGGGTCGTGGTCGCCCGCGGGCTCGCCCGGATAGGCGCCTCGCGCCGGGTCGCGTTCGAACTCACCGCCGAGGACCGGCGCGCCGATGATCCCCTCGAAGCTCGCTCGGCCGACGAAACGCTCCGCCGTAGGCGTCATCACGACGCGCACCGAGTGGCCCGCCTTCGTCGCGAGACGCGCGAGCTCCAGCGCCTTGTAGGCGGCGATCCCGCCGCTCACCCCGAGCAGCAGCCGCGCCATCCCGATCGCCTTCCCCGGACCGGCTCCGGCCGGTCGCTAGGCCCGGTAGCGGTACTCGAGCTTGCCCTCGGCGAGCTCGGTGAGAGCGATCGTCAGGTAGCTGCCCGAGTCCGTCTGGACCATCGGCGGCGTGTACTCCTCATAGGAGCCCTCGCCGAGTGCGCGGTAGTACGAGTTCAGCTGCCGCGCCCGCTTGGCCGCGACGATCACCGCCGCGTAGTGGGAGTCGGTGCGGTCCATCAGGGTGTCGACGCGAGGCTTGATCATCACGACTCAGTCTAGGCCGAGTTCGCGCCGCACCACGGATTCCAGTCGCGCGGCTGCAGCATCGATGTCGTCGTTGACGATCTGGTGGGTGAACTCGTCGCTCGCCGCGAGCTCGATCTCGGCGGTCTTGAGCCGCTCGGTTATCTGCTCGTCCGAATCCGTCGCCCGGCCCTCGAGACGCGCGCGGAGCGCCGAGGGGTCGGGCGGGGCGATGAACACGGAGACCGCCTCCGGCATCGCCGCCCGGACCTGCCGCGCCCCCTGGACCTCGATCTCGAGGACGACCGACCGGCCCGCCGCGAGCCGCCGCTCGACCTCCGAGCGCAGGGTCCCGTAGCGATTCCCGCTGTAGCTCGCGAACTCGAGGAAGTCGCTCGCGTCGGCCCGGCGATCGAACTCCTGCCGGTCGAGGAAGTGGTACTCGCGACCGTCGCGCTCACCGGGCCGCGGCGCCCGCGTCGTCGCCGAGACCGAGAGCGCGAGACCCGGGACGGAGTCGAGCAGGCGCCTGATCAGCGTTCCCTTGCCGACGCCCGACGGGCCCGTGACCACGAAGACCTTCGCCTCGCTCACGCGGGACCGTCCCTGTGGAGGCCTCGATGCATCACTGCATCAAAGACGCCGGCGCGGCGGGATTCACCCCTCGCGCGGATTCCTGCCGGGCCCTCAGCGGCGCAGTAGGCCGACGAGCTCGCCGCGCTGGCGCTCGGAGAGGCCGCCGATCGTCTTCGAGGGCGAGATCCGGCAGTTGTTGAGGATCTTGTTCGCCTTGACGCGGCCGAACTTCGGCACCGCGAGCAACATGTCGATCGTCTTCGCCGAGAGCAGGTACTCGGGCGGATCCAGCAGCAGCTGCTCGACCTGCACCTTGCCGGCCTTGAGATCGCGCTTGAGCTGAGCGCGGGCTGTGCGGATCTCGTTGGCGCGCTGGAGCGCCTTCATCCGCTGCTCGCGGGAGCGCTCCGGAACGGCGGTCGGCGAGGTCTCGGTCGAAGCGGCTCCCACGGCGGCGGCGAATATATCGCGGCACCCCCGGCTCGCAACCCCGCTCGGGACTTTTCTCTCCAGATTCGCTTCGACCTCAGGTCGAGGGTCAGCGATGCGGGTCCCCCGAAGCCCTCGCGGTGCCCCCGAAGCGGCGCAACTCGTCGCGGATGCGAAGTCCGGCAGCCGGATCTCGGAAGCTCGCGGTGCCCACGGCCACGACCCCGGCACCCGCGGCGAGCAGGTCCGCGGCGTGGCGGCCGGTCTCGATTCCGCCCATGCCGACGACCGGCAGGCCGACCGCGGCGCCGACGCGGTGAACGGCGTGGAGCGCGACCTCGCGAACGCTGGGGCCCGACAGCCCGCCGCTGCCGGCGCCCAGCCACGGCTCGGAGCGCGAGCCCGCCGACCACGGCGCCGCGGCGATCGTGTTGATGAGCGAGATCGCATCGGCCCCTCCGCGCTCGGCAGCCGCGGCGATCGGCGCCGGGTCAGCGACGTTGGGAGTCAGCTTCACGATCAGCGGCTTCGCGCTCAGCGGTCGCAGCGACTCGACGAGCGACTCGGTCTCCGACGGCTCGGCGCCGACGATCAGACCGGACTTCACGTTCGGACACGAGACGTTGAGCTCGAAGCCGGCGACCTCGTCGCGATCGGCGAGCGTGCCGATCATCTCCGCGAACGCCTCGCGCGAGGTCGCCATGACCGAGACGATCAGCGGCACGGGCAGCTCGCCGAGCTCGTGCAGGTCGGAGGCGGCGAAGCCCTCGAGGCCCTTGTTCGGCAAGCCGATCGAGTTGACCATCCCGGCGGCCGCCTCGAACAGGCGCGGCGGTGGATTGCCGGCGCGCGGCTCGAGCGTGATCGTCTTCGAGACGAAGGCCGAGAACGGGAACCGCTCCCAGGCCGCATCCCCGAAGGCGCGCCGCGCGGCGAGGGCGTCGAAGGTGCCGCTGGCGTTGATCACCGGGTGCTCGAGCTCGATTCCGCAGAGCTCGGTTCGCTCGTCGGTCGCGACGCTCATCGGTGCCCCGCTCCCGCGGTCGCGGCGGTCGCGATCCGATCGGCGCGAACCGCCGGCCCCTCGACGCAGAGGCGCATGTAGCCGCCCTCGGCGAGCGGGACGGCGCAGCCGAAGCAGGCGCCGAACCCGCAGGCCATCGGCGTCTCGAGCGCGAGCTCGCAGGCCACGCCCCGCTCGAGAGACATGGCCCGCACCGCCTCGAGCATCGCCGGCGGCCCACAGGCGTAGACGACCGCGGTCGCGGCCGAGTCGCCATCCAGCATCGTCTCGAGCAGGTCCGTGACGTAGCCACGGTGCCCCGCGTGGCCGTCCTCGGAGGCGAGCCTGACCTCCGAGCACGAGAAGAGCTCGGAGACGCCGCCCGAGTGCGCGCGGTCGCGGAAGCCGAGCAGCGCGCGGTGCGGGAAGCCACGCCTCGACAACGCTCGCCGCAGCACCGCGAGCGGGGCGATCCCGATGCCGCCGCCGACGAGGATCGCCCCGGCGGCCCGCGGGTTCAGATCGCGGGGCGCCGAGAACGGGTTGCCGAGCGGGCCGGTGATCCAGAGCCCGTCGCCGCCGCGCAGACCGGCGAGGGCTTCGGTCCCGGGCCCGACGGATTCGAGCAGGAAGTCGAGCCGGACACCGGCGTCGCGGCGCTCGGCGCTCGCTACGGAGAACGCCCGTGGGAGGTAGGGCCGCCCGTCCACCCCACCCCAGCCGCGCTCGGTTGCCAGCATGTAGAACTGCCCCGGAGCCGGATCGGGACCCTCCGAGTCGAGCGCGGAGACGAGCCGGTAGCCGCCGGTCGGCGCATTCATCTCGACCGTCGCGAGACGGCGGCCGAACGGCGCCTTCGGATGATCGAAGCCGGTCGCGCTCATCCGCCCGCGCCGGCGAGCCGCGCGCCGCCGTGGAGCTCCTGGAGCGAGATCGGCTCGGGCGCGGCCTCGCCGCGGCGCAGGATCGCGCGCGTCGCCGCGGTCGCGCCGGTCATCGTCGTGATGCACGGGATGCCGTTTCGCACCGCCGCGGTTCGGATCTCGTGTCCGTCCGAGCGTGCGCCGCTGCCGGTCGGCGTGTTGATCACCATGTCGACGCGGCCCTCGTCGATCTCGTCGACGACGTGCGGTGAGCCCTCGGCGACCTTGTTGATCCGCTTGACGGGGATCCCCATCCGCGAGATCGCCTGCGCGGTCCCGGCCGTCGCGACGATCCGGAAGCCGAGGTCGTGGAAGCGGGCGGCGAGCTGCGTGGCCGCCGGCTTGTCGGTGTCGGTGACCGTGATGAAGACGGTCCCCTGGGCGGGCAACGCGACCCCCGCGGCGGCCTGCGCCTTGCCGAACGCGGTCGGGAAGTCCGGCGCGATCCCCATCACCTCGCCGGTCGACTTCATCTCCGGCCCCAGCACCGCGTCGGCGCCGGCGAAGCGCGCGAACGGGAGCACGGCCTCCTTGACCGAGACGGCGCCGCTCGCCTCGGGGTCGGGAAGCTCGATGTCGGCGAGACGCTCGCCGAGCATCAGCCGGCAGGCCAGCTTGGCGAGCGGGGCTCCGATCGCCTTCGAGACGAACGGAACGGTCCGCGACGCGCGCGGGTTGGCCTCGATCACGTAGAGCTTTCCGCCGGCCACCGCGTACTGGACGTTCAGCAGGCCGACGACCCCGAGCTCGAGCGCGAGCCGCTCGGTCGTCTCGCGGATCTCGGCCAGCATCTCCTCACCGAGCGACATCGGCGGGATCACGCAGGCCGAGTCGCCCGAGTGGACGCCGGCCTCCTCGACGTGCTGCATGATCCCGGCGACGCGAGCGGTCTCGCCGTCGCATAGCGCGTCGACGTCGACCTCGATCGCGTCCTCGAGGAAGCGATCGATCAGCAGCGGATGCGCACGGTCGGCGCGGGCGTTGGCCTCGAGGTATGCGGCGAGTCCCTCGTCGGAGTAGCAGATCTCCATCGCCCGTCCGCCGAGCACGTAGGACGGACGCACCAGGAGCGGATAGCCGACGTCGGCGGCGATCGCCATCGCCTCGTCGGCCGAGTAGCCGGTCCCGTAGGGCGGGTGCGCGATCTCGAGCTTTCGCAGCAGCTCGCCGAAGCGACCGCGGTCCTCGGCGAGATCGATCGCGTCGACCGAGGTGCCGAGCAGCGGCACGCCCTTCTCCTCGAGCGCCCGGGCGAGCCGCAGCGGCGTCTGGCCGCCGAACTGGACGATCACGCCGAGCGGCTTCTCGACCTCGATCACCGCGAGGACGTCGCCGAGCGTCAGGGGCTCGAAGTAGAGCCGATCCGAGGTGTCGTAGTCGGTCGAGACCGTCTCGGGATTGCAGTTGATCATCACCGCGTCACGACCCGAGTCGCGAACGGTCATCGCGGCGTGGACGCAGCAGTAGTCGAACTCGATCCCCTGGCCGATCCGGTTCGGCCCCGAGCCGAGGATCACGACCGACTCGCGCTCGCCGCGATCGACCTCACCCCCGAGCGGTCGCGGCGCGCCGCCTCGCGGGCGCTCGTGGGCCGAGTAGAAGTACGGCGTGCGCGCCTCGAACTCGGCCGCGCAGGTGTCGACGGCCGCGTACGTGCGCTCGAGACCCGACGTGCCGTCGCCGTCGATCGCGAGGTCGCGGAGCTCGCGGCAGAACCACGGGTCGATGCCGGTCAGCTCGTTGATCCGATCGGCACTCAGACCGCGGCGGACGGCCTCGGCGATCAGGTCGAAGCGCTCCGGGCTCGGGTCCGCGATCCGGCGCTCGAGCTCGGCCTCGTCCTCCGGCGGCTCGGCGGGCGCGTCGAGCTCGCGCGAGCGCATCGCCTTGGCGAACGACTCGGCGAACGTCCGGCCGATCGCCATCGCCTCGCCGACCGACTTCATGTGGGTCGTCAGCGTTCCGTCCGAGCCGGGGAACTTCTCGAACGCGAACCGCGGCATCTTCGTGACGACGTAGTCGATCGTCGGCTCGAACGAGGCGGGCGTCAGCTCGGTTATGTCGTTCGGGATCTCCTCGAGCGCGTAGCCGACCGCGAGCTTGGCGGCGATCTTCGCGATCGGGAACCCGGTGGCCTTGGAGGCGAGCGCCGAAGAGCGGGACACCCGCGGGTTCATCTCGATGACGAGGATCTCGCCGCTCGACGGATCGACGGCGAACTGGACGTTCGAGCCACCGGTCTCGACGCCGACGGCGCGGATCACGCGGATCGCCTGGTCGCGGAGGTCCTGGACGAGCGGATCGGGCAGCGTCTGGATCGGCGCGACGGTCACGGAGTCGCCCGTGTGGACGCCCATCGGGTCGACGTTCTCGATCGAACACACGATCACGACGTTGTCGTTGTGGTCGCGCATGACCTCGAGCTCGAACTCGCCCCAGCCGATCACCGACTCCTCGACGAGGACCTGACCGATCGGGCTCGCGGCGATCCCCTCGCCGACGATCCGCTCGAGCTCGGCCTCGGTGTGGGCGACGCCGCCCCCCTCGCCACCGAGCGTGAACGCGGGCCGGATGATCGCGGGCAGCGTGATGGCGCCCGAGGCGAGCCCGGCGCGGCAACCCTCGATCGAGGAGACGATCTCGGAGAGCGGGACGCGCAGTCCCGCCTCGACCATCGTCGTCCGGAACGCCTCGCGGTCCTCGGCGCGGTGGATCGCGTCGTAGTCGGCACCGATCAGCTCGACGCCGTAGCGCTCGAGCACGCCGTCCTCGTGCAGGCGCTTGGCGAGGTTGAGGGCGGTCTGGCCGCCCAGGGTCGGCAGCAGAGCGTCGGGTCGCTCCTTGGCGATGATCGCCTCCGCCGAGGCGGGCGTCAGCGGCTCGACGTAGGTGCGATCGGCGAACTCCGGGTCGGTCATGATCGTCGCCGGGTTCGAGTTGACGAGCACGATCTCGTAGCCGTCCTCGCGCAGGACCTTGCACGCCTGGACGCCGGAGTAGTCGAACTCGGCCGCCTGGCCGATCACGATCGGTCCCGAGCCGAGCAGCATGATCCGCTCGATGTCGTCGCGGCGCGGCATCGGGCTAGGCGACCCCGGCCTCGGCCAGCGCGAGAAAACGGTCGAACAGATGGCGCGCGTCGCGCGGTCCGGGCCCCGCCTCGGGGTGGTACTGGACCGTCTGCGCCGGGACGTCGGTGAGCCGCAACCCCTCGACCGTGCGGTCGTAGAGGTTGATGTGGGTCAGCTCGGCGGCGCCGAAGTCCGTCTCCCAGCCGACCGGCTCGTCGGCTTCGATCCGCTCGCCGCCCCCGGGCGGCGCGACGGCGAAGCCGTGGTTCTGCGAGGTGATCTCGATCGTGCCGGTCGCGAGGTCCTTGACCGGGTGGTTGGAGCCGCGGTGGCCGAAGCGCAGCTTGAACGTCTCGAGGCCGACCGCCCGGCAGAGGATCTGATGGCCGAGGCAGATGCCGACCACGGGGCGCTTCCCGACGAGCTCGCGCGTCGTGCCGACGAGCGCGTCGAGCGCCGCCGGGTCGCCGGGCCCGTTGGCGAGGAAGACGAGGTCCGGGTCGCGCTCGAGGACGGTCTCGGCCGGCGTGTCGTAGGGCAGCAGCGAGACGCGCGCCCCGCGGTCGGTGAAGTTGCGGACGATCGACCACTTGATCCCGGTGTCGAGCGCGACGACGTGGGGGCCGTCGCCCGCGTGCTCGATCGGCTCTGCGGGCGTGACGCCGCGGGCGCGATCGGACCCCGACATCGCTGGCTCGGCGGCGATCAGGTCGCGGGCGTCGGCCTCGCTCGTCGACGCCGCGAAGACTCCGCCGCGCATCGAGCCGCGGTCGCGGATCGTCCGGACCAGCGCACGCGTCTCGACGCCGGAGATGCCCGGCACGCCGCGCTCGGCGAGCCAGTCGAGCCATCCGCCCTCGGCCCCGTGGGAGCGCGCGTCGTTTCGGGCCTCGCGCATGATCACCGCGCGGGCGTGCGGCCCGCTCGACTCCATCGCCGAGGAGCGGACGCCGTAGTTCCCGATCATCGGATACGTGAAGACGATCGCCTGCCCGGCGTAGGACGGGTCGGTGACCGCCTCCTGATAGCCCGACATCGCGGTGTTGAAGACGACCTCGCCGAGACAGGCGCTCGCGCCGTCACCCGGCATCGCGCCGCAGAGCTCGCCATCGAAGCGCGAGCCGTCCTCGAGCAGGACGTAGCCCGGCCCCTCGGCCCGAGCGCCGCTCACGAGGCCACCCCCAGGGCGAAGCTGCGACGCCGGAATGCGACCCGCCCGCCGGCGACCGTGAGCTGGACTCGGCCTGTGAGCGCCCGGCCCTTGAAGCACGAATTTCGCGAGCGGCTCTCCCAGCCGTCGGCGCCGACCTCCCACTCGACCGCCGGGTCGAACAGGACGACGTCGGCGGGTGCGCCGGGCTCGATCCGCGGCTGGGCGAAGTCGAATGCGCGAGCCCCGGCGCTCATCCGCTCGACGAGCAGGTCGAGCGGCAGGACGCCCGGCAGCACCAGCTCGGTGTGCAGGACGGCGAACGCGGTCTCGAGGCCGGTGACTCCGAACGGGGCGCTCTCGATCGGCTCGGCCTTCTCGTCGGCCGCGTGGGGCGCGTGGTCGGTCGCGACGCAGTCGATCGCGCCGCTTCGCAGTCCGGCGATCAGGGCCTGGCGGTCGAACTCGGTGCGGAGCGGCGGATTCATCTTGAAGTCGGCGTCGAGCGAGCGCAACGCCTCGTCGGTGAGCACGAGGTGGTGCGGCGTCGCTTCGCAGGTGATCCTGACGCCGCGCGCCTTCGCCGCCTCGACCGCCTCGACCGAGGACGCCGCCGAGAGGTGCTGGACGTGGATCCGCGCCGACTCATACGCGGCGAGCTCGCAGTCGCGGGCGATCATGATCGACTCGGCGACCGACGGCCAGCCGCCGATCCCGAGCTCGGCCGAGACCTCGCCCTCGTGCATCGAACCACCCGCCGACAGCTCGGGGTCCTGCTCGTGGAGCGCGAGCTGGAGGCCGTGCAGGCCCTGGTAGGCGAGCACCCGGCGCATCACGCGAGAGCTGGCGATCGGCAGCCCGTCGTCGGAGATGCCGATGGCGCCGGCGTCGCGGAGCTCGAGCGCCTCGGTCAGCTCCTCCCCCGCCATCCCGCGGGTCGCGGTCGCCAAGAAGCCGGTCGGCACGCAGGCCTCGGCCGCCGCGCGCTCGCGCAGCGCGACCACATCGGCGGCGGTGTCGACCACGGGGTCGGTGTTGGCCATCGCGAGGATCCCGCAGTAGCCGCCGGCGGCCGCCGCGCGGGCGCCGGTCTCGGGGTCCTCCTCGTCCTCGCGCCCGGGGGTGCGCAGGTGGACGTGAGGGTCGAAGAAGGCGGGCATCGCGAGCAGTCCCTCGGCGTCGATCCGCTCGGCGCCGTCGAGGCTCGCGGAACCGGTGCTCGCGAGCTCGGCGATCCGGCCGGCGCGGATGACCACGTCGCGGGCCTCGTCGAGACCGCTCGCCGGGTCGACGACGCGTGCGCCGGCGAGGATCAGATCGCCCGCTTCGCCCCGGCGCCAGTCGAGCGTCTCCGCGATCTCGCGCGGTTCGATCGCCGTGTTCACGCCGGCTCTCCGATCTGGGTCGGGGGCTCGAGGCTCGCGGCTCCGTCACGCGCGTCGCGCGGCTCGCCGGCGAGCAGCTCGTAGAGGATCGCCATCCGCACGACGAGCCCGGCCTCGACCTGGCCGACGATCAGCGAGCGATCGCCGTCGATCACCTCGCCGGAGAGCTCGATGCCGCGGTTGACGGGGCCCGGGTGCATGACGAGCTGGCGCGGCGAGAGCCGGCGCTCGTTGATCTGGAAGGCGCGCGCGTACTCGCGGATCGATGGCACGAAGGACTCCCGCATCCGCTCGCGCTGCATCCGCAGCGCGTAGACGACGTCGGCATCGCCGAGCCCGTCGAGCGAATCCGCGACGCGACAGCCGAGCGCGCTCTCGATCCCGCGCGGGATCAGCGTCGGGGGCCCGCAGACCGTGACCTCGGCTCCCATCATCCGGAAGGCGAGGATCCCCGAGCGCGCGACGCGACTGTGGAGGACGTCACCGACGATCCAGATCGAGCGGCCGTCGAGCTCGCCGAGCCGCTCACGCAGGGCGTAGACGTCGAGCAGCGCCTGGCTGGGGTGCTCGTGCTTTCCGTCGCCGGCGTTGACGACCGCGGCGTCGGTCCAGCGCGCGACGAGGTTCGCGGCCCCGGCCTCGGGCGAGCGGATGACGATCGCCTCGGGCCCGTAGGCCGACAGCGTCGCGATCGTGTCCTTGAGCGACTCGCCCTTCTCGACCGAGGAACCCGACGCCTTGACCGAGACGAGATCGGCCGACAGGCGCTTCGCGGCGAGCTCGAACGAAGAGCTGGTCCGGGTCGAGGCCTCGTAGAAGAGCGAGACGATCGTGCGGCCGCGGAGCGCCGGGACCTTCTTGATCTCGCGCCGGCCGACCTCGGCGAAGCTGGCGGCGCGCTCGAGGATGCGCTCGACGTCCGAGCGCTCGAGGTCGCGGATCGAGAGCAGATCGCGCATCAGGCCACCGCCTCCGGGCTCGGGACCGGCTCGATCGTGACCTCGTCGACCCCGTCGACCTCCTCGAGCCGGACGGTGACGCGCTCGGAGCGCGCCGTCGGCAGGTTCTTTCCGACGTAGTCGGGCCGGATCGGGAGCTCGCGGTGGCCGCGGTCGGCGAGGACCGCGAGCTGGACCCGCGCCGGGCGGCCGTAGTCGAACAGCGCCTCGATCGCGGCGCGGGCGGTGCGCCCCGTGTACATGACGTCGTCGACCAGGATCACGGTGCGATCGGAGAGGTCGAAGTCGAGATGCGAGGCGTGGACGACGGGCGCGGGGCCGGCGGGTCGTCCGGTGAGATCGTCGCGGTAGAAGGAGATGTCGATGTCGCCGAGCGGCACCTCGACGCCCGACAGCTCGGCGACGAGCTCGTGCAGCCGCCGGGCGAGGACGGCACCGCGGGTGTGGATCCCGACGAGGGCGATCGAGCTCGATCCGGTCTCGGCACCGGGGTTCTTCTCGACGATCTGATGCGCGATCCGGACGGTCGTCCGGCGCAGGTCATCTCGATCAAGGACGGTCTTCGAAGGCGTCGAAGCCAATTTCGCTACGCGTGCCCCTTCTCGGCCTCGCTGGACCGTGGTTAAAGGAACCGACGCGGTCGAAGCTACCACGCGCGGCGGCGGCCGCCGCGGAGGGGGATGGGAATGCCCGGAGTTTGCGGGTCGCGCCGCATCGGCCGGCGGCCGGCGGCGCCGCTCGGCCGGGGTGGGCCGAGAACCTGACGCTGGGGCGACAGGTTCTCGGCCCGCCTCGCTCCCGCCCGCCGACGCCTTGCCATGCAGCCGGCGTCTCAGCCGATGCCGAGCGCGCCGAGGTCGCGGTCGCACCACGCCTCGAGGATCCAGCCGAGGTGGTACGGGCGGTCGGTCCGCTCGATCTCCGGCCGCCGCGCCCGGCCGGCGAGCGGGCGGCCGATCGCCAGCGCGGAGGCCGAGTTGCCCCACAGCGCGGCTCGATCGGCGAGCCCCCGGCGGTTGATCGAGCGGTGCAGGATCCCGTGCTCGCGATCGAGCAGCGCGACGCCGAGCTCGTTGGCGCCGAAGACCCATTCGACGCCCGCGGCGGCCGCCTCGGCGTAGCGGCTCTCCCCCGTCGCTTCGGCGAGCTCGAACAGCGCCAGCGGCGCCATCGCGTCCTGGTGCACCGAGTAGAGGCGATACGGCTCGACGACCGTGCCGCGGCGGGAGTCGACGATCCACGGCCAGGCGCCGTCGGGGAGTCGCGCGGCGATGAGCGCGTCGGCCAGGCGCCGAGCCGCGGCCAGCGCCGGCTGGTCGCCGCGCAGGCGTCCCAGCGTCGCGAGCGCATGGACGCCGTAGATCCCGGTCGCGAAGTGGGGCAGGATCGAGCGACGCCCGCCGTCGGAGTTGAGCAGCAGCCCGCTCGGGGTCTCGGCCCGGGCGAGCAGGCGACCGCGCAGCTCGTCGGCGAGACGTTCGAGCTCGGCGCGGGGGCCGATCCCGGCCTCGACGCAGCGCGCCGCGCCGACCGCCGCCCAGCACAGCTCGAGCGTCTCGAGCGAGTACGGGCGATTGCCCTCGAGTCTCGTCTCGAGCGCGCCGAGCACCGGCGTGACCTCTTCCTCGGCGCGCGAGCGGGCGAGCGCCCAGAGCAGCAGCCCGAGCTCGCCCGCGGTCAGATTCGGATAGGGCGCGAGCGCGGTCAGGCGGCGCTCGAGCGCGCTCGGGTCGAGCGGCGGCCCCGTGGGTTCGCACTCCGCGCGGCGCAACCCCAGCAGGCAGATCAGCGAATAGCGGACGGAGCGCCCGAGAACGGCACGGGTCTCGTGGCGCCGGCCGCGACCGAGCCTGCCTCCGGACTCGTGCGCGCCCGGCGCGACCAACTCGTGGCAGAAGAGCCCGTCCTCGGTCTGCATCTCGGGCAGCGCGGCGCGGGCGAAGGCGACGAGCTCCCGCGAGCGCGCGGCGACCGCCGTCATGCCGCCACCCCGTCGGCCCCGCGCCCGAGGATGCGCGCCTGCGGCGACAGCTCCGACGTCGCAGGGTCGAGCGGGCGGTCGTAGATCGTCTCGCCGCGCTCGAGCAGACGCTCGAAGGTCGCGTAGAGGTCGGAGATCCGGATCGCGAGGATCTCCCCCCTGCCGAGCTCGACGGCGCGGCCGCCACCATCGAGGATCGCGGTGCGAAAGCGTCGCTGGATCTCGGGGTTCGAGTCGATCCGCCCGATCACGAAGTCCGGATCGTGGGCCAGCGTCCGCATCCGCAGTCCACGCCCGTTCTCATCGACGCACTCGACCTCGAACACCCGCTCGGAGAAGACGGGCAGCGGGAACGGCGGGCGCCGGGTGCACTCGAATGCGTGGTAGAGCGTCATCGGCGCGGTCCCGCAGCCGAAGAAGACCTGCCAGCCGCCGCGCTCGCCGAGCCTGGTGAACGGCGTCCCGACGCCGAACGGGGTCGGCGCGAGCTCGTGCCCGGCGACGAGGTCCTCGGCCCCGGGGCCGGCGGCTGAGACCGAGTGCGTCGGATGCGTCGAGCGATGCGTCTCGGGCAGGCGCCGGAACGTCTCGCTGACCCGGCCCATCAGCGACGGCGTCGAGCGAGCGTCGAAGTGCTCGCCGCGCTCGAGGTAGCTCTGCATCGAGGCGTCGAGGCTGAAGGCGGGCATCGCGAGCAACCCGTCCTCGCCGACCGCCCGGCGGAACCCGGCGATCACGGTGTCGGCGCCGTCGTCGAACGCCCCGAAGCTCGACATCGCCGCCTGGACGAAACACGTGTCGCCGGGCTCGACGCCCGCGTCGGCGAGCGCGGCAGCGACCGCCGCCGCATCGAGGTTCACGGGGTGGCGCCGCTGGGCCGCCTCGAAGCGCCGTCGGCGCACGGAGCGGCGAGCCGCGCGCAGGCGGTCGCGAAGCGGCTTGGGAAGTCTGGCGACGAGCCTTCTGATCACCGGGCCATCACGGCCCGGAGCCTAGGCAGAGGCGGGTTCGTCCGGCTCGATCCCCTCGCCGGCGTAGAGCGCCTCGATCTCCTCCGAGTAGCGCTCGGCTATCGGCCGGCGCTTGAGCTTCATCGTCGGCGTCAGCTCGTCTCCGCCCGGGACCCACTCGCGGGGCATGATCCGAAATCGCTTGATCTGCTCGACCCGCGACATGCGAGCGTTCGCGTGCCCGATCGCGCTCGCGACCGCGGCCTGGAGCTCGGGGTTCGCGGCCAGCGCCTCGATCGAGGCGTCCTCGATCCCGTGCTGGCCCGCCCATACCGGCGCGAAGTCGGGGTCGAGGACGACGAGCGCGACGTTGTAGGGCCGCGCGTCCCCGATCGCGACCGCCTGCCCGATCAGCGGGCTAGACGCGCTCAGCTTCGACTCGATCTCGGTCGGGGACATGTTCTTCCCCGACGCGTTGATCAGCAGCTCCTTCTTGCGATCGACGATCTTCAGGTAGCCGTCGGCGTCGAGTTCGCCGACGTCGCCCGTGTGGAGCCAGCCGTCCTCGGAGAGCGCCTCGGCCGTCTTGTCGGGCAGGTTGCGGTAGCCCGGCATGATCGAGGCACCGCGGACGAGCACCTCGCCGTCGTCGGCGATCCGGATCTCGATCCCCGGGAACGGCGGGCCGACGGTCCCCAGCTTGACCGCGCCGGGCGGGTTGCACGCGGCGACCCCGCACGTCTCCGACATCCCCCAGAGCTCGCCGATCTCGATCCCGATCGCGTGGAAGAACTCGAGCACCTCGACAGGGGTCGGTGCCGCGCCGACGTTGACGCTCGCCACGTCGTCGAGCCCGAGCTGGGCGCGGATCGGGGCGAACATCTGCGCGTCGGCCTGCTCGACGGCGGCGTCGAGCTCCGAGGGAACCGGCTCGCCCGCCTGGCGCAGGCGCACCCGCTGCGTCGCGGCGGCGAGAGCCTTCTCGGCCCCCTCGCGCTGCTCGTCGGGGAGCCCCGCGACCATCGCCTCGAGGCCGGCCTTGAGCTTCTCCCAGACGCGCGGCACGGCGAAGAACCACGTCGGGCGGACCTTTCCGAGGAACTCGGCGACGCGCTTGGGGTCCGGGCAGACGGTCGTCTCATAGCCGCGGACGACCGGCAGGTAGTAGTTCGCGCCACGCTCGGCGATGTGGGCGGCCGGCAGCCACGAGATGACGCGGCCCTCGCCCTCGGGGAGCCCGAGGATCGCCTCGACGCCGCCGATCAGGCTCATCAGGTTGCGGTGCGTGAGCTGGACGCCCTTCGGCGGACCCGTCGTGCCGGAGGTGTAGATGAGGGTCAGCAGGTCCTCGGCGTCGGCATCGGCCAGCGCCGAGGCCGGGTCCCAGCCCTCGCCCGAGCGCTCGAGCTCGGCAAGGGTCATCTCGGCCCCGTCGCCCTGCGGATCGGCATCGACCAGGACGATCCGCTCGAGCTGCGGCAGCTGCTCACGCGCGGCTCGGAGCCGGTCGACCATGACCGAGTCGGCGATCGCGACGCGGGCCTCGGCGTCACCGAGCATGTAGGCGATCTGCTCGGGCGAGGAGGTGGCGTAGAGCGAGAACGGGACGGCACCGACCGCGACCGCGCCTAGGTCGCAGGCGTTGAACTCGAGCCGGTTTCGCATCAGCAGCGCGACGGTGTCTCCACGACCGATGCCGAGCGCCTCGAGGCCGCCGGCGATCCCGAGCGCCGCCGAGCGGAGCTCAGCCCACGTCTGCTCGCGCTCGTCCTCGCGGATCGCGACCGCGTCGGGCTGCGCCGCGGCGGTCGCCTCGAAGGCCTCGAACAGCGTCGCGTGCTTCGGTTCGACCGGATCCTCGCCCCGGGCCGCTGCCCGTGGCGCGCTCGTCGTCGCCTGCTCCATCGCTCCTCCCCAGGATCGATCGCGGAAGTCGGGCCGACGACACTACCCGGCGTCGCGGTTATCTGCGCTGACGCAGCTAACCGGAGCGCATGGGTCCGCTCAGCGCAGGTCGAACTCGCCGCTCGAGAAGCGGCCGATGTCGTTCGAGAGCCCGATGAAGAAGATGACCATCACGAGCGCGAACCCGATCACGCTCGCCCTCTCCATCACCTCGAAGGAGACGCGACGCCCTCCGCGGAGCTTCTCGACGATCGCCCAGAAGACGTGCCCGCCGTCGAGCGGGAGGAACGGCAGCAGGTTGACCAGCGCCAGCGAGAGCGAGATGAAGCCGATCAGGCGGATCGCGAGATCGATGTCGAACTGGAACGCCTGGCGGGTCACCTCGACGGCGCCGACGACGCTGCCGAGCTGCTCGCGCTTCTCGGCCTTGAAGAGCTGGGCGAAGGTCGAGATCGTCGCCGAGGAGATCAGCCACATCTGGTCGGCCGAGCTCGCCGCTGCCTGGCCGATCGACTGCGAGCGGGTGATCGTGTCTTCGCTCGAGAGCTGGAACCCGAACCCGACCCGGAACTCCTCGGCCTCGGCGTCGTAGCGAGGCGTGATCGGGATCGTCAGCTGCTCTCCGTCGCGCTGGACGACGAAGTCGACAGGTCGCGTCGCCTCGCAACCGTCGGTCTCGCGCCCGCCGGCGCAGGTCTCCTCGTTGATCGCCTCCTTGATCGCCACGGCGCGGTCCTCGACCGGGGTGCCGGTCGCATCGACCCCCGCGACGGAGACCAGCCGGTCGCCGGACTCGAGCTCGCCCGCCGCCGGCGTCTCGGCCATCACCTCGCCGACGTCGAGCGCGGCCGGCTCCTCGATCGTGAGCCCGGCGCCCCAGAGGATCAGGAACGCCACGACGAGGTTGACCGCAGGCCCGGCGAGGATCACGACGATCCGCTTCCAGACGGGCTGGTTGTAGTAGCCGCGGGGAGCCACCTCGGGAGGCAGCTCCTCGTCGGGATTCATCCCGCTGATCTTCGCGTAGCCCCCCGCGGGGATCCATCCGATCCCGTACTCCGTCTCACCCCGGCGGACCTTGACGATGCCCTTGCCGAAGAACAGGTAGAGCTTCTCGACCCGCATCCCGACGGCCTTGGCCGCGAAGAAGTGACCCAGCTCGTGGAGCACCACGAGGACGATCACGCCGAGGATCGCGAGGCCAATCGCGAGCGCCGTGCTCACCGCGCCACCGCCCCGGCGTCGATCCGGCCCCGGACGGCGTCGCGCGCGCGGGCGTCGATCTCGAAGAGCTCGGAGAAGTGGGTGACGGGCTGCGGCGCGATCTCCTCGAGCGCCGCCTCGACGAGCTCGGGGATCCGCGTGAACTCGATCCGGCCGTCGAGGAACGCTTCGACGGCGACCTCGTCGGCGGCGTTGAGGACGCAGGGCGCGGTGCCGCCCTCGATCCCGGCGCGGCGGGCCAGCGCCAGGCAGGGGAAGCGCTCGACGTCGGGCGGCTCGAAGTCGAGCCTGCGGGTCGCGGAGAGATCGAGTCGCTCGATGCCGAGCGCGGCGCGATCGGGGTGATGCATCGCCCAGGCGATCGGCGTTCGCATGTCGGGGACCCCGAGGTGGGCCAAGGTCGCGCCGTCGCAGAGGTCGATCAGCGCGTGGATCAGGGATTGCGGATGGACGACGACGTCGATCCGCTCGAACGGGGTCCGGAACAGGTGATGGGCCTCGATGACCTCGAACCCCTTGTTCATCAGCGTCGCCGAGTCGATCGTGATCCGCCCGCCCATCGCCCAGGTCGGATGGTCGAGCGCGTCGGAGACGCTCACGCCGCTCAGGTCGTCGCGACCGCGGAACGGGCCGCCGGATGCGGTCAGGACGAGCCGCTCGACGGCGCCCGGACCTTCGCCGTCGATCAGCTGCGCGAGCGCGGAGTGCTCGGAGTCGACGGGCAGGATGCGGGCTCCGGTCGCCTCCGCGAGCATCGTCACGAGCTCGCCACCGACGACGAGGCTCTCCTTGTTGGCGAGCGCGAGGTCGATCCCGGCGCTGAGCGTCGCGACGGTCGGCCCGAGCCCCGCCGAACCGACTATCGCGTTCAGCACGAGATCGGGCGACGTGCGCGCGATCAGCTCGCGCACCCCGTCCTCGCCGGCGTCGACCGTCGTCTCGGCGCCGAGCGCGGACGCTGCGCGGGCGGCCGATGCGGGGTCGCTGAGGGCGACCGAGCCGACGCCGAGCGCGTCCGCCTGCTCGGCGAGGCGCTCCCAGCTGGTCGCAGCCGACAGCCCGACGACGTCGAGCTCGTCCGTGGACTGGGCGACGGCGATCGCCTGCTCGCCGACGGAGCCGGTCGAGCCGAGGATGAGAACCCGCTTGGGCAAGGCCCGAAGAGTCTAGGCGGGGCGCTTCGCGGCGCTTAAAGCCCGAACGCGACCGCGAGCCAGTAGCCGGCGACCATCGTGAACAGGACCGCGTCCAGGCGGTCGAGGAGACCGCCGTGGGGGCCGATCACCGTGCCCGAGTCCTTGACTCCCAGGTCGCGCTTGATGACGGACTCGAACAGGTCGCCGATCGGCGCGACGATCGCGACCCCGAGGCCGATCAGCAGAGCGTCTGTTCCCGAGAGCCAGTCCTGGTAGAGCCCCGCGAACCAGAACGCCGCCGCCCCGCCCGCGATCCCGAACGCGAGGCCCTCGACGGTCTTCTTCGGCGACAGGCGCGGCGCGAGCTGATGGCGGCCGAAGGCGCGGCCGCCGGCGTAGGCGCAGGTGTCGGCGAGGAAGGTCGCGACGAGGACGTCGACGACGAGGCCGAGCCCGTGCTCGGGGATCTCTCGCAGCAGCACCGCGTGGGCGAACGGGAGCCCGATCCAGACCACGCCCAGCGCGGTGATCGCGAACGTTCCTGTGACCCCGTCGGTGCCGCGCGCGGCGATCGCCAGGAACATCAGCGGGAGCGTTGCGAGCAGGATCGCGAGCATCTCGGCGCGCAGGCCGAAGAAGGCCGCCGCCACGAGTCCCGCGGTGACGATCGCAGCGACGCCGGCCAGCGGCATGCTCGCCCTGGTCATGCGAAAGAGCTCGGACTGGCAGACGACGGCCAGCCCCAGCATCGCCGCAGCGAAGATCCCGCCGCCGACGACGACGATCGCGATCGCGAAGGCGATCCAGGGCACCGCCCAGACGATCCGCGCGCCCGTCTCGGAGCGCTCACGGCGGGAGGCCGCCGGATCTCGCCGGGGTGTCGGCGAGCGCCCGGCGCGGGCCCGGTTTCGAGCCGCGGGCGTGGCCGGCGCGGGTGCCTGACCCTCCTCGGCCTCGACGTCGAAGAAGCCGCTCGTCCTGTGCTCCTCCTCACCGCGCATCGGCGGCGACCCTAGATCATCGCCGCCGAGGTCACCGATGCGTCAGCGGCCGCCGAAACGCCGCTTTCGCAGGCTGAACTCCTCGAGCGCGGCCTCGAAGGCCGCGCGATCGAAATCGGGCCAGAGCTCAGGGCGCCACACGATCTCCGAGTAGGCGCACTGCCAGAGCAGGAAGTTGGAGATGCGCTGCTCGCCCGACGTGCGGATCAGGAGGTCCGGCTCGGCCATCTCGGGTGCGTAGAGGTGGCGCCGGAACTCGTCCTCTCCCCCGCCCGTGTAGCGCTCGGCGGCGTCGAGGATCTCGGCGCGACCGCCGTAGTTGAAGGCGATGAAGAGCGTGATCCGCTCGTTCGCGGCCGTCGTCTCCTCGGCCGTCTCGATCCGCTCGCGAAGCGCGGGCGAGACCTCCTCGCGGCGCCCGATGAAGCGCATCCGAACGCCCTCGGCGTGGAGCTCGGGCGTCTCGCGGTCGATCCGCTCGGCGAACATCGCCATCAGGCCCTCGACCTCGGCCTTCGGCCTGCTCCAGTTCTCGGTCGAGAACGAGAACACCGTCAGCTCCTCGACCCCGAGCTCGACGGCGTCGCGCAGCCGCGCCTTCACGGTGTCGGCTCCGGCGCGGTGGCCCTCGATCGGCGCCAGACCGCGCTCGATCGCCCAGCGGCCGTTGCCGTCGGTGATGATCGCGACGTTGCGAGCCCTGGCCGGGTCGGTCGGGTCGGCCATCCGCAGCCCGTCGGTGAGCCGCGGCGGAGCCCCGCCGAGCGCGGCTCAGACCTCGAGGATCTCCTGCTCCTTGGCTGCCAGCGCCGTGTCGATCTCGGCGATCGCGCTGTCGGTCCGCTTCTGCAGGTCCTGCTCGGCGCGGTGCTCCTCGTCGGCGCCGAGGTCGCCTTCGGACTTGAGCTCTCTCAGGTCGCTCATCACGTCGCGGCGGACGCTGCGGACCGAGACGCGGCCCTGCTCGGCGACGCCGTGGACGACCTTGACCATCTCGCGCCGCCGCTCCTCATTCAGCTCGGGGATCCGCAGCCGGATCACGTTGCCGTCGTTCGAGGGCGTGAGGCCGAGGTCGGATTCCATGATCGACTTCTCGATCGCGCCGATCGCACCCTTGTCGTAGGGGGTGACGGTGATCAGCCGCGCGTCCGTCGCCGCGGCGTTCGCGAGCTGGCGAAGCGGTGTCTGGGCGCCGTAGTAGTCGACGCTGATGCGGTCGAGCAGATGCGGTGAGGCACGGCCGGTCCGGACCGTCGCGAGCTCGTTGCGACAGGCCTCGACGGACTTGCCCATGCGCTCGGCGGCGTCGGCCATTATCTCGTCGGTGAGCTCGCTCATCCCTGGCTGGAGGCGTCGGAGGAGACGATGGTCCCGACCCGCTCGCCATGCGCGATCCTATCTATGTTCCGGGCGTCGGCCATGTTGAAGACGTGGATCGGAAGCGCGTTGTCCATGCACAGCGAGAGCGCCGTCGAGTCCATCACCCGCAGCCCGCGCTCGATCGCCTCGCGGTGCGTCACACGGGGCAGGAACTTGGCATCGGGGACGATGCTCGGGTCCGCGTCGTAGACCCCCTCGACGCCGTGCTTGGCCATCAGGATCGCGTCGGCGTGGATCTCGAGCGCGCGCAGCGCGGCGGCGGTGTCGGTCGTGAAGAACGGGTTGCCGGTGCCGGCCGCGAAGATGATCACGCGGCCCTTCTCGAGATGGCGGATCGCGCGACGGCGGATGTAGGGCTCGGCGACCTCCATGACCTCGATCGCCGACAGCACGCGGGTGTGCGAGCCCTGCTTCTCGAGCGCGTCCTGAAGCGTCAGCGCGTTCAGCAGCGTCGCGAGCATTCCCATGTAGTCGGCGGTCGCCCGGTCCATGCCCTGCGCCGCGCCCTCGAGGCCGCGGTAGATGTTGCCGGCGCCGACGACGAGCGCCATCTGGATCCCGGCCTTCGACAGCGCGGAGACCTGCTCGGCGATCGCGTTGACGCGGTCCCCGTCGGTGCCGTACTCACGCGAGCCCATCAGGGCCTCCCCCGAGAGCTTGAGCATGATCCGTTCGAAGGCGGGTTCGGCCATCGCGGGGCACCCTAGCCGGGGAGGTGGCGGCGGCCGGTCGGGTCCGAGCGCGTGGCGTCCCGCTCTCCGCCGCCGCGGCGGGTCTCCGGCGCGGCTGATGGCACCGAGGGGGGTTGGTTCGGGCGGCTGGGGTTGGCCGCCGGGCGTCCCTCGGGCTCGAACGTCCCGGAAGTGCCCTTATAAGTGCACGTTTGGGACGTTCGGCTTCGATCGGCCGCGCCGATCGCGACGAAATCGCCCCGCGCCTCTCGCACGACGACGATGGGACGATCCGTCGCGTATTTCGCGACTGAACCGCCCCGCGCCCGAGGCGCAGGGACGCCGGGCCGATCCATCGCGCTCGGGTGTGTCCCCGGTGCGCCGTTGTTCGGGGTTCCGCGCGTTTCCGGGGGCGGGTGCTCGGGTTGTCGCCGGCAAGGGGCTCTGCGGGCATGGATGCCCGCAGCTGTCGCGCGCCCATGGACGGGGAGCGCCCCCTTGACGGTGACTGCCCGAGCGCCCGCCTGCACGGGCGTTAGGGGACTGCCCGAGCACCCGCCACCGCAGGGCGTTCGGGGGACCGGGCGCTCGCCAGAAGCGCGAGCGTTGGGCGGAACCGGGCGCCCGCCTACCGCGAGCGCCCGGGTGCGACGACTTACTCCGGCTGCTCGCCGACCGCGAACCGCGCGAACCGCCCGATCTGGACGTTCTCGCCGGTCTTGGCGGCGAGCTCCGCGCGCAGCTGCTCGATCGTCTTGCCGTCGTAGCGGTCGGTGCGCACGTGCTCCTGGTCGAGCAGCGCGATCTCGCGCGACCACTTGCTGATCTGGCCTTCGACGATCTTCTCGATCACGTTCTCGGGCTTGCCGGACTCGGCGGCCTTCGCCTCGAGGACCTTGCGCTCGGCGGCGACCTGGTCGGAGGGGATCTCGTCGGCCGAGACGTAGAGCGGCGGCGTCGGCGAGCCCGCGATGTGCAGCGCGACCTCGCGGGCGAAGTCCTGGAAGTCGTCGTTGCGGGCGACGAAGTCCGTCTCGCACAGCACCTCGACCATCACGCCGACCTTGCCGTTGGCGTGGATGTAGGAGGACACCGTGCCCTCCGAGGTCGAGCGACCTGAGCGCTTGGCGGCACTGGCCTGGCCCTTGACGCGCAGGACCTCGACGGCCTTGTCCATGTCGCCGGCGGCCTCGTCGAGTGCCGCCTTGCAATCCATCATCGCGGCGCCGGTGCGGTCGCGAAGCGCCTTGACGTCCTTGGCGCTGACGGTGGCCATCTAGAGATCCTCCTTCGACTTGGTCTGTTCGGCGTCCGCTTGCCTCTCGGCGTTGACCTCGGGCGCGGGGACCGGTTCGGCCTCGGCGGCGGGCTCCGGCTGTGCGGGCTCGGCGGCGGCGACGGGAGCCGCGGGCGCCTCGGCGGGAGGCGAGGCGACGGGCTGGGAGCCCGGATCGGCCTGCGCCTGGGCGTCGCCGCCCGCGCCGGCCTCGGCCTCGCGGCGAGCCCGCTCGGCCTCGTCTCGCTTGCGCTTCTCCTCTTCCTCGCCGCGGCGACGCTCGTCGTCCTGGCGGCGGCGCTCGGCCTCCTCCTCGCGGCGGCGCGCCTCAGCCTCGTTGAAGCTCTCGACGCCCCCCTGGATCGCCTCACCGAGCGTCGACACGACCAGCTCGCACGAGCGGATCGCGTCGTCATTGCCGGGGATCGGGTAGGAGACCGGGCCCGGATCGACGTTCGAGTCGACGAGCCCGATGATCGGGATCCGCAGCCGCTCGGCCTCACGGACGGCGATCTCCTCCGTCTTGAGGTCGATCACGACGACCGCGTCGGGCAGGCCCTTCATGTCGCGGACGCCGCCGAGGTTGTACTCGAGCTTGGCCAGCTCGGCCTCCATCGTCATCCGCTCCTTCGTCGGGAGCAGCTCGAGTCGCTCCTCCTCCTTGAGCCCCGTGAGCTCGTGGAGGCGGTCGATCCGCGAGGAGATCGTCTGGAAGTTGGTCAGCAGCCCACCCAGCCAGCGCTGGTTGACGTAGGGCATGTTGCACTGCCCCGCGGTCTGCTTGATCGCGTCTCGGGCCTGCTTCTTCGTGCCGACGAACAGGACCGTCCCGCCCTGCCCTGCGACCTCGGATGCGAACTCGCGCGCCTGCGAGAGCAGCTTCTCGGTCTGCAGCAGGTCGATGATGTGGATGCCGTCGCGCTCACCGAAGATGTAGGTCCGCATACGCGGATTCCAGCGACGGGTCTGGTGGCCGAAGTGGAGCCCCGATTCGAGCAGCTCCCGGATTCCCGGCTCGGACATGTACTTGCTCCCTTGGTGGTTTGAGATTGCGGGGCCGGTCGCTCGGGTCGGGACCCGGCGAAGCTCTTTGCTCGCGCCGGGCAGGGCCCTCGCCGTCTTGGGCGACCGGGTAGAGGTGACTTGATTCGCCGACTGAGTCTAGGCGCTCACCCGCGGGCGGCCTCGAGCACGCGGGCGAGATCCGGCGGCAGCTCGGAGACCAGCTCGATTCGCTCGCGGGTGAGCGGATGTGTGAAGCCGATCGCGTGGCTGTGGAGGAACTGGCGCTCGAGCCCCGGCCGCGAGCGCCCACCGTAGGTCTCATCGCCCGCGATCGGGTGTCCGATCGCCGACAGGTGGACGCGGATCTGATGCGTGCGGCCCGTCTCGAGCTTCAGCCGCAGCAGCGCCTGGCCGTCGAGCGCCTCCTCGACCTCGAAGTGGGTGCGCGCCGGCCGCGCACCCCTCCCCCCAACCGCGCGCCGGTCGGCGCGGCGGTGGTCGCGGCCGAGCGCGGCGTCGATCGTGCCCGAGCGCGAGCGCGGGATCCCGTCGACGAGCGCCAGATAGGTGCGATCGACCCGACGCTCGGCGATCGCCCGGGAGAGCGCCACGTGCGTGCCGGGGGTCCGGGCGACGAGCATCAGGCCCGACGTGTCGCGATCGAGACGGTGGACGATGCCGGGCCGGTCGGGGTCCTCGCCGCCGCCCAGCAGCTCGCCGAGCAGGTCGACCAGCGTCGGGTCGTGGGTGCCGGGGGCCGGGTGGACGACGAGTCCCGGCGGCTTGTCGACGACGGCGAGCTCGTCGTCGAGCAGGACGAGCTCCGGCTCGGCGCTCAAACAGCCGCCTTGCGACCCTCGCCGTCGGGTCGCTCGCGCTCGGGGTCGGGCTCGGACCCGGTCTCGGGGCCGAACATGACCATGACGAGCAGGATCACGACCCCGACGGTGATCGCGGCGTCGGCGACGTTGAACGACGGCCAGTACGGCAGGTCGATGAAGTCGGTGACGTGATCGAGGCGCAGGCGATCGATCAGGTTGCCGATCGCGCCACCGGTCAGCAGCCCCGCGGGGAGCCACATCCGGCTGCGACGGCCGCCCTCGAACGCGAACCAGACGACGATCGCCGCGAGCGCGACGAGCGTCACGGGGAGGATCAGGCCGGGGCCGTCGGAGAGGAACCCGAACGCGATCCCGGGGTTCGTGACGTGGACGATGTCGAGTCCGGGGACGACGTCGACGCGTTCGCCGATCTCGAGAGAGGCCACGATCGCGGCCTTCGAGGCCTGATCGATCGCGACGACGAGCAGACACAGAGTGCCGAGCCCAACCCAGTCGCGAGTCCGCGGGCGTCCCGGCCGGCGCATCAGCCCGCGACCAGGGAGACGACGATGCTCTGCGCGATCAGCAGCAGCAGGATTGCGAGGATCGGGCTGAGGTCGATCGGCCCGAACGTCGGCAGCAGGCGCCGGAAGATGTTGAGGTACGGCGTCACGACCTCCTCGATGAAACCCGTCACCGCACGCAGCGCCGTGTTGTAGGGGAGCGGCCTGAACGCCTGGATCCACGACAGGACGACGTACAGCAGGATGCAGATGAAGTAGACGGTGAACAGCGCCCCGACGTAGTCGGCGATGTCCGCCCGTGTGAGGCCCGAGGCGATCATCGGCCCATCCGCTCCAGCGAGCCGCGGACCGCGTGGGCGGCGACCGCGCGCAGCTCGTCGGCCTCGAGCGCGGCAAGCCCGCCCTCGGTGCTGCCGCCCGGAGATGCGACCTGCTCGCGCAGTGTCGCCGGATCGAGTCGCTCCAGCAGACGTGCGGTCGCGGCCATCGACTCGCGGACGAGCTCGAGCGCCAGCCGCCCGTCGAGGCCCTCCGCGGCGCCGGCGTCGGCGAGCGCCTCGGCGAACAGGGCGAAGTAGGCGGGCGTGTTGCCCATCATCGCCGTCGCGACGTCGAGATCGGGATCCGCCACTTCGATCGTGCGGCCGATCATCCCGAGCGCCGCGAGCATCGTCTCTCCGAGCGCCCCATCGGCGGGATCGAGCGGCGCGTGGCAGATCACTCCGGTGCGCAGCTCGGAGGCGATCGTCGGCATGCAACGGGTGACCGGGGTGTCCGGGAACGCCGCTCGCAGGCTCTCGACCGACGTCGCGCCGAGGACCGAGCAGATCCCGTTCGCGTGGCCCCGCATCGCCTCCGCCGCGGCTTCGAGTCCGTGCGGCTTGACCGCGAGAACGACGAAGTCGCTGTCGGCGGCGAGCTGGTCGAGCGAACCGCGCGCCTCTCCCCCGAGCTCCGCGGCAAGTCGCGCCGCGCGACCCGAGCCGTTGTCGCTGAACAGCATCGCCGGCGCTCCCTCGGGCGCTGAGGCCCAGCCGCGCGCCATCGCCGCAGCCATGTTCCCGGATCCGGCGAAGCCGATGACCATGCGCCGCAGGCTAGCGACGGCTGATGTCCGCGAAACGCCCGCCGCGGCGGGCCCGAGCTCAGGACTGGTTGAAGAAGCCCTTCTCGACGAGGCGGGCGCGCTCCTCGGCCGAGACCTCGACGTTGCGCGGCGTGAGCAGGAAGGTCTTGTCGGCGACGCGCTGCATTCCACCGTCGAGCGCGTAGGTCAGCCCCGAGGCGAAGTCGATCAGCCGCTTCGCGAGCTCACCCTCGGTCCCCTGGAGGTTGAGGATCACCGGGACCGTCTGCTTGAAGCGGTCGGCGACCTCCTGGGCGTCGTTGAAGCTGTTCGGGGCGACGAAGTGCACGCGCACGTCCGCTCCGGAGCCGCCTCCACCGTTGCCGACCGGGCGCAGGACCCGAGTGCGGGGCGAAGCGTCCTCGTCGGCGAAGATGTCGTCGATCTCGTCGCGCGAGCGGCGACGCTCGGACAGCCGGGAGACGGGAGCGGGACGCGGCGCCTGGCGCTCGTACCCGCCGGTCGGGCGGTCGTAGGGATCAGACCCCGAGGCGGTCTCGGGCTCGTAGTAATCGTCCTCGTAGCGAGGGTCCTCGGCGAGGCCGAAGTAGACGAGAGCTCGGTGCCAGGTGTCGCGGAAGGCCATACGGCTGCGGGTTTCTCCCCATTCCCCCCTTTTCCTTTACCGATTATGCACCTATTCGAGCGGTTCTCGGCGAAGTAGGCCGGAGCCGAGCCTGACGATCGTCGCCCCTTCCTCGACCGCGACCCGCCAGTCCTGGCTCGTCCCCATCGACAGGCGCTCCAGCCCGTGCTCGGCGGCGAGCTCGGCGAGGCGGGCGAAATGCGGGCGCGAGAGCTCCGGGTCCGCGGTCGCCGGAGGCATCGTCATCAGGCCCTCGACCGGCAGCGGGCAGGCCTCGATCAGCGCCGCGAGCTCGCTCGGCGCGACGCCTCCCTTCGTCCCTTCGCCGGCCACGTTCACCTCGATCAGCGCCGCGGCGCCCGAGCCCGCCGCGCGCTCGAGCTTGCGGGCCGCCGACTCGCTTGCCAGCGAGTGGATAAGGCGGACGCGCTCGGCGACCTCCGGGGCCTTGCGGCTCTGGAGGTTGCCGATGAAGTCCCACGTGAAGCGATCCGCGAAGCGCTCCTGCTTCTCGATGAGCGAGTCGAGCCGGTTCTCGCCGACGAGCCCGACGCCGGCCTCGGCGAGCGCCCCCATCTCCTCGACCGGCACGTACTTCGTCGCGACCAGGATCTCGAGCCCGGGCCGGCCGGCCTCCCGTACCTCGCCCAGCCGGTCGCGGACGAGACCCGGATCGATGTCGCGGATCAGCTCGGGCACGCGACCACCAGCCCGGCCTGCCGGCCCGTCGTGCCGGCGTCGCGGCGGTGCGAGAAGAAGAGCTCGGGCTCGCAGTACGTGCACAGACCCGAATCCTCGATCGTCTCGACCCCGGCGAGCTCGAGCAGGCGCCGGGCGACGAGAACGAGGTCCAGCATCCGCCCGTCGGCGATGTCGTCGCCGAGCGCCGCGAACTCCGCGTGCACCTCGGGCCCGACCTCGAAGCAGCAGCGCCCAATACCGGGGCCGATCGCGGCGGCGCGCGCCCCGACCTCGCGGACCCCGCGCTCGACGATCCCACCGGCCAGGCCGCGCCAGCCGCAGTGGAGCATCGCTATCCCGTCCGGCCCGCTGAGCGCGACCGGTAGGCAGTCGGCGACGAAGACGAGCGGGGCGAGACCCGGCGCCGAGGTCGCCTGTCCGTCGAGCTCCGCGGGGTCGGGGGCCGGCTCGAGCCACGAAGCAGGGTCGGGGGCCAGCTCGCGACGCTCGATCTGGGCGCCGTGAACCTGGCGACCGAACAGGATCGCCGCCGGGTCGACGTCGACCGCCTCGGCGAGCCGGCGGCGGTTCTCTCGCACGGAGGGCTCGAGATCCGCGGTCAGCAGGCCGAGATTGAGGCTCTCGAAGGCCCCATCGCTGACCCCGCCGCGGCGGGTCGAGAAACACGCACGCGCGGCCGGCAGCTCGGCCTCGAGCCAGCGAACGCCGTTCGGAGCCTCCTGCCAGCGCATCGTTCGGAGGCTAGGACGCGGCCCTGGCCGCCGCCAGCGCGATCTCGAGCTCGCGCTCGGCGGAGTCCGCCTCACCGTCGAGCCGAGCCGCGAGCGCCGCTCGGAGCCCCGCCCCGAGCGCCGGCCCGGGCTCCACGCCCGCGGCGATCAGGTCCTCCCCGCCGATCGCTGGGCGGACGGCCGCCCACTCCTCGACGTAGCGGGCGGTCCACTCCGCTCCGAGCAGGAACGCGATCGCGAGCTCGGCGACCGTGCTGCCGCGCGCCGCGGAGGCGAGCTCGGACGGACGACGCGAGGCGCTCAGCTCCGCGAGCCGCCGCGCGCGCGGCGGGATCCGGCGGGCGAGCACGCCGCAACGGACCTCGCCCGCCTCGAGCGCCGCCGGCATCGGATCGACGCGCCCGGTCCAGGGCGGGCTCTCCGCCAGCTCGAGCAGGTCCCGGACTCGTTCCAGATCGCCGTCGAGCAGACCCCAGTCGCGAGCGAGGCGCAGCCCCGCGACCGGTACGCGCTCGTCGAGGATCAGCGCGAGCTCGGCATCGACGCGGTCCGCGGAGACGGTCTCGAGCCGGGCCTCACGGACGCGATCCGCCGCGAGCGCGGAGAGCTCGAAACCGAACCGTGCCGAGTAGCGCGCGCCGCGCAGCGCGCGGGTCGGGTCGTCGCGAAACGACGCCTCGTGGAGGATCTCGAGGCGGCGCGCGGCGAGATCGACGAGCCCGCCGTGGGGATCGATGAGCTGCGCCGGGGCGTCGAGCGGCGCGGCCACGGCGTTGACGGTGAAGTCGCGGCGGTCGAGGTCCGCCTCGATCGGTGCCGGCGCCACCTCAGGCAGCGCGCCCGGTCTCGGGTAGGTCTCGCTTCGCGCCGACGCGAGATCGAGCACCAGGCCCCCGGCCGCGGCGCGGGCGGTGCCGAAGCGCTCGTGGACCCGTGCGGCCGGGTCGAGCTCCCGGGCCAGCGCGGTCGCATCTCCCTCGACGACGAGATCGACGTCGCCGGGGGCTCGGCCGAGCAGGACGTCTCGAACGGCCCCGCCGACGACGTGGACCCGCGAACCGATTCGCTCGGCTGCATCGAGGACGAGCCCGCGCCACGGCAGCGCGCCGGCCCAACGCTCCATCGCGGTGCCCGGATCTTCCAATCGTTCTTCTCCGGCGTCGACCACGGCGCCGCCTACTATCCCCGGCTTCGCGGATGAAGCGCATCGCACAGACATGGAACGGATGGAGCGTCCGGCGCCGGCTGCTGACCGTCGGCGCGTTCGTCCTCGTCTGCGCCGGCGCCGCGGCAGCGGCACTGATCATCCTCGGGCGCGAGAGCGACGAGGGCTGCGAGCCCAACTGCCCGGAGCTCCGCGAAGAGCCGAAGAAGAAGCCCAAGCCCGAGGCCAAGACGGTCAACTGGCCCGAATACGGCTACGACGACGCCCGTACGCGCTACCTGGCGACAGACAAGGTCGACCCGCCGTTCGGGTCATCCGAGTGGAGCCTCAACCTCGGCAAGCTGCTCGAGTTCTCGCCGATCATCTACCAGGACGAGCTCTTCCTGATGGACAAGGATGCGACCTTCTACGCCGTCAACGTCGACAACGGCAAGGTCGAGTGGAAGCGCGACATGGGCGCGCTGAACGCCTCGTCACCCTCGGGCGGCGGAGGCCTGCTCTACGGCGTGACGCTCGAGCCCGGCACCGCCTTCGCGCTCGACGCCCGGACCGGCAAGAAGGTCTGGGAGCGCGATCTGCCCGGCCGCAGCGAGACCTCGCCGCTCGTCCACGGCTCGAAGGTCTACGTCGGCAGTGAGTCGGGCGACGTCTTCGCGCTCAACCGCAAGACGGGTGCGATCAAGTGGCAGCGCTCGACGGCCGGCGCCGTCAAGGGTGGTCTCGCGTTCTCGGAGGGCAAGGTCTACGGCGGCAACTATTCGGGCGAGGTCTTCGCGTTCGACGCCGGCAGCGGCCAGACCGTCTGGCAGACCGGTACCCAGGGATCGAGCTTCGGTCGCTCGGGCCCGATCTACTCGACCCCGGCCGTCGCCTTCGGCCGCGTCTTCCTCGGATCGATCGACGGCCGGGTCTACTCCTTCGACGCCGACGACGGATCGCTCGTCTGGAGCCAGTCGACCGGCGCCGAGGTGTACCCCGGGCCGGCGGTCGCCGATCCGCCCGGCGGCCCGCCGACGGTCTACATCGGCTCCGCCGACCAGAACTTCTACGCGCTCGACGCCGAGACCGGGGACGTGCGCTGGACGAAGGACGTCGGCGGACCGGTGATCGGCGCCGCGAGCGTCGTCGGGCGGACGGTCTACGTCGGCGTGATCGGCGAGAACATCGGAACGCTCGGCTACGACGCCGACAACGGCAAGCAGACCTTCGAGATCGACGAGGGCGAATACAACCCGGTGATCTCGGACGGCGAGAAGCTCTACCTCACGGGATACAACGTGATCCGCGCCTTCAAGGAGCGCCTGCCCACGAAGCAGCGCCAGGCGAAGTACCGCCGCGAGCAGGAGCGAGAGAAGGAGCAGAGGGCCGCGCAGCGCGAGCGGCAGGCCGAGCGCGCCGGGTCCGGTGGTGGCTCGGGTGGCGGAAAGCGCGCGAAGCAGGGCCCCGCTTCGGACTCACCCGGCGCCGAGCGCCGGTAGCTCGACCGGCCTGACCTCGATCCCAGCCGCGCTCATCGCGGCCTTGGCCTCGGCGATCGTGTAGAGGCCGTAGTGGAAGATCGAGGCGCAGAGCACGGCGTCGGCGTGACCCTCGACCACCGCCTCGGCCAGGTGCTCGAGCCGGCCCGCGCCGCCCGATGCGATGACCGGGATCCCGACCGCGGCCGCGACCGCCGCGTTGAGGTCGTTGGCGTAGCCGTCGGAGGTGCCGTCGCGGTCCATGCTGGTCAGCAGGATCTCCCCCGCTCCGAGATGCTCGGCCTCCGCCGCCCAGCGGACCGCGTCGCGACCCTCGACCGCCTGCCTGCCCCCGTGGACGTAGACCTCCCAGCCGGCCTCGCCGTCGTCGCGACGCCGCGCGTCGATCGCGACGACGACGCACTGCGAGCCGAACACCGTCGCGAGCTCGGTGATCAGCTCCGGGCGCGCGAGCGCGGCCGAGTTCACCGAGACCTTGTCCGCACCCGCGTCCAGCACGGCCTGGGCGTCGGCCACCGATCGGATGCCGCCGCCGATCGTGAACGGGATGAAGACCTCGTTCGCAGTTCGGCGGGCGAGCTCGACGATCGTGTCGCGACGCTCGTGCGAGGCGGTTATGTCGAGGAAGACGAGCTCGTCGGCGCCCTCGCGGTCGTAGCGTGCCGCGAGCTCGACGGGGTCGCCCGCGTCGCGCAGATCGACGAAGTTGGTCCCCTTGACGACCCGTCCCGAATCGACGTCGAGACAGGGGATGACGCGCTTGAGCGCCAAGGCCGAGCTCTTCCTAGAGCGGCCTGCGGCGGCGCAGCGGGCTGACGTGGCCGGCTGCCGAGCGGCCGAACTCGCCCGGCTCGAGCTTTCGGACGAGCGCGAGCAGCTCGGAGCGATCGGCGGCCGTCAGGTTGCTCGGGCGCCCCTTCGACTTCTTGACGAGCGCGGCCAGCCGCGTGCGATCGGCCGGCTCGAGCTTCTGGAGATGGCGCCGCGCCAGGAGCGCGAGCTGTCCGACGGCTAGGACTCGAAACCAGAACATGGCTCAAGCCTAGGCCGCCGCGGGCAGGGCTCTCGCCCGGCTCAGGCGTCGGGGCGCTCGAGCGCCGCGCGGGCTTGCGCGACGTCGAATCGGCCCTCATACAGGGCCCGCCCGACGATCACGCCCGTCAACGCCGGCGGCGCCAGTCGGGCCAGCTCGCTGAGGTGGGAGAGCTCGCCGATGCCGCCCGAGTAGACGACCTCCGCCCCGGTCCTCGCAGCCGCCTCGGCGACGCTCGCGAGACCCTCGGTCCCGGGCCCCTGGAGCGTCCCGTCGACCTCGACCGGCGTGTAGACGAACCGCGTCACACCGCGCTCGCCGAGCGTCGCGACTAGCTCGTCCGGCGTCATGGCCGAGTCGCGCTTCCAGCCCTCGACGGCGATCCTGCCCGCCCGGGCGTCCGCGCCGACGACGATCCGCGGGCCGTGGTCGGCGGCGAGCGACTCGACGAGCATCGGGTCGCTCAGCGCGGCCGTTCCCAGCACGACACGCTCGGCACCGGCGGCGAGCGCCGTCTCGACCGACTCGGCGCTGCGAAGCCCGCCGCCGAACTGGATCGGGAGGTCGATCTCGGCTCGGATCCGCCGCAGATGCTCGAGGTTCTCGGGCTCGCCGCCGCGCGCGCCGTCGAGATCGACGATGTGTAGCGCCCTGGCGCCCTGCCCGGCCCAGCGGCGCGCGGCTTCGAGCGGATCGGCGTCGAAGGTCGTCTCTCGCGCGTAGTCGCCCTGGACGAGGCGGACCGCGCGTCCGTCGCGGATGTCGATCGCCGGAAGCAAGAGCATCGAGTCGTCCTGCCCGTCTAGGCGAGGGTGCCGGTCGCGGCCCGGCAGCGCTCCGCGAAGGC
Organism: Thermoleophilia bacterium SCSIO 60948; assembly: GCA_021496505.1. Taxonomy (GTDB): domain Bacteria; phylum Actinomycetota; class Thermoleophilia; order Solirubrobacterales; family 70-9; genus JACDBR01. Next base: position 1,499,774 of record CP053031.1, on the reverse strand, counting down.
GCCGAGCAGGCGCAGTCCCGCGGCGCTCGATTTCTCGGGGTGGAACTGGACGCCGCCGACGCCGCCGTCGGCGACCACGCATGCGAAGCGCTCGCCGTGGACCGCGGTCCCGACGATCACGGACGGGTCGGCCGGCTCGGGCACGAAGGAGTGGACGAAGTAGAACGGGGTCGCGTCGGCGAGACCCGCCATCAGCTTGGATTCGCGCTCGATCCGAACCGGCTCCCAGCCCATGTGCGGGATCTTGAGGCCCGGCGCGCGAAGACGTCGTACGGAGCCCGCCATCAGCCCGAGACCCGTCGCTCCGCCGCCCTCCTCAGAGCGCTCGAAGAGCAGCTGGTAGCCGAGGCAGACGCCGAGGATCTGACCGCCGGCACGGGCGCGTTCGAGCAACGGTGCCTCGAGACCCGCGGCGCGGATCCGGCGCATCGCCTCGGCGAACGCGCCGACGCCCGGCACGACCACGCCATCGGCCTCGGCGACCAGCCCGGGGTCGGCGCTTCGGATCGGATCGGCGCCGACGCGCTCGAAGGCCTTCTCGACCGAGCGCAGGTTGCCCATCCCGTAGTCGAGTATCTGGATCCGCGGCGCGCCCGCCACGGTCAGAGCGAGCCCTTGGTCGACGGGACGCCCGGCTCGTCGGGGTCGATCGCCGCCGCCTCGCGAAGCGCCCGCGCAACGGCCTTGAAGACCGCCTCGCAGACGTGGTGCGCGTTCGTTCCGTAGGGAACGCGGACATGCAGCGTCAGGCGCGCGTTCGAGGCCAGCGCGCGCAGGAACTCCTCGACCAGATCGGTGTCGAAGTCGGCGACAGACGGCGCCGGCATCCCGGCCTCGAAGCGCAGGAACGCTCGGCCCGAGAGATCGAGCGCGACCTCGCAGAGCGCCTCGTCCATCGGCAGCGCGAGGCTGGCGTAGCGGCGGACGCCGGCGCGGTCGCCGAGCGCCTGGTCGAGCGCCGCGCCGAGCGCGATCCCCACGTCCTCGACGGTGTGGTGCGCCCCCGTCTCGAGATCACCGCGGGCGCTGACCGCGAGACCGAGACGCCCGTGGCGCGAGAGCAGCTCGAGCATGTGGTCGAAGAATCCGACCCCGGTGGCGATCTCGCCGGAGCCGTCGCCCTCGCCTCCGAGCGCGACGGACAGCGAGATCTCGGTCTCGGCGGTGTGGCGCTCGATGGTGGCGGTGCGCGGGCTCATCGCAGCCGAAAACCTAGAGCGTCAGCACCGCGACGGCCGCTCCGGCGGCGTCAGCCGGTCGAGCGCGCCCGGGCCGAGCGTGCGTGCACCTCGAGCCCCTCGGCCCGCGCGAGCAGGTCGACGGCGGAAGCCAGACCGGCGTCGGCCCCCACTGGGATCTCGACCGCCGAGCTGCGACGCAGGAACGCGCCGACACCGAGTGGACCCGCGAAGCGGGCTGATCCGCCGGTGGGCAGGACGTGATTGGAGCCCGCCGCGTAGTCGCCGAACGCGGTCGCCGACCCCGCCCCGTAGAAGACGGCGCCGGCGACCCGCTCGGCCGCCATCGCGGCGCCCGCTCCGTCGAGCGCGAGCTCGAGGTGCTCGGGCGCCAGCGCGTCGGACAGCGCGAGCGCCTCCGACTCGATCTCGGCGAGGATGAGCGTGGCGCGAGCGTCCTCGGCGATCGTCGCGTGCTCGGCGGAGAACGACTCGATCCGCGCCGCGACCGCATCCAGCAGCCGGGTGTCCGTCGCGATGACGACGAGTGGACCGTCCGATCCGTGCTCGCCCTGGGCGCAGACGTCGAGCGCGATCAGCTCCGGGTCGGCCCCGGCGTCGGCGACGACGACGATCTCGCTCGGGCCGGCGAGAGAGTCGATGCCGACGCGGCCGTAGAGCAGGCGCTTGGCCTCCTGCACATAGCGGTTCCCGGGTCCCGCGACGACGTCCACCGGCGCGACCGTCTCGGTCCCGAGGGCGAGCGCCGCGACCGCCTGCGCCCCGCCGAGCGCGATCACCTCGTCGGCGGCATCGCAGAGCGCGCATACGGCGAGCACGACCCCGGCGGGCTCGCCACCCGGACCGGGAGGTGAGGCGACGGCGATCCGCCCGACGCCCGCGACCTTCGCCGGGACGAGGCACATCAGCGCGCTCGAGGCGAGCGGCGCCTTGCCACCCGGCGCGTAGACGCCGGCGGCCGCGACGGGTCGGGATGCGATCGTGACCGTCTGGCCCTGCGCGAGCTCGACGCTCGCCTTCCCGCCGACGGCCGCGAGCTCCGCCTCGGCGACCCGGGTCAGGTTCTCGCGCGCGAGCTCGAGGGCCGCGCGAAGTTCCGGGTCGAGCGCCTCGAGCGCCGCTTGGCAGCGCGCCGGGTCGACCCGCAGCGACGCCGGCTCCTCGCCGACCTCGCGAGCGACGTCGAGCGCCCCTTCGTCGCCGCGTTCGGCGACCGCGGCCAGGATCTCGCGGACCCGGCCCCCGACCTCGTCGAGGGTCGGCATCGCCAGGCGGATCTCGCGCGCGACGGCGGCCGGATTGGAGCCGCTTCGCAGCTCGATCCGCTCGATCCTCATCGAACGCTCCCGAGCCGCCTCGCCAGATCGTCGACGGCTTCGGCGCGCAGCGTGTGGGCGACGCGGTTGCAGACGAGTCGCGCGGTGCAGTGCGCGATCTCCTCGCGGACCTCGAGGTCGTTCTCGGCCAGGGTCCGGCCGGTGTCGACCAGATCGACGATCCCGTCGGCGAGACCGACGAGCGGGGCGAGCTCGACCGAGCCCTTGACCTCGATCGTCTCGACCTCGTGTCCGGTGCGCTCGGCCCAGTCCTCCGTTATGCGCGGATACTTCGTCGCGATCCGGATCGTCCCGAGGCGTCGCTCCGCGTCGGCGAGCCTGTCATCGCCCCGGCGGCCGGCGAGGACCATCCGGCAGGCGCCGAAGTCGAGGTCGCGGAGCTCGACGAGGACGCGGTCGGACTGCTCGAGCAGCACGTCCTTGCCGGTGATCCCGAGGTCGGCCGCGCCGGCCTCGACGTAGGTCGGAACGTCGGAGGGCCGCATCGTCACCAGGACGAGACCGCCGGTCCGGAAGACGAGCGAGCGCGAGTCCCCCCGCAGGTCGGCGGTCGGCACCCCCGCCGCCTCGAGCAGGTCGAGGCAGCCCGGGAACAGCGCCCCGCGCGGAAGCGCGAGCGTCAGCTCGTCGCCGACCCGCGGCCGCAGTCCACCCGCGACACCACCGTTCATCTCGCCGCCCCGCCGTCCACGCCCGCCTCGACGCGCTCGGCCTCGGTCCGGGCGATGTGGAGCCGCTCGACGAAGAGTGCGAACCCGGCCGCGGGCAGCGGCCGGCCGAACCGCGCGGTGAGATCGTCGTAGCGCCCGCCGCCGCCCAGCACGTGGCCGAGGGCGGGGTCATAGACCTCGAGGATCGCGCCCGTGTAGTACCCGAGCTCGCGAAGCATCCCGAGGTCGACGACGACCCGGTCGCGGACACCGCGCTCGGCGAGGCCCTCGACGACGGCCGTGAGGCGCGCGAGCGCGCCCTCGACCGCGGCACCGCCCAACATCCGTGCCTCTCCGAGGATCTCGGGCCCTCCGCGCAGAGCGGGCAGGCGGACCAGCGTCTCGCGGTCCTCGGCGCCGAGCTCGGCCCCGCGCAGGTCGGCCTCGAGACCGACCAGGTCGTGGTTCGCGAGCCGCTCGAGGGCGGCGTCGCGGAGCTCTGGGCCCGCGCCGAGCTCGGTCAGGACCTCGCGATAGAGCCGCGCGTCGCCGATGCCGATGACCGCGCGGCTCAGACCGACCGCGTCGAGCGCCGCGTCGAGGACCGTCGCGACCTCGACCGTCCCGCCCGGCCCCGGTGGCCCGATCAACTCGACCCCGGCCTGCACGAACTCGCGCATCTGGCCGCGCTGGGGCCGGACCGCGCGGTAGGCGCTGCCGACGTAGCTCAGCCGGAACGGCGGCTCCGCCGCCGCCAGGCGGGTGCCGACCAGCCGCGCGATCGGGACCGTCATGTCGGTCCGCAGGCTGAGCAGCTCGCCGCCCTCGTCGAAGAACCGGTAGGCGGCCGGCGCGCCGCGCTCATCGCCCGCGGCGAGCACCTCGTGGTACTCGATCGCCGGCGTCTGGACCTCCCCGAACCCGTGCGCCTCGAAGCACTCGATCAGCGCCGACTCGATGACGCGCAGCTCGCGGCGCTCGTCGACGAGCACGTCACGGGTGCCCGGCGGGATCGGGTGTCGGAGCGCCATCGGCTCGCGGGTCGCCTAGGCGGCGACGGGTTCGATCGCGACCCGTTCGATCTCGGCGCCGAGGTCGCGCAGGCGTTCGTCGATCCGCTCGTAGCCGCGATCGATCTGCGCGATGTTGCCGATCTCGGAGGTCCCCTCGGCCGAGAGCGCGGCGATCAGGATCGCCATGCCGGCGCGGATGTCGGGACTCTCGACGCGCTCGCCGTGAAGACGGCTGGGACCGCTGACGATCGCGCGATGCGGGTCGCACAGGGTGATCCGGGCGCCCATCGCGACGAGCTTGTCGGTGAAGAACAGCCGGTTCTCGAACATCTTCTCGAAGATCAGGATCGTGCCCTGGGCCTGGGTCGCGAGCGCCACGGCGATCGACGTCAGGTCGGCTGGGAACGCCGGCCACGGCCCGTCATCGATCTTCGGGATCGCATCGCCGAGGTCGTCCTGGACCCGGAGCTCCTGGTCGGGCGGTACGAGCACGTCGCTGCCGTCGACCTCGGTGTGGAGACCGAGGCGGCCGAAGTGGCGGCGGACGGTGACGAGGTCCTCGGGCGCGGTGTCGCGGATTCGCAGGTCGCCACCGGTGGCGGCGGCCAGCGCCATGAAGCTCGCCACCTCGATGTGATCCGGGCAGACGCGGTGCTCGGCGCCGCTCAGCCGGTCGCGGCCGTGCACGGTCATCACGTTCGATCCGATGCCGTCGATCTGGGCGCCCATCTTGACGAGCAGCTTCGCGAGGTCCTGCACGTGCGGCTCGCAGGCGGCATTGCCGATCGTCGTCGGGCCCTCGGTCAGCGACGCCGCCATCAGCGCGTTCTCAGTCGCCATGACCGACGGCTCGTCCATGAAGATCGCGCACGGCTTCAAGCCGCCGGCGGGAGCGGAGATCTTGATCCAGCGATCGCCGGAGACGTCCGCCCCCATGTCGGTGAAGGCGTCGAGGTGGGGATCGAGCCTGCGGCGGCCGATGAAGTCTCCGCCCGGGGGCGGCATCTCGACGTGCCCGAACCGCGCCAGGATCGGCCCCGCGAGCAGGAACGAAGCCCTGATGCGGGCCGCGAGCCGCTCGTCGACCGCCGTCTCGGTGACGTTGGCCGCGGACAGCCGCAGCTCATCGTCCACGCCCCAGACGACCGAGACCCCGAGGCGCGCGAGCAGCTCGAGCTGGGCCTCGGTGTCGCGGATGCGCGGCACGTTGTGGAGCACGAGCTCCTCGTCGGTCAGCAGGCAGGCGGCGAGGATCGGCAGCGCCGCATTCTTGTTTCCGGCGGCCCTGATCTCACCCGAAAGCGGGCGGCCACCCTGGATCACGAACTTCTCCATTGCGCCGATACCGTAGCCCCCCATGCCGACACAGCCGACCCGCGAGGAGGCCTGGGCCCTCGTCACGGAATGGATCGAATCCGAGACGCTCCGCCGACACGTCCTCGCGGTCGAGGCGGCGATGGTCGCCTACGCGAGGCGAAACGGCGCCGACGAGGTCCTGTGGGGCAACACGGGCCTCGTCCACGACCTCGACTACGAGCGCCATCCGGACCTCGAGACGGGCCATCCGCGCTACGCGATCGCCGAGCTCGAACGACTCGACTGGCCGCCGGAGCTGATCGACGCCGTGGCCGGTCACGCGCCCTACCTCGGCGTCCCGCGCGAGACCGATCTCTCGAAGACCCTCTACGCCGTCGACGAGCTGAGTGGCTTCGTCGCGGCCTGCGCGATGGTCCGGCCGACGGGGATCGAGGGCATGAAGCCGAAGTCGGTCAAGAAGAAGCTGAAGACTCCGGCCTTCGCCGCGGCCGTCGATCGCGAGCAGGTGCGGGCCGGAGCCGAGGAGCTCGGCGTCGATTTCGACGAGCACCTCGCGATCGTCATCGCGGCGCTCGCCGAGCGCGCCGACGAGCTCGGGCTGCGGGGCGAGGCCTCGGCCGAGCCGGCCTGACCTAGACCGAGCGCCAGCGCCCGCCGGCCTTGGCCCAATCGGCCATGTGCTCGGTCGAGCAGAACGCGTCGGGGATCCGGGCGCGGTCGCGGTGGCGCACGAGGATCACCCGCACCTCGCCGAGCTCGGCCTCGCACTGCGAACAGCGATCCGGACCGTCGCCGACCTCGGGCTCGTCGAAGGCGCCGGCCTCCCAGTGCGAGTCGTGGAACGTCCACGGGAAGACGTGCTCCAGGCGGCAGAACGTCGCGCTGCGATCACCGGCCGGCTCGTAGGCGCGCCAGCCGTCGTCGGCCTCGACGCTCGCCCCGCACCACGAGCAGCGAGCCGGAGCGCTCACCTCAGTACTCCTCGAGGTCCGAGCGGGTAGCGTCGAGCCATGGCCATCAAGATAGTCGCGCTCGAGGGTGACGAGACGGGCCAGGAGCTGCTCGAGGAGTCGCTGCGCGTCCTCGACCCGGAGCTGCTCGGGGTCGACGTCGAGATCGAGCGCCACGACCTCTCCCTCGACAACCGCCGCGAGACCGACAACGGCTGCGTCACCGAGGCCGCCGCCGCGATGCGCGAGGCCGGACTCGGCCTCAAGGCGGCCACGGTCACGCCCGAGGGCGCCGACGACGTCGGCAGCCCGAACCGGATCCTCCGCGAGGAGATCGGCGGCAAGGTGATCGTCCGGACGGGGCGCCGGATCCCCGGGATCTCGACCGTCGCCGGCGTCCACGACCCGATCTCCGTCTGCCGGATGGCCGTCGGCGACGCCTACGGCGCGGAGCAGTGGCGCGAGGGCGAGGGTGACGAGGAGGTCGCGCTGCGGACCGAGCGGATCACGCGGGCGGACTGTCGCGCGGTCGCGGAGTACTCGTTCCGGGCTGCCGAGCAGGGCCAGGCAACGGTCTACGGCGGCCCGAAGTGGACCGTGAGCCCGACCTACGAAGGGATGCTCAAGGAGGAGATGGACGCCGCGGCCGAGCGCCATCCCGATGTTCCCTACAAGCCGGTCCTGATCGACGCGACACTCGCCGGGCTCGTCTCGGGCGCCGCGGAGGGCCCGCTCGTGATCCCGTGCCTGAACCGCGACGGCGACCTGCTCTCGGACCTCGTCCTGCCGATGTTCGGCTCGATCGCGGGCGCCGAATCGGTCCTGCTGGCGCTCGACGACGAGCTCGCGGTCGAGGTCGCGATGGCCGAGGCGCCGCACGGAACCGCGCCCGCCCTGCTCGGCAAGGACCTCGCGAACCCGATGGCGATGATCATGGCCGCGGGCGCAGTGCTCGGTTTCTCCGACGACGAGCGCGCCAAGGAGGCCGGGAAGGCGATAACCGAGGCGACCGTCGCGACCGCCGGGTCCGGGACCAGGACCCCGGACCTCGGTGGACACGTCGGTACGAGCGCCTTCACGAGCGCGGTCATCGACGCGGTATCGAAGCGCCTGGGCACCGATTAGCCGCAGGCGCCTCAGCGAGACACCCGCCGGACGGAAGGTCTAGTCTGCGGCCTCGTGGAGGCGGGCACCCATGCACCGAAGGTGGCGGACAAGACCGTCACCGAGCGGGTCTACGAGCTGCTCGGACAGGCGAGGGAGCTGCCCTTCGTCGTCCTCGGCGGCCTCGCTCTGCTGCTGATCCCGATCCTGATGCTGATATTCGAGGGCGGGCTGCCCGACGGCGGCGTCGCGATCGCCGGCCTGCTCGTATCGACGGTCGTCGCGATCGCCGTGCTGAGTCAGATCCAGGGCAGGGCCCCGGCGATCGCCGGGGTGATCCTCGTCTACCTGTTCTGCGTCCTGATCGCCTACAACGGCCTCCAGGCAGTCGCGGAGCGCGGATTCATCGGCCTGTCGACCGGCTCGGTGTTCGCACTCGGAGCCGTCGGCCTGACGCTCGTCTACGGGATCCTCAAACTCGTCAACTTCGCCCACGGCGACCTGCTGACGTTCGGCGCCTACGCCGCCTACGTCGCCTACGTCTTCTGGAGCCTGCCGTTCGTGATCGCGGTGGCATTCGCGATGGCGCTGACGGCGCTGCTAGGAATCGGCCTCGAGAAGGGAATGTGGGCGCCGATGCGCCGTCGCGGCGCCGGGCTCCTGCAGTTCATCCTGATGTCGATCGGGCTCGCGTTCGTGATCCGCTATGGGATCCAGTTCTTCTATTCGACCGATCTGCGCTCCTACGGGCTCAACCGATCGGGCTCGGTCGGCTTCCTCGAGGACTGGTTCGGGATCACACTCGGGACGACCCAGGGGATCGTCCTGGTCGGTGGCCTGATCGTGCTCGTACTGACCGGGCTGATGCTGCGCTACACGCTGCTCGGCAAGCGGATGCGGGCGCTCTCCGACGACCTCGATCTAGCCGAGACGGCCGGCATCGACACGACCCGCGTCATCACCTGGACCTGGGTCCTCGCCGGCTCGATGGCCGGGCTCGCGGGCGTCGCGGCGGGCGCGATCACGCAGTTGCAGCCCGAGCTCGGGTTCGAGCTCCTGCTCCCGATCTTCGCCGCGGTCGTCCTCGGTGGGATCGGTAACGCGTTCGGCGCCCTCGCCGGCGGTCTGATGCTGGGCCTCGTCATCGAGTGGTCGACGCTGTTCGTCGCCTCGGGCTTCAAGAACGCGATCGGCTTCCTGGTCCTGATCGCGGTCCTCGTGATCCGCCCTCAGGGCATCTTCGGGCGCGAGAGGTCGATCTAGATGACCGCCGCCGACCTCCTCCACACGGCGATCTCCTTCGACGCCTTCTCGAGCCTCGGCGTCTGGATCAACATCGGGATCATCGCGGGGATCTTCACGATCTTCGCCCTCGGCCTGCAGCTGAACGTCGGCTTCACGGGGATCTTCAACTTCGGCCAGGCCGGCTTCATGGCGATCGGCGCCTACACGATGGCGATCTTCGTCACGAAGACCGCGCCGAGCATCGGGCTCGACCCCGACTCGTTCCTCACCCTGATGCTGGGTCTGCTCGCGGGGATCCTGCTCGCGATGGTCTTCGGGCTGATCGTCGGCATGCCGTCGCTGCGCCTTCGCGCCGACTACCTCGCGATCGCGACGATCGCCGCCGCCGAGGCGATCCGGCTGACGACGGTCAACGCGCAGGACCTGACGGAGGGGCCGCAGGGAATCTTCGGTTTCCTGACCGGCTTCGACCCGATCGAGGACGGCATCGAGAGCGCGGTCGAGACGATCGGCTGGACGGATCCGGAGAGCACCTTCCCGCTGTTCCTCGTCGTCTGGGTCGTCGCCCTCACGCTGACCTTCGTCCTCTGGCGACTCCAGAAGACGCCGTGGGGCCGCGTCCTGCGAGCGGTCCGCGAGGACGAGGACGCCGCCCGGGCGCTCGGCAAGAACGCGTTCTCCTACAAGCTGCAGTCGCTCGTCGTCGCGGCCGGCATCGGTGCCCTCGCCGGCTTCTTCCTGGCGATCAACCTCCAGTTCATCAACCCGGACTCGTTCTTACCCCAGTTCACCTTCATCGGCTTCGCCTGCATGATCCTGGGAGGTCTCGGCAACTACTGGGGTGTCGCGCTCGGCGCGATCATCTTCCAGTCGGTGTTCGAGGGAATGCGCTTCCTCGACGACATCGGGATCTCCGAGACGCAGCTCTCGGCGCTCAGGTTCATCGTCCTGGGGATCGTGCTGATCGCGCTGATGGCGTTCCGACCGCAGGGGATCCTCGGCAAGCGCGAGGAGATGGTGCTCGGTGAGTGACGCGCCCGCGCCGATCTTCCGCGCCGACGGAGTCGTCAAGCAATTCGGCGGCATCCGTGCCGTGGACGGGGCGACGATGGACGTGGCCGAGGGCTCGATCACGGCGTTGATCGGTCCCAACGGCGCCGGCAAGACGACGTTCTTCAACACGATCACCGGCTTCTACCGCGCCGACGGCGGGACGGCGACGTTCGAGGGACGCCGCACGCTCGGGCGACCGCCCTACCTGATCGCGCGCATGGGGATGGTCCGGACCTTCCAGATCACGAAGGCGCTGGCGCGGATGTCGGTGCTCGACAACATGCTGCTCGCGGCGCAGAACCAGCCTGGCGAGAGCCTCTTCGGCGCGATCTTCCGCCCGGTGGCGGGGCGAAAGCGCGAGAAGGAGATCCACGCCCAGGCCGAGGAGCTGCTCGACGTCTTCAACCTGACCCGGCTCAAGGACGAGTACGCGGGCACGCTCTCCGGCGGGCAGCGCAAGTTGCTCGAGCTCTCGCGGGCGCTGATGACGCGCCCGCGCTTCCTGCTGCTCGACGAGCCGATGGCCGGGATCAACCCGACGCTCGGCCGCCGACTGCTCGACCACATGCAGCGGCTGCGCCGTGAGGACGGCGTGACCTTCCTGTTCGTCGAGCACGACATGGAGGTCGTCATGAACCACTCCGACAAGGTCGTGGTCATGGCGCAGGGCAAGGTGATCGCCTCCGGCCCGCCGGAGGAGGTGCGCTCCGACAAGGGCGTCATCGACGCATACCTCGGCGGCGAGGCGCCGGCGGCGGCGCTCGCCGATCCCGCGCTCGACACGAGCGCCGAGGACCGCGCCGAGCTCGAGCGCGTCGAGCACCGCGACCGACCCGAGGGCCGGGAGGACGCACGATGAGCGGCGTTCGCGAGACGGACGGCGAGGAGATCACGCCGGCCGGCGACGCGCTGCTCGCGACGGAGGGCGTCGTCGCGGGCTACCTGCCCGAGGTCGACATCCTCAACGGAGTCTCGATCCGCGTCCGGGAGGGCGAGATCGTGACGATCGTCGGCCCGAACGGCGCCGGCAAGTCAACCTTCATCAAGACCCTCTTCGGACTGCTCAAGCCGCGCAAGGGCCGCGTCGTGCTGCGCGGCGAGGACATCTCCGGACGCCGGCCGCACGACATCACGCGGCGCGGGATGAGCTACGTGCCGCAGCTCGACAACATCTTCCCCAACCTGACGGTCTCGGAGAACCTCGAGATGGGGTCGCTCGATCGCTCGACGACGAAGTCACAGATCGACCGCATGTGCGAGCTCTTCCCGCGACTCGGCGAGCGCCGCGGACAGTACGCGGGCACGATGTCCGGTGGCGAGCGCCAGATGGTCGCGATGGCCCGTGCGCTGATGCCGGACCCGAAGGTGCTGCTGCTCGACGAGCCCTCCGCCGGCCTCGCCCCCGCCTTCGTCGATGCAATCTTCGAGAAGACCCAGGACGTCAACCGCGAGGGCGTGACGATCCTGATGGTCGAGCAGAACGCCCGCCGCGCGCTGGCGATGTCCGACCGCGGCTACGTCCTCGACCTCGGCAGGGACCGCTTCGAGGGGCCCGGCAAGGACCTGCTCGACGACCCGAAGGTCGCAGAGCTCTACCTCGGCGGGACGGCGCGGATCGACGCCGCCGACGAAGACTCCGACGACGCGGCCCCCGCGTCCGCCTGAGCGCCCCGACCCCGGGACGAGAAAAGCGGCGAGCGGGCCCGCAGGAAGCCCGATCGCCGCTCTCCGCCCGCCGCCTGTGCGCGGCGAGCGCCGAGCCCGGCGACCCTTCCGGCCGCCGGGCTCGCTCTGCTCGTCGGACGAGCCGGGCTACTCCCCGGTCTCGACCTCGACCTCGTCGACCGGCTCAGGTGCGCCGTTCTTGAACTCGAACACGTCGTAGACGCCCGCGGTGGCATCTCCGTTCTCGTCCATGTCGATCGCGCCCGAGGCGCCCTGGTAGTCGATGTCCTCACCGTTCTCGAGCGCCTCGATGGCCTCGGGGAGCTCCTCCCAGGTGTACTGCTCGCCGCCCGGGGCGCTGACGTCATGCAGCGTCTCGGCCATGTCGGCACCCTCATCGGAGCCGGCGGCCACGGCGGACAGGTAGCACAGAACGACGGCGTCGAAGTTCTGAGCGTCGAACGTCATGCGCTCGACGTCCTTCGGCTCGAACTGCTTGAACGCCTCGTCGAACGCCTTCGACGACTCGTCATCGTCGGGGACGCCCGGCGCAGTACCGCGCAGACCGTTGACCGCGTCGTCACCGGCACCCTCGGCGAGATCGCCGGAGATCAGACCGTCGGTGACGAACGTCGTGCCCGGATCGAACCCGGCGCGCACGAGCGCGGGACCGACCTTGTTGTAGGTCTCCGGGAAGTCGACGATGACCGTCGCGTCCGGATCGCCCTCGGTGATGTCCGACGCCTCAGCGTCATAGCTCGGCAGCTTCGGGTCGTAGACCGTCTCGCTCCCGATCTCACCGCCGAGATCCTCCCAGCCGCCGCTGAACGTCTCGGCGAGACCGGTTCCGTAGGCGTCGTTACGAGCGCCGACGTTGGCCGTCGAGCCGTCCGCACCGATCTCCTGATCGATGTAGTTGGCCAGCGTCGGACCCTGGAAGGAGTCCGGCGGAGCCGTCCGGTTGACGAGTCCCGGATTCTCGCCGCCGATCGCGGTGATCTCGTCCGAGGTCGAGGCCGGCGAGATCAGCGGAACCTCGGCGTCGATCGTCACCGACTCCGCGGTCGGGATCGTGTCGGCCGAGGCCCACGCGCCGGTGATGCACGAAGCGCCGTCGGAGTCGACGAGCTTGCGCGCGGCGGAGACCGCGGCCTGCTGATCGGCACCGCCGCCGTTGTCCTCGTGGACGATCTCGACGGTGTGGTCGGCACCCGCTTCCTCGATGGCGCTGTTGATCTCCTCGATAGCGAGGTCCGCGGCCTTCTGGCCGGGAGGACCGAAGTCTCCGAGGTCGCCGCTGAGGGGAACCGAATCCCCGATCACGAGATCGAGCGAGGTCTCCCCGCCTTCGCCTCCGCCGCCGCCGCCGTCATCGCTGTCGTCGCCACAGGCGACGGCACCGAACGACAAGCCGGTCACCGCCAGCGCGGTGCAGACCAGCCTGGTCCGTCTCATACGTCCTCCTAGGTAGTCCATCGATGGGTCCCTGCAACCCTCAAAGGATCATAAGTGTCCAGGGGGCGTCAGCGCCACCCGGTCGGCCGAATCAGACCGGGTCCGTGGGCGCGGGCTCGGTCGATCCGTCGCCGCGCGTGGGAACGCGCTGCCAGACGGTGATGGATCCGTCAGCGACCTCGAACGCGGTCCGTGCCCGCGAGCCGACGCCGGGACCGCAGGTCCCGGAGCCCGGCCGCTCGGTCAGGCGGAAGGTCGCGATCGTCAGCTCGCCCCGGGCCTCCGTGCCGAGCAGGACGGCGCCGCACGGCAGTGAGCGGTTGAAGGCGAGCGCGTCGTCCGTGGTCTCGATCGACAGCGGGCCGGTCCCGTTGTCGACCAGGCTCGGCGTTGCGAACAGCTCGGCGGCGCCACGCTCGTCGCCGCCTCGCAGGGTCTCCGACCAGCGCTCGATCACGGCGACGGCCTCATCCTCGCTGTCGCCGGAATCGTCCTCATCACGCGGCTCGGCGGGCCCCTGAGCCGCGCCGGAGCCGGTCGAGTCGGCCGTTCCGGATCCGGAATCCGCCCCTGAGCAGGCACCGAGCGCGATGCTCGCCAGCAACGCGGCGAGCATCGCAACGACGGTCGCCGGAGCCAGTCCCACGCCGCCGAGGTACCCGGCGCCGGAGGTTTGCATTCCGTCACCGTCGCATGCGAACATGTGTTCGATGATCGTCGCCTGCGCGCTACTTCCCCGCTTCGAGCTGCTCGCCGCGCTCGGCGGGCGCGAGCGCCTCGGCGATCCGATCGCGCTCGCCCCCACCCCGGGCGCCCCGCAGCTGATCGGCGAGGTCTCCGCCGCCGCCGAGGCCTACGGAGTCCGCCCGGGCATCGGGCTCTCCGAAGCGCTCGCCCGCTGCCCGTCGCTCGAACTCGTCACTCCGGACCCCGACCGCGCCGAGGAGCGCTGGGAGGTCGCGGTCCGGCGGCTCGAGGAGATCGGCGCCGAGGTCGAGGCCGAGCGCCCCGGCGAGGCCTTCTTCTCCGTCGGCGCCCTCGTCGGCCTCTACGGCGGTCCCGCCCCGGCGCTCGCACGCGCCGGCCGCGCCCTCGGCACGGCCGCCCGGCTCGGCGCCGGACCGACCCGGCTCTGCGCCCAGGCCGCCGCGCGGCGCGCCCGGGCCAGGCGAGCGGCGCCGATCGTCGCCGGTCGCGACGCGGAGCGCTTCGTCGCCGAGCTGCCGATCACCGCGCTTCGCGACCGCCTGCCCGATCGCTGGCAGGCGGCGAGCCTGCCCGAGACCCTCGAACGGCTCGGGATCGGATCGATCGGGGAGTTCGCGGCGCTGCCGGCGGCGGCGATCGCCGACCGGTTCGGGGAGCCCGGGCTGCGCGCGCTGCGAATCGCGCGCGGCGAGGAGCCGCCGCTGCGCCCCCGGCGCGGGCGCGAGGAGATCGTCGCGTCGCTCGAGCTCGGCGACGCCCTCGCGGGGCCCGGACTCGAACGCGCGATCGCGCTGCTCGTCGACAGGCTGTTGGCCGACCCGGCGCGCGGCGGGCGCAGCCTGAGACGGCTGCGGATCGAGGTCCGGCTCGCGGGCGCCGGGGGCTGGCGGTCCGAGATCGCGATGCGAAGCGCGAGCGCGGACCCCGAGCGGCTGCGAAGCGCCGCTGTCGCGAAGCTCGCCGCGCTCCCAGGCCCCGCCGAGCGGATCGCGCTCCGTGCGCTCGAGCTCGGCGAGCCGCCCAGCGACCAGGCATCGCTCGGCGCCGCCGATGCGGCGCAGCGCCGACGCGGACTGCTCGGCGAAGCGGTGCGCCAGGTCCGGGCCGCCGCCGGCCGCGACTCGGTGCTCCAGATCCTCGACGTCGATCCGGATTCGAGGATCCCGGAGCGACGAGCGGTCCTCACCCCCTTCCCCGAGCGCTCGGAGCTCGACGGCGATGGCTGAGCCTCGCCGGCGCGCGCACGGGCCGCACGGCGTCTACGCGCCGCGACCGATCAGGGTCGAGACCGGCGAGCGCGGGCTGCCGGCGCGCGTCGGCGGCTCGCGGGTCGACGCGATCCGCGAGCAGTGGTTGGTCGAGGATCGCTGGTGGACCTCTGAGCCGCTCAGCCGCCGCTACTTCGAACTCGTCCTCGCCGACGGCCGCGACGTCGTCGTGATGCGAGAGCCGGCGCGCGGCGGGCGCTGGTTCGAGCAGCGTGCCTGAGCGGGTCGCGATGGCCTATTCAGAGCTCCACGCCCACTCTTCGTATTCGTTCTCCGACGGCGCCTCGCTGCCGGCCGAGCTCGCGGTCGCCGCCGCTATGCACGGCTACGAATCGTTCGCGCTCACCGACCACGACGGCGTCTGGGGCGCGATGGAGTTCGCCCACGCCTGCCGCGGCGTCGGGGTCCGGCCGATCGTCGGCGCCGAGCTCGAGATCGTCGCCGGCGAGCGCCCGGTGGCGCGCGCGATCGACGCCGGAAAGGCGTTGATCGACTCGATCCCGCCTCCACCCCGCTTCCATCTCACCCTGCTCGTCGAGTCGGCGGCCGGGTGGCGTTCGCTCTGCCGGCTCGTCACCCTCGCGCACGCCGACACGCGGACCGGCCCCGCTTCGATGTCGGGCCCACTGCCGGCGCTACTCGAGCTCGCGGAGCTCGAGCGCGACTGCGAAGGGCTCGTCTGCCTCACCGGCTGCGCGCGAGAGGGCCTGCTCTGCGGTCCGTACGAGCGCGCCGGCGGGCGCCCGCGACCCGACGCCCTCGCGGGCCGGATCGAGATCGCGCGCCGGCTGCGCGCAGCCTTCGGGCCCGATCGGCTCGCGGTCGAGCTCCAGCGACCGCTGTGGCGCCACGATCGCGCCCGCAACCGCTGGCTGGCCGCGCTCGCCGAGCGGATCGGGGTCGGCTGCGTTGCGAGCGGCAACGTCCACTCGCACGATCGCTCCCGCGCGGCGCTCCAGGACGCCCTCGTCGCCGTCGGGCGCAACGCGACGCTCGAGGAGACCGAGCCGGCGCGGCGCGGCAACGGCTCGAGCGCACTGGTCGCGCCGGGGAGCATGGAGGCGCGGTTCGCCGACCACCCCGAGGCGCTCGCCGGGACCGAGCGGCTCGCCGAGCGGCTGCGATTCGACCTGACCCGCGACCTCGGCTACCGCTACCCGGGGTCCGAGGACCCCGGAGCCGATCGCGAGCTGGCGGAGATCTGCGATTCGCGCTTCGACACCCGCTACGCCGGAACGCCCGAGGTGGCCGAAGCTCGCGATCGGCTGCGCGAGGAGCTCCGGGTGATCGCCTCGCTGCGGCTCTCGGGCTTCTTCCGGCTCCACTTCGAACTGCTCGAGCTCGCGCGCGAGGTCGCGGTCGAGGTCCGCGGCCCCGATTCGGCGCGGGCGTTGATGCCGCCGGGCCGCGGACGCGGGTCGAGCGTCTCGTCCGTCGTCTGTTACCTGACCGGCCTCTCGCACGTCGACCCGGTCCGCGCCGGCCTCTTTCTCGGCCGCTTCCTCAACGAGGAGGTCTCCGAGATGCCGGACATCGACCTCGACTTCCCGCGCGACATCCGCGAGCGGCTGATCCCGCGGATCCACGAGCGCTACGGACACGAGCGCTCGGCCCTCGTCGCCGCCTTTCCGACCTTCCGCACGAAGGCGTCGGTGCGCGACTTCGGCAAGGCGCTCGGTCTGCCCGCCGGCGAGATCGAGCGCGTGGCCCGCGCCGCCTCGGGCTACGGCGACGGCCGCGACCTCGAGCGCGACATCGTCGAGTCGATCGGTGCCGAGCGAGCTCGCTCACCGCGCTGGCGGGCGCTGCTCTCGCTGGCCGGTGAGGCATTCGGCCAGCCCCGCCACGCCTCCCAGCACCCCGGCGGCATGGTCCTCTCGACCGAACGGCTGCACGAGCTCTGTCCGGTCATACCGGCGGCGATGGCCGAGCGCCAGATCGTCCAGTGGGACAAGGACTCCTGCTCGGACGCCGGTTTTCTCAAGATCGACCTGCTCGGGCTCGGGATGCTCTCGGCCGTCGAGCGCTGCGTCGAGGACATCGCGCGTTGCCGCGGCGAGCGGATCGACCTCTCGCGGATCCGGCTCGACGACCCGGAGGTCTTCGAGGCGATCCAGAAAGCCGAGACGACCGGCGTCTTCCAGATCGAGAGCCGCGCCCAGATGCAGATGCTGCCGCGCAGCCTGCCCGAGAACCTCGACGACATCGTCGTCCAGGTCGCGATCGTCCGCCCCGGCCCGATCCAGGGCGGCGCGGTGCACCCCTACCTCGAGCGCCGCAAGATCCTGCGGACCAACCCCGACTACGAGATCCCCTACGAACACCCTTCGCTCGAGCCGATCCTCTCCGACACGTTGGGCGCGATCGTCTTCCAGGACCAGGTGATCCAGGTTGCGATGGCGCTCGCCGGATTCTCGCCGGGCGAGGCCGAGGGCCTGCGGCGGGCGATGAGCCGCAAGCGCTCCGAGGAGGCTCTCGTCGCCTACCGCCGCAGGTTCGTCGCGGGGGCGCTGGACAACGGGGTCGACCGGGAGATCGCCGAGCGTGTCTTCTCGCAGGTCGAGGGGTTCTCCGGCTTCGGCTTCCCGAAGTCACATTCGGCCGCTTTCGGTCTGCTCGCCTACCAATCGACCTGGCTACGGGTCCATTACGCCGCCGAGTTCCTCGCCGCGCTGCTGAACGAACAGCCGATGGGCTTCTACCCGCCCGATGCCCTGGTCCACGAGGCCCAGCGCCGCGGCGTAGAGGTCCGCGGGGTGGACGTCAATCGCAGCGAGGTCGCGTGCACTGCCGAACCCGCGGTCGAGCGCGGCGCTCCGCCGGCGGTGAGGGTCGGGCTCGGCTACGTCGGCGGCCTGCGCGAGGCCGAGGCCGAGCGGCTGGTCCGAGCGCGCCGGGACGGCGGCGAGTTCACGGAGCTCGGCGAGCTCGCCTCGCGCTCCGGCCTGCGGCGTGAGTCGCTCGAGCGACTCGCCTGGTCGGGGGCGTTCGCTCCCCTCGGGGTCCCGGCAGGCAAGGGCTCGCGCGGGCACCTGCGGCAGGTCGCGCCACCGGGCGATAGCCGCCGGCGCGCACTGTGGAGCGCCGGCGTGGCCGCCGGGTCGCGCCGAGCCGGATCCGACGGGCTCCAGCTCGCGCTCCCGCTCGAACTCCCCGAAGCGCCCGAGCTCGAGCCCGTGAGTCCGTGGGAGTCGATGATCGCCGACTACAAGAGCACCTCGATGACGCTCGGCGAGCACCCGATGAGCCTGATCCGGGCCGAGCTGGGCCCGGGGATGCTGACCAGTACCGAGCTCGAACGCGCGCGCAACATGAGCAGCGTGCGAACGGCCGGACTCGTCGTCGCGCGACAGCGCCCCGGAACCGCCAAGGGGGTCGTATTCATGTTGCTCGAGGACGAGGTGGGCGTCGTCAACGTGATCGTCCCGCCGCCCGTCTACGAGCGCTGCAGGCTCACGGTGCGCACCTCCCCCCTCGTGTCGTGCTCGGGGCGCATCGAACGCCGTGAGGGCGTCATGAACCTGATCGCCGACGAGGTCTCCCAGCTCTCCTCGCCCGGGATCTCCGGTGCGGAGGTCCGGACGATCGAACCCTCCGTCGAGGCCGAGACCGGACGGGTCCCAACCGACCGCGTGGCGGCCGCCGGTGGAGCCGCGGGGCTCGCCGCCGTCGCGCCGCGCCCGCAGAGCTTCGGGAGACGCGGCTGATGGACCGGCGCTTTCGCCTGCAAAGAAGCGGTTTCAGACTTCGCCGAGACGGCTATGCAAGTGGCATTGCATCCGCCCGCTTCCGTCCGGGGGCCCGCATACCTTCCGTACACATGTTCGCCTCAGACAACACCAGCTTCCAGCGCCTGCTCGACGGCGTCGACCTGATGATCGACGCCACGACACTCGGCGAATACGGCCTCGAGACGGCCACCGACCAGCGCCCCGTCGGCGCGCAGGACGGCGCTCCCGCGCCGCGATCCGAGTGCGCCGAGAGCGCCCGGACCCGCCGGCGCCGGCTGACCCGGCGCAAGCGCTCCCGCCGTCCGTCGGGCACGACCGAGTCCGGTGTCAACCCGTACTCGTTCGACTTTCCGCCGTCACCCGCCGGAGAGCCGATCGTCGTCGGCCCGTTCCGCATCGCGGCCCGAGCGCAGGCACCCCTGATGCCGCTTGCCGGCGGTCGCCGCCTCACCCGCCTCGGCTGAACCCGCCGCGCGCCCGAGCGCCTGCGTCGCGGGCCCCGACCGTCGCCTCGGCGGTCACCAGAACCAGAGCGCCCCAGAGAACGCAGAAGAGCCGCCCATCGGGCGGCTCATTCGCTACGAAAGACCGGCGGCGACCTACTCTCCCAGGGACGTGAGTCCCAAGTACCATCGGCGCTGAGGGGCTTAACTGCTCTGTTCGGAATGGGAAGAGGTGTCTCCCCCTCGCTATTGCCACCGAAATATGGCGAGACACCCTTGCAGGCGCCCCGACGAGGCTTGAAAACTGCATCAAGCCAAGAAAAGATGGGTAAATCCGTCAAGCCCTCGACCCATTAGTACCGGTCTGCTGAACGCGTCACCGCGCTTATACAGCCGGCCTATCAACCTGGTGGTCTACCAGGGGTCTTACTCCCTTGAAGGGATGAGAGAGCTCATCTCGAGGTCGGCTTCCCGCTTAGATGCCTTCAGCGGTTATCCGATCCACACGTAGCTAACCAGCGGTGCCCTTGGCAGGACAACTGGTACACCAGAGGTGCGTTCATCCCGGTCCTCTCGTACTAAGGATGACTCCCCTCAACTCTCTAACGCCCACAGCAGATAGGGACCGAACTGTCT